>NZ_JBFTZE010000028.1:0-61906 GCF_056406935.1 Pseudomonas sp. P1_A1 | reverse complement strand
GCCGCAGGCTGCGATCTTTTGATCTTGTTTTAAAGCAAAATCAAAAGATCGCAGCCTGCGGCAGCTCCTACAATAGATATTCGTGATCTTCGCAATTCGGTGCTCAACAGGCGGATGTGGGACAATACCCGCCACTTTTAGCCATACCCGAATCGACCTCGCCCATGACCGCCCCCAGCACACCCAAACCTGCGCGAAAAAAGCCTGAATCCGCGCCCCCAACCAAAGCCGTGGAGCCACGCGAGAAGGCCAGCCTGCACCCGCGCAATCGCCATCAGGGTCGTTACGACTTCCCGGCGCTGATCAAGAGCACGCCGGAACTGGCGAAGTTCGTGATCATCAATCCGTACGGCAAGGAGAGCATCGACTTCGCCAGCCCGGACGCGGTGCGGGTGTTCAACAGGGCGCTGCTCAAGTCGTTCTACGGCATCGCCCATTGGGACATCCCGGCCGATTACCTGTGCCCGCCGGTTCCGGGCCGTGCCGACTACGTGCACTTCCTGGCCGACCTGCTGGCCAGCGTCAACGACGGCGAAATCCCTCGCGGCGCGCCGGTCAAGGTGCTCGATATCGGCATGGGCGCCAACTGCGTCTATCCGCTGATCGGCTACAGCGACTACCGTTGGCACTTCCTCGGCTCGGAAATCGACCCGATAGCCGTGGCCTCCGCCAAAGCCATCGTGCAGTCCAACGGGCTGAACAAAGCCATCCAGCTGCGCCAGCAAACTAATCCCAAGCACATTCTGTTGGGCTTGCTCGAGCCCGGTGAACGTTTTGACCTGACGATGTGCAACCCGCCGTTCCACGCCTCGATGGACGAGGCGACCAAGGGCAGCGTGCGTAAATGGCGCGCGCTGGGTCGCGCCGACCCAAAACGCAAACTGCCAGTGCTGAACTTTGGTGGTCAATCGGCAGAACTATGGTGTGAAG
Organism: Pseudomonas sp. P1_A1; assembly: GCF_056406935.1. NCBI lineage: Bacteria > Pseudomonadati > Pseudomonadota > Gammaproteobacteria > Pseudomonadales > Pseudomonadaceae > Pseudomonas > Pseudomonas sp. P1_A1. The sequence goes on along the minus strand of NZ_JBFTZE010000028.1, from coordinate 60,976 downwards.
GTGGCGAGGCACGGTTCGTGACGCAACTGATCGCCGAGAGCGCGCACTTTCAACACAAAGTGCTTTGGTTCAGCACCCTGGTCTCAAAAGCCTCGAACCTGCCGGCGATCCAGACGGCGCTGAAAAAGGCCGGCGTATTGGAAAGCCAGGTCGTGGAAATGTCCCAAGGGCAGAAGCAAAGCCGCTTCGTCGCCTGGACCTTCCAGACCAAATCCGAGCAGCAGGTCTGGCGCGAGCGCTGGGCCCGCAAAAGCTGAGTAACAACCGAAACAGCGATTGAGCCTGATCAATCGCTGAATCGCAGACACAAAAAAACCGTGCCCGGATTGCTCCGGTGCACGGTTTTTTTTAACAAGTCTTACTTGTTGACAGCGTCGGTCAGGCCTTTGGCCACAACCAGCTTGATCACTTTCTTGGCAGCGATTTCGATGGCAGCGCCAGTCGAAGGGTTGCGGCCGGTACGGGCAGGACGCTCAGTCACTTTCAGCTTGCCGATACCTGGCAGAGTGATTTCGCCGCCGTTTTCCAGCTGATCAGCAACGATTTGGCCCAGTTGGTCCAGAGCGTTACGCGCGGTGGTTTTTGGCGCGTCGATAGCTTCAGCGATGTCGGCGATCAGTTGGTCTTTAGTAAGAGCCATTGTAGTGTTCCTTCCCTATCAAATTCATATGGATTGCAGAGTGCAGTGTCAGCCATCGAGCCCGATCTTCTGGATCTGGCACCCTCGGCCATAACCACGACGAGTCGGGGTTATAGATACCGAAATCAGGGTTTGGTTCGACCTGACAAATGCTGAATGCACGCTTAACGCAGTGACTTCGCGTAAGACCGGGCAAAACTAGCACAGAGACGGGGAAATATCCGCCTCTAGCTACCCATTTGGTCAGCTTTATTGCTCTAAATCGGGAAAAAATCACATTAGGGTCGCCGGAGAGCTTCGAATTGCCCTTCGGACCACGCCAAAACCAGTGGTTGCGGTACACTGGGCACTTTTTGGGGGAGCACGCCCTCCTCTCTTCAATCAGCCGAGAAGCCCATGCCGATCCGTCATTGCATCGTCCACCTGATCGACAAAAAACCCGACGGCACACCTGCAGTTCTTCACGCCCGCGATTCCGAACTGGCAGAGTCCGCGGCCATCGAGAACATGCTCGCCGACTTGAATGAAAGCTATAACGCCAAACAGGGCAAAGCCTGGGGGCTGTTCCATCCGGAGTCAGGTGCATTTCCATTCAGCGGCTGGCTGAAGGAATACCTCGACGGTGGTCGTGATTTCACGGCCTTCAGCCGGGTGGCGGTCGAGCATCTGCAAAAGCTGATGGAAGAATCCAACCTCTCGGTCGGTGGCCATGTGCTGTTCGCGCATTACCAGCAAGGCATGACCGATTACCTGGCCATCGCCCTGCTGCACCACAGCGAAGGCGTGGCGGTGACCGATCAGCTGGACGTGACCCCTTCGCGGCATCTGGACCTTGGCCAGTTGCACCTGGCGGCGCGGATAAACGTCTCCGAGTGGCAGAACAACAAGCAGTCCAAGCAGTACATCTCGTTCATCAAAGGCAAGAACGGCAAAAAGGTTTCGGAGTACTTCCGCGACTTCATCGGCTGCCAGGAAGGCGTCGACGGCCCCGGTGAAACCCGCACTCTGCTCAAGGCGTTCAGTGACTTCGTCGAAAGCGAAGACTTGCCGGAAGAGTCCGCGCGTGAGAAGACCAAGACCCTGGTGGATTACGCCAGCAGCCAGGCCAAAATGGGCGAGCCCATGGGCCTGGAAGAGTTGTCCGAACTGATCGACGAAGATCGCCCGAAAGCCTTCTACGATCACATCCGCAACAAGGACTACGGCCTGTCSCCGGAGATCCCGGCGGACAAGCGTACCCTGAACCAGTTCCGCCGCTTCACCGGTCGCGCCGAAGGCTTGTCCATCAGCTTCGAAGCGCACCTGCTGGGCTCGAAGATCGAATACGACGAAGAAGCCGGCACGCTGATCATCAAGGGCCTGCCGACCCAACTGACCGACCAGCTCAAGCGACGCAACTGATGCTCGGCGGCGTGTTGAAAAAATTCCTGCTGATCCTGCTGGTGGTAGTGGTTTACCAGAACTGGGGCAAGATCGAACGGGTACTTCACCCCTCGCAGGTGGTGTCCGAGCAAACCCAGGCCAAGGCCAACGTCGTGCTCTACGCCACTGACTGGTGCGGCTACTGCAAGCTGACCCGGCGCTTCCTCGATCAGAAAGGCATTCCGTACAAGGAATTCGATATCGAGAAGGATGCCGTGGCGCGCAAAGCCTATGAGGCACTCGGTGGACGCGGGATTCCGATCATCGATGTAAATGGAACGTTGATTCGCGGGTATGACCCGGACCAGGTGCTTGCGGCGCTGAAATAACCATCAGCTTCAAACAATCCTGTGGTGAGGGGGCTTGCTCCCTCGCCACAGGTCGTAACCAATCCCATCTTCGCCAAGTTACTGCGCTTCGATACGAAACCCGAACCGCGGAAAGTGCACATGCACCACACCGGCCCGCTCGTCTTCACGGCGCAAAATCAACTCTTCGCTGCCGGCAAACATCAACTCACCCGCCACCGGATCAACCCCGTAATCGGTCGCTGCAATCACCACCTGCTGGCCGACCTCGAAGCCGTTCGGCTCATCGAACGGCTCATCCGGCAATGCGGCCGGTGTTGCATTGCGGGCAATCTCTAGCGCTTGCTCGGCCGTCATCTCGCTGAACGCGCCATGACCAAAACCCATCACACGGCCAAACCACGCCGAAACGGCCGGATAAGCATCCACCAACGGTGACGTCACGTGCGTCGCCTTGAGGAACCACAGCGAGTGAGCCAGGGCAAAGTCGGCAATCGACGGTTCACCGAACAGGAAGTCTCCCTGCTCACGCTCAAGCTGCTGCTCCAGACGCGCCATGATCGTTGGCCATTGATGCTTTGCCTGCTCGGCCGACAATCGAGTGGCGCTGCCACCGCTGAACAAGCCGGTGCGGTCGGCCAGGAATGCCTTGATCGCCTCCGGCGACAATTTGCCGAAACGCACCGCTGCCGATTCTGGCTGGAACACCAGGCTGACTGCGTGCTGGAACACCACCGAATCGGCCCACGCCGCAAAGGTCGCCGTGACCATTTCCTGGCCTTCCGGGAAAAACGCCGGTGAAGCTTTTTCCTGCTCCAGGCGACGAGCGATCAGCGCGGTGTCGCAATAGACATCAGCACCGATCTGCAACACCGGCGTCTTGCGGTAGCCGCCGGTCAGGGCCGTCAGATCGGGTTTTGGCATCATCCGGGGAATTATCACAGAACGCCAGGACAACCCCTTGAAGCCCAGCAGCAAGCGGGCCTTTTCGGCGAAAGGGGACGTCGGGTAGTGATGAAGAATCAACTCGGACATGCTCGGCTCCGCCGCTCGGATAAGGAGCCCGCAGCTTAGCGCGCAATCGGCAGGCAGCCTACCCATCTGCCTGATGGGCACTTATCAGTCAGATTGATAAGCCCGCGGCCGCACTCGCGACCAGACATTCCTTGGCGCTTTTCTTGAGTTTTTTGATCAAGCGCTCCTGGCGCAGCGCTTCGCTTTTGTCACGGCAGGCTTCGGTATAGACCAGCGCCACGGCCGGGCTGGACAGGAAGAAGCGCGCACCTTTGCCACTCTGGTGAGTGGCGAAGCGGCGGACGGGATCGTCGCTGATCCCGCAGTAGAGCGAACCATTGGCCGCGCGAACGAGATAGACGAACCAGGGTTTGCTGACAGGCACCGACGGTTCGGCGGCATCGACGGAAGATTCGCTCGGGGTGCTCACGTGACGATCAGGGCTTGAAAGGAAACAAGCCGCGATCTTATCAGCGACTGGCCTGGAATGCCTTCAAGCCTTTCAACGCTTGAGCACGCACGGCGCTTCTTACAACCGGCGTCCAGCCCAACAGCAGCCCTTTGAAACCCAGCGCCTGACGCGACCAGCGCCACAGATCAAAACTGTCGTGGTGCTCGCAGATCTTGCCATCGCGAAACACGAAACGCGCCTGAATGTCATTGACCACGATATTGCCGGTCTGGCTGAACAGGTACGTCGCCACCCAATGGGCGCCGCCGGTGCGCTCATCGCTGCGCACGTTATCGAAGGTCAGGGAAAAGTCCTTGGCCCGGGTAGTGAGCATGCGCCACATGTCGCTGGCATCGTGGCCGCGCAGCTCACCGAACGCCGGATCACTGAACACCACGTCGTCGGTGTAGCAGGCGCTCATGGCCTCGGCATCCAGCCGCTGAAAGGCTTGGTAGAACTGGGTGATCAATGCGCTGTGGGCATCACTCATGGGCAGGCTCCGAAGTTTTTACAGGATTGCCTGCACGATAGTCTGCAAATGCACGGAACACTATTGGCATTCGTGGCAGGAATACCCTGAGGTGCGCCGAGACCTAATGCATCATGCCGCTGTCACGGGCATAGGCAAAGAGATCCACATCCGTGGAGATGCCCAGCCTTTGCATGGCCATGCTTTTTTGTTTGCTGATCGTTGAAACGCTGCGTTTGAAGTGGCCGGCGATTTCGCTGACGGTCATGCCGCTGGCCAGCATTCTTACCACTTCATGTTCTTTGGCCGACAGTGAAGGAGAACCGGACTGCGCCTCGGCGTCGGCCTGAACCAGCGCCGTGCGTAAGGACGCGCTGATAAACCGCCGACCTTCGCCCACTGATTTGATCGCCATGGGCAGTTCCTTCGCCGACCCGTCTTTGGCGATGATCGCCATCACGCCCTGAGCAAACGCCGCCCTCAGTGTCGTGACGTTGGTAAACATCGTGACCAGAATGATCGACATTGACGGATAGCGACGTCGCACCATGCTCAGCATTTTCAGGCCATCGGCCTGCAAGTTGCCCGGCATGCAGAAGTCGGTGATCAACAGGTCGCAAGGCGTGGTCGAAAGCAGGCTCAACAGGCTGTCCGGGCCATCGGCCTCGCCCACGATCACACATGTGTTGCTCAGACCGATGAGCATCCGCAAGCCGATACGAACGACCGGATGGTCGTCAGCGATGATTACGCGCATTGTCGGATTTTTCCTGTTTGGTGACTGAAATAGGCGAAAAGTAGCGCCGTCCTGTGCCGACCACAACGACCAATCTCGACCGCGAAACGGCTTCGCCCAATGCCCTCGGGCCTCTGTCCTTTCTCCTATAAAACAAAGAGAAGCCCCCTACATTTTTAAGCTACGTCGGCCACACCAAAAGCCTACAGACAACAGTCCGAAGGCTGACGGTCTGGAGCCCGCTACACCTTTTCATACGCAGGGCTGCCCGTTTTCGTATTAGTTGCATTCCGCGTGGCTACCTCGACCGATAGATTGCGCCTCGTCCGCAAAGGGGCATCCCCAGTCATCGTTCGTCCAAGGAAGAACCACCCATGAATCAACGTTTATCCCTCCTGACCGCCGCCTTGCTGCTGAGCGGGGCATCGTCGGCGTTCGCCGCGTCCAGTACCGATCTGAGCGTTACCGGCATTATCACGCCAGCGGCCTGTACGCCCACCCTGTCTGCCGGCGGCATCGCCGATCATGGCAAGCACTCCGTTCAAGACCTGAAGCCTGACAGGAGCACCGTTTTGCCTACCGTCACCTTGCAAATGGCAGTGAACTGCGATCATGCAACCCCATACGCCATCGCCCCGCTCGATAACCGTCCCGACACATCAATAAATGGAAATTACTTTGGCCTGGGGATGATCAACACCAGCGAAAAGCTGGGTTACTTCCGTGTCATCCCACGCAACGTGATGGCTGACAACGTCACGGCCCAAGCCATTCTCTCCAATGACGGTGGCACGACCTGGCTGAAGGAAGGATCGACTGTATTCTGGGGCGCTAAAAACCTCTGGGCGGTTGGGGCTATCGGCCCCGTCACTACACCTATGTGGATAAAAGACCTGACCCTGGATCTTGTTGTGTCTACCGGCATTGCTCGTACTGACAGCCTGACGTTGACAGACGAAGTGCCCATCGACGGTTCGGCCGTCCTTCAGATCGATTACCTGTAACGGGCATCAATTCACCGGGCAACACCGGAGATTCAACGTTGCCCGTCAACCCACGTCGTCCACTCCAAAGGCCTACAGACAACACCCCGAAAAAATGACGGTCTGGAGCCCGCAACTCCTTTTCATGCACCCGCTCGGCCGTTTTCGTATTAGTTGCATTCCGCCTGGCTACCTCGATCGTTAGATTGCGCCCTGTCCGCTTAGGGCAATAACCAACAATCCTCCTTCAAGGAAGAGCCGACACATGAACAAACATTTATCCCTTTTGACGACTGCGTTGCTGCTGACTGGCGCATCGTCCGCTTTTGCTGCATCCAGTACCGACCTGACCGTTACAGGCACCATCACGCCGGTGGCGTGCGAACCGATCCTGGCCAACGGCGGTGTTGTCGATTACGGGAAAATCTCTGCGAAAGACCTGAATGAGACTACTCACACCGTACTCGGAGTCGAAACCATTCAACTCACAGTGAACTGCAGTGCATCAGCGCAATTTGCGATCAGTACGCTCGACAACAGGCTAAACACAGCGAGCATGGCAAACGGGATGGGACTGGGCCTGATCAATGGGACTGAAAAATTGGGTTTCTACCAGTTGGGTTTCAAAAACCCGGTCGCGGCCGTTCCGGTGAGCGCTATGTATTCACATAACGAGGGTGCTACCTGGTCAAGGTTTGACGATGACGTATCGATGCTACCGAACGATTGGATCGGGTTTGGCAACCGGGTCAGTGGCGCCTGGACACCTGAGTTCGTTGAAAACGTCACGGTGGATATGTGGCTCCACACCGCCATCGCCCCCACCAACAGCCTGACCCTGACCGACGAAGTCAGACTCGACGGCAACGCCACCCTGCAGATCAAGTACCTGTAACCCTTCACCCCCTCAACGGGCAACGCCAGCCACCTGGCGCTGCCCGCTCACTCAAAGGACGACCCATCATGGAACGATGCTCCCTTGCTCTAATGGCTCCGCTCTTGCTCGCCTGCGCCCCTTCAGCCCTGGCCGCCAGCAACACCGACCTGAGCGTCACCGGCGTGATCACCCCCAGCGCCTGCACGCCCAACCTGTCCGGCGGCGGCCTCGTCGACCACGGCAAAGTGACGGTGAAGGATCTCGATGCGGAGCAGCCCACCCGCCTGCCCAACGGCACGCTGTACCTGTACGTTAACTGTGAAGCCGCCACGCTGTTTACCCTAACGACCCTCGACAACCGCGGAGGCTCCTCCGCCATTAACCCGGCCCACCACGGCCTGGGCGTGGTCAACGATGATCAGAACCTGGGCAGCGTGGCGTTTGGTCTGTTCGATGCGGTAGCAGACAGCAAACCGGTGAAAACCATCATGTCCAGCAACGACGGGGCCAGCTGGCGAGTGTCGTCCTACCTGGGGCATGCCGGCCTGACCGCGTTTGCAGCGCCGACCGACCTGAGCACTCCGGTCGCCATCAAAGACCTGCACGCCAGGCTGACGGCCTTCACCACCATCGTGCGCGCGAATGACCTGACCCTGACCGATGAAGTCCCCATCGACGGGCACGTCACCGTGCAGCTGAATTACTGACCGGCCGGTATTGCCGGCCGCTTTTTTTCGAACACTCAACGAGAAACGTCATGACGATGTTTTTATCCCTCACGCGCCATCTGCTGCATGCCGGCATCGGCGCGCTCGGCCTTCTGCAGGCCACCCAGGCCCAGGCTGACGGAATGGTCCCGAACACGTCGGTGGTGATCGTCAACGAGGCCGACGGCAAAGCGTCGGTGTCCGTGACCAACACCGATGCCAACCTGGCGTTGATGCACGTCACCATCGAGGACATTGCCGAGGACACCGAATCGCTGGTGTTCGTCACGCCACCGCTGGCACGCGTCGAAGCGTCGAAAACCCAATTGGTGCGTTTCATTCTGCAAACCGAAAAACCCTTGCTGACCCAGCGTTTGAAACGGGTGATCTTCGAAGGCATCCCGGAAGGCAAACCCGCCGCCGAAGCCGGGCATGCCCGGGTGGGCGTGACGGTGCGCCAGAACCTGCCGGTGATCCTTCACCCCAAGGGCCTGGCGCCCAATCGCACACCCTGGACTGACCTGCAATGGTCGCTGCAGGATGGCCAGCTGACGGTACGCAACGACACGCCGTACGTGGTGCGCCTGGGTCAGGAAGTGCAATTGCTGCCGGCCGCGACCAACGCGATGTTGCCCAAAACCTACGTGTTGCCCGGTGAACACATCAGCGTCAAGGCACCTGAAGGAGCCGCCACGAAGGTGCGCTTTCAACCGGCGACTGTCTACGGTTTCGCCGTGCCGCATTACGAAGCACCCATCGAATCCTGAAACCGCCACGACAGCGCCATGAAGGAATCATGAGCGCCGATGTTTCAAGGCTACGGCCTTTCGGCCGTTGCCACAGGCGTGCCTGACCACAGCGAATCGGCCAGCACCCCGGCATAACCCAAGTGAACCCAATGAACACAGTATTGAATTGCCGTGATGGCGAAGCCGTGCCCGTTATTCGCCCTTTTACATTGCGACAGCGGACAACGCTGGCGTTGCTGCTGACCAACACTCTGATGGCGCTCAACGCCTACGGTGAGGTTTCGCAGCCGCCGTCGTTCGACAAAAACACGTTGCAGGCGCGGGGCATCGACCCGACGCTGGCAACGCTGCTGATGCAATCGCCGCGATTCACCGCGGGACGGCATCCGGTCACGCTGTCGGTCAATGGCCAGCGCCATGGCCGGGTCGACGTCGCGTTCAATGACCAGGGCGAATTGTGCTTCGATCGCGCCCTGCTCGATGCGGCCAACCTGACGGTGCCCGAGTACCTGCTGGATGATGGTCGCTGCTACGATTTTCTCGGCACCGCGCCGCAGACCGTTATCGATCCGGACCCGGCGAACCTGGCCCTGTCATTGATCGTGCCCACCGATGCGATACGCCCCACTGCCCGGGATTTTTCCGGCTATCAAACCGGGGGCATTGCCGGGTTGCTCAACTACGACGTCACCGGTTTGCACAGCCGTTATGGCGATCAGACCAGTCGCTTCGCCTCGGCCAATACCGAAGTGGGTTTCAACGCCGGTGACTGGATCGTGCGCAGCCGGCAGGTGCAGACCTGGCAGGACGACGTTTCCCGCACCACGCACATCGCCGCCTACGCCCAGCGCACGTTCGCCAGTCACGAAGCGGTGCTGCAAGCGGGCCAGATCAATCTGTACAACCCGGTGCTGGCCGGCGCGCAGATCACCGGCGTGCAAGTACTGAATGAAGAAGCACTGCAAATCGAAGGACAAAGCGCGGTCATCGAAGGCATTGCCAACAGTCAGGCCCAGGTCGAGGTTCGGCAGAACGGTGTATTGATCCATTCCACGGTGGTGCCCGCCGGGCCATTCGCGCTCACCAACGTGCGCCGCCTCAACACCCGTTCCGATGTGGAAGTCACGATCAAGGAAGAAGATGGCAGCGAGCGCAGTTTTACCGTGCCTGCCGCGATGCTCGGCGTCGGTCTGCCGGCGCCCGGTTATTCGCTGGCGGCCGGCAAGGTGCGCAGTACCGGCGATGAACAGGGTGGCGACCCGTGGGTAATCAGCGGCGGCTGGAGCGGTGCACTCACGCAGCAAGTCGTGCTCAGCGCAGGCCTGACCGGTGCCGCCGACTATCGCGCGGCAGGTGCCAGTGTCGGCCTGTTGCCCTCGCCGGTTACCCAGGTTCAAGCCGCTCTGACCGGCGCCGATGCCGGTGGCCAACAATCCAGCCAGGGGCTGCAGGCGGACCTTAACGTATCGCACCGTTTCAGCGAGCAGTGGGGTTTCAATGCTGGCAGTTCCTACCGGACCCTCGGCTATCGTGAACTGCAGGACGCGGTGTTCGACAACACCGACGACGACAGTAAATCCCGCTACCGCGACCAGCAAAGCGCCGCGCTGTCCTGGTCCAACCCGTGGCTCGGCGGGTTCAGCGGTGGCATCAGCCGATCGAGTTCTTTCGATGGGCAAAGCAGCAGCCGCGCCCTCGCGTCCTGGGGTACCAATTTCGGTGGTGTGTCGGTCTCGGCGACGGCGGAGTGGCAGGTCAGCGGCGCGAGCCGCAACGACGACAGCGTCTACCTGAACCTCAGTATTCCCCTGGGTGAGAACCGTCGCGCACGCACCTGGGTGCGCAGCTCCGCAGGCGAATACCGCAGCGGCGTGGGCTTGAGTGAACAGATCAACGATCAACTGGCTTACCGCGTCGGCGTCGAACACGACACTCGCGATAAAGAAGTGCAGTCTACGGCCGGTGTTTCGCTGTTGCCGCGCTACAGCCAACTGGACCTGAACTACACCCGTTCCGATGCCGAGCGTTCCAGCTATCAGGCCAGCGCCCGTGGCGGCGCCGTGATCCACGGCGGTGGCGTGACGCTGTCGCCTTACCCGGTCAGCGACACCTTTGCCCTGCTGTCGGTGGGCGACATGGGTTCCATCAAAGTCTCGACCCCCAGCGGTCCGGTGTGGACCGACTGGCAAGGTCAGGCGGTGGTCCCGCAAGTGGCGGCGTACGGCCGCAGCGCAGTGGAAGTCGACACCAAGAGCCTGCCGCGCAACGCCGACATCCACAACGGTCTGGCGGTGATTTCGACCGGGCGCGGTGCCGTCGACAACATCGAGTTCGGCCTCACCCTGACCCGCCGTGCACTGCTCAAAGCCACCACTGCCAACGGTGCACCGCTGCCTCGCGGTGCCGCCGTGAATACCGAGGACGGCGAGTTCGTCACCCTGGTGCAGGACGGCGGCCTGGTGTTTCTGCCCAACGTCCTCGACAGCCGTGCGCTGTGGATCACCGCGCCGGGACTGGAGCGTTGCGAACTGCGTTTCGAGCTGCCGGCAGACGCCGACACCAACGCCTACTACGAAACCGCCCCCGCCAAGTGCCGAGCGCTCTGAGGATGACTTTGATGAACCTGTCCCGTTATTTGCTGCTGCCCCTGGCGCTGAGCGCTTTCACACCCTTCGCCTGGGCCTCTGCCGATGAATGCCAGTTCAACCTGAGCCAGCCCGTGCTCGACTACGGATTGATGAACCGGGCAATTCGCCCCGATTCGGCAGCCGAACGAAACCTCGGCGAGCGCCAGCTGAGCCTGAGCCTGAGCTGCCCGCAACCCACCGACATGAGTGTGTTTTATCGAGCCATGGCGGCGACCGCCGAACGCTTTCACTTTGCCGAACGCGGCAGCTACCGGATGCGCATTCGCGATGCGGTGCTGGATGGTCGATCGGTCGAGGTCGGGCTGATTGCCGGTGTCGGCCAGCCACCGGCGGAAACGGCATCGAGCCTGATCTGGCGCCCGGCGCACGGCGTCGTTCCGGTACAGGCCGGCGTGCCGTTGCAGGGCCGTACTTTTTCGGCACAACTTGAGCTGACGGCCTGGGTTCAAGAGCAAGGGATGCAGGTGCGCGACGCCGTCACCTGGGAGACCATCGGCGTGTTCGACGCCGTCGCGGCCGGGCGCACCCGCGAGGCGACCTTGCGCGCCCGCTTCGCGCCGGCGGCCTGCGAACCGGTGCTGTCCAACGGCGGCGTGGTCGACTTCGGCACCCTGTCGAAAAACGACCTGAACGCCGACAAGAGCACACGCCTGCCGCCCAGGTCGTTGAATTTAAGGGTGGGCTGCGACGCGCCCACTTCGTTCGCGCTGATCATGCATGACAACCGCTCAAGCTCGGCGACGGTCAACAGCGACATTTACTACAGCCTGGGCACGGACAGCCGCCACAACAACATCGGTCTGTTCTCCCTGACCGTCGACCCGACCGACGCCAGCGCCGACGGCTACGCCCGCCTCTATCGAATCGACTCCACCACTGGCGGCATCGCCTGGAGCTCGGCCAGCGCCAGCCCGATCCCCATCGGCAAAACCAGTTACCTGAGCTTCACCGACAGCGCGAACGCCAACGGCCCGGTGCTGATCCAGAACCTCAGCGTCACCGTCACCGTGGACGCCGTCATCGCCCCCACCAACAGCCTCGATTTGAGCAGCGCCATCAACCTCGATGGCGCGGGAACGATCGAGATTATTTACCTGTGACACCCAACCCGATCCTGCTGAATCCGGGCGCGCTTGAGCACCTGGGACAGTCAGGACAACACAACCATAGAAGTGAGTAAAAAAATGATGAAAAAGTACTTTGCAGCACTCTCCGCCACCGCGTTGATCGGCATTGCACCCTATGCGCTGGCGGCTTCGAGTACGGATTTGACGGTGACCGGCATCATCACCCCCAACGCTTGCACGCCGATGCTGTCCGAAGGCGGGGTCGTTGATCACGGCAAGTTTTCGTCCAAAGATTTGAATCAGGACCGTTGGACGAGACTGACCACTCACACATTGCAACTCACCGTGAATTGCGACTCGGCGATAGCATTCAGGCTGAAACCGATCGATAAAAGGGCGGGGTCGGACGCAGACGATGGCGCTTCGTTCGGCCTGGGTCTTATCAATGGCGACGAAAACCAAAAGCTCGGCTACTTCGAGACACGATTCGAGGCTCCGCTGGGCGACGGCGTTGCTGTACGCGCCCTGCATTCCTACAACAATGGCGACACCTGGGGCACTTTCAACGGGTTGATCCCTAACGCCATAAGTGCCTTCGGAGCCGTTGGTGGTCCTTCCACTCCAATAGCCATCAAGGATCTGGTGACCGGTCTTCAGGTACGGACCTACATCGCCCGCGCCGACTCACTCGACCTAACTAACGAAGTGGCGATCGTCGATTACCCGTAACCCCGTAGCCACCTCTGCCCGGGGGCATGCTCCGGGCAAGGACTGATTCAGCCCATTAGCCATAGCGAAACCTGTCCCATGAAAAAAACTCCACACATCCTGACGATGGCGTTCATCGTCCTGATTTCACCACTCACCTTCGTCGCATCGAGCACTGACCTGACCGTTACGGGCCTCATCACCCCGCTGGCCTGCACACCCAGCCTGTCCAACAACGGCCTCGTCGACTTCGGAAAAATCTCCCGGCAAGACCTGAGCGCCGACAAACGAACGCGCCTGCGCGATCAAACGCTGGAGTTCAACCTTCAGTGTAATGCACCCGGACGGTTCGCCCTGCTGATGCGCGACAACCGCGACGGCTCGGCCATCGTCAACAGCGAGATTTACTACGGTCTGAACCACGACAGCAGTGGCAACAAAGTCGGCCTGTATTCGCTGAACTTCGATCCGGCCAGTACCGTGGTGGATGACTGGTCTCAAGCGTTTCGAACCGACTCCACCACCGGCGGCGTGGCCTGGAGCTCATCGAACGGCCGCTCCATTGCGATTGGCGCCAGAAGCTACCTCGGCTTCACCGACGTGGCGGGCAGCAGCGCCGGTCCGATGGCCATCCAGAACCTGACGAGCCGCGTCACCGTCGAAACGGTCATCTCGCCCACCTCCGAACTGGACTTGAGCACCGAGGTAAAACTGGATGGCTCGGCAACGCTGGACGTCGTTTACCTGTAGCTCAGACCTTTTCGCTGACCACCTGGACGTAAAGCGAACGCCCGGCGCCGAGGCCGGCAATGATTGCACCGAGGCCGATCACGCCGAAGATCCAGCCTATGGCGCTCCAGCCGCCGGTCCAGTCATGCACGATGCCGACCGCGAAGGGCCCTATCGACGCGAGGGTGTAACCGAAGCCCTGGGCCATGCTCGACAGGTTGGCCGCGACATGGGAATCGCGCGAGCGCAGCACGATCAGGGTCAGCGCCAGGCTGAACGTACCGCCCTGCCCCAGGCCGAGCAGTATCGCCCAGCCCCACAGGCCTTCGAGCGGTGCGTAGAGACAGCCGAACAAACCGCCGAGTGTCAGTAGCATGACCACCACAATCGCCAGCCGTTGATCCTTGCCGCGAGTGGCCAGCCAGGGCGCCGCCAGCGAACTGGCCAACTGGACGATCACCGAACCCGAGAGCACCAGGCCGGCCTGGGTCGGGGTCAGGCCGCGACTGATCAGGATCGACGGCAACCAGCCAAAGACGATGTACGCCAGGGAGGATTGCAGGCCCATGTACAACGTCACCTGCCAGGCCAGCGGATCACGCAACAGACCGCGAACCCGATAGGCCACGTTATGTGCGCCGTGCTTCTGACCGACTTGCGGCAACCAGAAAACCGCCGCGACCAACGCGGGCACCACCCAGAAACCGAGACCCAGGGCCAAGCTTTTGTCGAAATGCTCGCTCAATGGCACCGTCGCGCCGGCTGCCATCGCCGCGCCCAGACACAGGGCCATGGTGTACACGCCGGTCATGGTCCCGGCTTGTTTCGGGAAGTCGCGCTTGACGATGCCCGGCAGCAAAACGCCAATCACCCCGATGCTCGCGCCGGCCAGTACGCTGCCGGCAAACAGGCCGATCTCGCCGAACGAACTACGCAGGATAATCCCGCCGGCCAGCATCAACAAAATGCCCAACACCACCCGTTCGGCGCCGAAACGTCGCGCCAGAATCGGCGCCAACGGTGCGAACAAACCGAGGCACAGCACCGGCAACGTCGTCAGCAAACCCGCTTGCGCCGCCGACAAACCGAGGGTCTTCGACACTTCGCTGAGCATCGGCGCCATGCTCGACAGTGCTGGACGCAGGTTCAGCGCCACCAGAATCAGCCCCAGTAACAACAGCCACGGACGACGCAGGATCGGGTGGCTTTGCTGGACCTCTTCGTCATCGGCCTCGGCATCGATCAGCAGCTCTTCGAGCTCTGCTGTTCGCTTGGGTTGCGTGATGTGGCTGTTGCTGCTCGACATGGAATTCTCGGTTTCAAGGTTCATTGATCAACTGCCTCGACAGGGCCTTGGCCCGTTCCGGGTCGCGCTGCTCGACGGCATCGAGCAGTTCGATATGCAGGTCGAACACCGCTTGGCGTCGGGGGGTGACGTTCAGGGTCTGACGCAACTGCGCACCCACGACGCTGGAGAAGTAGCGATACAGCTCGCTGAGGGTCGGGTTGTGCGCCGCGTCCACCAGACGACGGTGAAACACCAGGTCGCAGGCGATGTAGGTATCGAGATCGCCGTGGTAGTGACTGCCGCTGACACTCAGCGCTTCGCGCAACGCCACCAGGTCTTCATCGGTGCGGCGTAATGCAGCCAGACCGATGGCTTCGACTTCCAGAATGTGCCGGGTTTCCCGAGCCTGCTCCTGAGAGCAGCGGGACAGCGCCTTCATCGTATCCAAAGGATCGACTACCGCCCGCAGGTAGCTGCCGTCTCCCTGACGAATCTCGATCAAGCCGGAAAACGCCAGCACGCGCATGGCTTCGCGCACGGTGTTGCGGCTGATGCCCAGTTCGGTCGCCAGTTCCGGCTCGGTGGGTAAACGCTGGCCGACCGTCCAGATACCTTGATTGATGCGCAGGCGCAACTGGTCCAGGGCCTGATCGACCAAGGATCGTTTAATTAATGGAGAAATATCTGACATAGGATTCGCCCTTTCATCCAATCATAGGATGAATTTTCTGACATGTTAGTCAGCTTCGTCCAGAGCAACAACCCCAACCTAACCCTGTAGGAGTTGCCACCACCGGCCCCTCCTCCAGGGGGCGGGGACAAATCGAGGGCAAAAATAAACCCGGAACCATGTCCGGGTTTATTTCACTGCCAAGCGTCTATCAATGCAGGATCTGGCTCAGGAACAGCTTCGTCCGCTCGTTCTGCGGGTTGTCGAAGAAGTCGTTCGGCGCAGCCTGTTCGACGATTTCACCCTTGTCCATGAAGATCACGCGGTTGGCCACAGTACGGGCGAAGCCCATTTCGTGGGTCACGCAGAGCATGGTCATGCCGTCTTCGGCCAGGCCGATCATGGTGTCCAGAACCTCTTTCACCATCTCCGGGTCGAGTGCCGACGTCGGTTCGTCGAACAGCATGATTTTCGGTTTCATGCACAGGGCACGGGCAATCGCCACACGCTGTTGCTGACCACCGGACAGTTGCCCCGGGAATTTATGCGCCTGCTCCGGAATGCGTACGCGCTCCAGGTAATGCATGGCGATTTCTTCGGCCTTGCGCTTGGGCATCTTGCGTACCCACATCGGCGCCAGGGTGCAGTTCTGCAGAATGGTCAGGTGCGGGAACAGGTTGAAGTGCTGGAACACCATGCCGACTTCACGGCGGATCGCTTCGATCTGCTTGAGGTCGTTGGTGAGTTCCACGCCATCGACCACGATACGGCCCTGCTGGTGTTCTTCCAGGCGATTGAGGCAACGGATGGTGGTGGATTTGCCGGAACCCGACGGGCCGCACAGCACGATACGCTCGCCCTGCTTGACGTTCAGGTTGATGTCTTTCAACACGTGGAACTGGCCGTACCACTTGTTTACGCCCTGCATCTGAATAATGCCTTGAGGACTCACAGGCTGTTTGATCGCTTCACTCATAAACTACGCTCCTAACGCTTGTGGCCAGTGTCCAGCTTGCGTTCCAAATGCATGGAATAGCGGGACATACCAAAACAGAAAATCCAGAACACCAGGGCCGCGAACACATAGCCTTCAGTGGCCATGCCCAGCCATTTCGGGTCGGCGGCGGCTTGCTTGACGCTGTTGAGCAAGTCGAACAGGCCGATGATGATCACCAGGCTCGTGTCCTTGAACAGCGCAATGAAGGTGTTGACGATGCCAGGGATTACCAGCTTCAGGGCTTGCGGCAAAATCACCAGGCCCATGCTGCGCCAGTAACCGAGGCCCATTGCCGCAGCCGCTTCGTACTGACCTTTAGGGATCGCTTGCAGACCGCCACGCACCACCTCGGCGATGTAGGCCGACTGGAACAGGATCACGCCGATCAGCGCCCGCAGCAATTTGTCGAAGTTCATGCCTTCGGGCAGGAACAACGGCAACATCACCGACGACATGAACAGCACCGTGATCAACGGCACACCGCGCCAGAACTCGATGAAGGTCACGCAGACCACGCGAATCGCCGGCATGTTCGAACGACGGCCCAGGGCCAGAACAATACCCAGCGGCAATGCGCCGACGATACCGACGGTAGCGATCACCAAGGTCAGCATCAGGCCGCCCCACTGGCTGGTCGCCACCTGGCTCAGGCCGAATACGCCACCGTGCAGCAGGAGGTAGGCAATGATCGGATAGAGCACCAGAAAGCTCAGGCCGTAGATCGCCTTGTGCGGAACACGAGCGATGAACAACGGCGCCACGCCAATCACCGCCAGCCACACGGTCAGGTCCACGCGCCAGCGCAAGTCCATCGGGTAGTAGCCATACATGAACTGGCCAAAGCGCTGCTCAATGAATACCCAGCAGGCGCCGGCCTTGGTGCAATCGGCGCGGGTGGTTCCAACCCAATTGGCATCGAGAATCGCCCAGCTCACGAGAGGCGGAACTATCAGGTAAATCAGATAGAACGCGAACAGCGTCAGCAGGGTGTTGATCCAGCTGGAAAACATGTGCGCCCGCATCCACGCCACGACACCGATGCTGCTGCTCGGTGGAGGCATGTCGGGTTTGAAAGTATGAGTCGTCATGCGCTCTTCCTTACCGCTCGATCAGCGCAATGCGCTTGTTGTACCAGTTCATCAGCAGGGAAATGCTGATACTGATCGCCAGGTACACGCTCATGGTGATGGCAATGACTTCGATCGCCTGTCCGGTCTGATTCAGCACCGTACCGGCAAACAACGACACCATCTCCGGATAACCGATACCGGCCGCCAGCGAGGAGTTTTTCGCCAGGTTCAGGTATTGGCTGGTCAGCGGCGGAATGATCACGCGCAGGGCTTGCGGGATGATCACCTTGCGCAGGGTCGGACCGTTGCGCAGCCCCAGCGAGTGGGCCGCTTCGGTCTGGCCGTGGCTGACCGACTTGATACCCGAACGCACGATCTCGGCGATGAACGCCGCGGTGTACACCGTCAGGGCCAGGGTCAGTGCCAGCAGTTCAGGGATCAGCACCCAGCCGCCTACAAAGTTGAAACCTTGCAGCTGTGGCATTTCCCAATGCAGCGGCGCGCCGAAGATCAATGCGCACAACGCAGGGATCACCAGGAACATCGCCAGGCCTACCCAGAATTTGTGGAACGGTACGCCGGTCTCTTCGAAACGCTTGTTGGCCCAGCGGCACATCAGCACGATCGCGACAATGGCCACGACGATGCTCGCCACAAACGGCCAGAAACCGTTCGCTATCAGCGCTGCCGGCATGTTCAGGCCGCGGCTGCTGACGAAGAAGGTGTCGCCGAAGTTATGGCTATTGCGCGGCCCTGGCATGGTCAGGAACACTGCGAAGTACCAGAACAGGATTTGCAGCAGCGGGGGAATGTTACGGAAGACCTCCACATAGACCGTCGCCATCTTGGCAATGATCCAGTTCTTCGACAGCCGTGCCACACCGACGATGAAACCGAGGATCGTCGCCAGGATCACGCCGATGAACGTCACCAGCAAGGTGTTGAGCAGGCCGATGACAAACACCCGGGCATAACTGTCCGATTCGGTGTAGTCGATCAGGTGCTGAGCGATGCCGAAACCGGCGCTGCGCTCAAGAAAACTAAAACCGGAGGTAATGCCCCGGTGTTGCAGGTTGGTTTGAGTGTTGTCGAACAGGTACCAACCCATCCCGACCACGGCGATAACCGTAATGATCTGAAACAGCCACGCACGCACTCGCGGATCGCTGAGGCTGAACCTCTGCTTTGGTGCGCCGATTGAATTTTGCATGAAGTGCCCCGGAAATAATGGAACAGAACATCACCCGGTGGTTGGCCCACCGGGTGATAGAACCATCAGCGCACTGGTGGTGCGTATTGAATGCCGCCGTTGGTCCACAGGGCGTTCAAGCCACGGTCGATTTCCAGCGGAGTGCCCTTGCCGAGGTTTCTCTCGAAGACTTCACCGTAGTTACCGACTTGCTTGACGATTTTCACCACCCAGTCTTTCGGCAGCTTCAGATCCTTGCCGTACTCACCGTCGCCGCCCAGCAGACGAGCAACGTCCGGATTCTTGGTCGACTTGGCTTCCGCCTCGACGTTTTTCGAAGAGATACCGGCCTCTTCGGCGTTGAGCATCGCGTAGCCAACCCAACGAACGATTGCCAGCCACTCATCGTCGCCGTTACGCACGACCGGCCCCAAAGGCTCTTTGGAGATGGTTTCAGGCAGAACGATGTAATCTTTCGGCGAGGCCAGTTTGCTGCGCTGTGCATACAACTGGGACTTGTCGGAGGTCAGCACGTCGCAACGACCGGATTCCAGCGACTTGGCGCTTTCATCGGAAGTGTCGAAGGTGATCGGGGTGTACTTCAGGCCGTTGGCGCGGAAGTAGTCGGACACGTTCAGCTCGGTGGTGGTACCGGCTTGAATACAGATGGTCGCGCCATCCAGTTCCTTGGCACTTTTCACGCCCAGCTTGCTGTTGGCCAGGAAGCCTACGCCGTCGTAATAGGTGATGAAGCCAGGAAACTTCAGGCCCATGCCCGCGTCACGGGAACTGGTCATGGTGGAGTTGCGCGACAGCATGTCGATTTCGCCGGATTGCAGAGCAGTGAAACGCTCCTTGGCATTCAACTGGCTGAATTTGACCTTGGTCGCATCACCAAACACTGCAGCAGCTACAGCGCGGCAGAAGTCAGCATCGATGCCAACGATCTTGCCGGTAGAGTCCGGAACCGAGAAACCCGGCAAACCGTCGCTCACACCGCACTGAACAAAACCTTTCTTCTGCACTGCATCCAGGGTTGCACCCGCCTGAGCGAACCCACTGACACCGAGCACTGCAGCTGCAGTCACGACGGCCAGGGTGGATTTCAACATCTTCATTCAAACCTCCAGTTTTGCTCTTGTTGTGTCGGAGCTTGAGCCCTGTCGCACCCTTTTGAGGCGTTGCTGACCCTTGTTGGCTTTTTTTAGGGTCAACCGACGTAAGGACCGTCGCTATGAGTCTAGTAGGAGAAAATCCACATCATGGATAACTCACTTCTCACCAATCGGCCGAACGGGCTGTAGCCCCTTTCACGTTCGCGAAGCCCGTAGCGGCCACTGGCGAACATCCATTACCGGATTCTTTGCTATCCCACGACTAGCCATACACTGATAGTGTTACCGCCAGGCATGAGATTGGTTGCACAGGTTTCCCCATAGCAAAGCCCGTACCAGACCGCTCGCTAAAGCGATTCAGCGCAAGGTCAATAGCAAAACTTTCAACCTTGCGACATCTTCTTAACTGATCAACCCATCGCGCACTTCAACCTTGCACTTAATGAGCGCGCATGCACAACAATGGAGCAGACATGACCGAGCCCCTGATTCTTCAACCCGTCAAGCCCGCAGACGCCTGCGTAATCTGGCTGCATGGGCTGGGTGCCGACCGCTACGATTTTTTGCCGGTAGCTGAAGCGCTACAGGAAAACCTGCTCACTACCCGTTTCGTTTTGCCCCAGGCCCCGACTCGCGCCGTTACCATTAATGGTGGCTACGAGATGCCAAGCTGGTACGACATATTGGCCATGAGCCCGGCACGCGCCATCAGCCGCGAGCAGTTGGAGGAGTCCGCGCAACGGGTCGTGGATTTGATTGAAGTGCAGAAGGCCAGCGGAATAGACGCCTCGCGGATCTTTCTCGCCGGTTTTTCCCAGGGCGGTGCCGTGGTACTGCACACAGCCTTCCTGAAATGGCAGGGACCGTTGGGCGGAGTACTTGCGCTCTCGACTTATGCCCCTACATTCAGCGATGAACTGGAGCTTTCCGCCAGCCAGCAGCGCATTCCTGTGTTGTCGTTGCATGGTCAGTATGATGACGTCGTGCAAAACTCCATGGGCCGGACCGCCTACGAGTATTTAAAGCAGCATGGTGTCACCGTGACATGGCAGGAATACCCAATGGGCCACGAAGTGTTACCCGAAGAAATTCGCGACATCGGCGTCTGGCTCGCCGAGCGTTTGCGCTAAAAGCTACCCTTTGATCCATCGCACTACGCCGCGCCCGATTCTTGCATTACACTGGCCGGCGTACATTCCTTAACCAATTGATGAGATGACCGTGCTCAAAGCACTCAAGAAAATGTTCGGTAAAAGCGAGGCTGAGCAGCTCGCGCCAGGCTCCAGCGCTCCGTCTCATACCCCCAGCCACCGTACCGACGGTAATCAGCCTGGCCGGACCGCAACCGTAGCGGCACCGAAACACGAGCCGGTGACCACACCGACCGCCCCACCTGCCCCGGCCATTGTCTCTGAACAGCCGCGCAGCGAAGCCCCGAAACCTGCGAAACCACGCCGCGAACCGAAGCCAAAGGCACCGGTCATTCCCTGGAAGCTCGAAGACTTCGTCGTCGAACCCCAGGAAGGCAAAACCCGCTTCCACGATTTCAAACTCGCCCCCGAGCTGATGCACGCCATTCAGGACCTGGGCTTTCCTTATTGCACGCCGATCCAGGCGCAGGTGCTTGGTTTCACCCTCGCGGGCAAAGACGCCATCGGTCGCGCCCAGACCGGTACCGGCAAAACCGCCGCGTTCCTGATTTCGATCATCACGCAGCTGCTGCAAACCCCGCCGCCCAAAGAACGCTACATGGGTGAACCGCGAGCACTGATCATCGCCCCGACCCGGGAATTGGTGGTGCAAATCGCCAAGGACGCGGCCGACCTGACCAAGTACACCGGCCTCAACGTCATGACGTTTGTCGGCGGCATGGACTTCGACAAGCAGCTCAAGCACCTCGAAGCCCGCCACTGTGACATCCTCGTGGCCACTCCGGGCCGCTTGCTCGACTTCAACCAGCGCGGCGACGTACACCTGGACATGGTCGAAGTCATGGTGCTGGACGAAGCCGACCGGATGCTCGACATGGGTTTCATCCCGCAAGTGCGTCAGATCATTCGCCAGACTCCACCGAAGAACGAACGTCAGACGCTGCTGTTCTCCGCGACCTTCACCGACGACGTGATGAACCTGGCCAAGCAATGGACCACCGACCCGTCGATCGTCGAGATCGAAGCGCAGAACGTGGCCAGCGAAAACGTCGAGCAACACATCTACGCGGTGGCCGGCGCCGACAAATACAAACTGCTCTATAACCTGGTCAACGATAACGGCTGGGAACGCGTGATGGTCTTCGCCAACCGCAAGGACGAAGTGCGGCGCATCGAAGAACGCCTGGTGCGCGATGGCGTCAATGCGGCGCAACTGTCTGGCGATGTGCCGCAGCACAAGCGCATCAAGACCCTGGAAGGGTTCCGCGAAGGCAAGATCCGCGTGCTGGTCGCCACCGATGTGGCCGGTCGCGGCATTCACATCGACGGCATCAGCCACGTGATCAACTTCACCCTGCCGGAAGTCCCGGACGACTACGTGCACCGCATCGGTCGTACTGGCCGTGCCGGCGCCGACGGTGTATCCATCAGCTTTGCCGGTGAAGACGACTCCTACCAGCTACCGTCCATCGAGGCGCTGCTGGGTCGCAAGATCAGTTGTGAAACGCCACCGACGCATCTGCTGCGGGCGGTTGAGCGCAAGCGCCCATAACACGGGTCGCAGAATAAAAGGCGCAGCCGGAAACGGACTGCGCTTTTTTTTCGTCCGGTTTTTTTCAACAGGAGCTTGCCCGAAACAACTAAAAGTCCATAATGGACAAATTAGTTTACTTTCAGCGCCAGGAGCCGACCATGCCCAGCACGCCTTACGTGATCACCCAACCCCAGGCCCGCGAACTGCTGGCGCAAGTCGACGTGCCGCAGATCCTGCGCAAGCTGTTCCGCGACCTGGCCGCCGGGCAAGCCGTGCAACCGGCCCAGCAGTTGGTGGAATTCCCGAAAGGTGCCGGGGACTTCATCAACTACCTGGGCGTGCTGACCGAAGACGGCGTGTATGGCGTCAAGACGTCGCCCTACATCGTGCGTGAGCAAGGCCCATTGGTGACCGCCTGGACGCTGTTGATGTCGATGCAGACCGGCCAGCCGCTGCTGCTCTGCGATGCCGGTGAACTGACCACCGCACGCACCGCGGCGACGACGGCGGTGGCGGTCGATGCCCTCGCGCCGCTGAAGGCCCAACGCCTGGCGATCATCGGCAGCGGCAAGGTGGCCCAGGCGCACCTGCACTACGTGAAGAACCTGCGAGACTGGCAAAGCATCAGCCTGTATTCGCCGAGCCTGCGCGGCAAGAACACCGAAGCGCTGGCACAACTCGAAAGCCTCGATCCACGGCTGACCCTCGCCGACAGTTGCGAAACCGCGATTCAAGACGCCGACGTGATCATGCTTTGTACTTCGTCCGCCGGCCCGGTGATCGACCCGTCCATGTTGAGCAAACCGGCGCTGATCACGTCCATCAGCACCAATGCTCCGCGTGCCCATGAAGTGCCGCCGCAGAGCCTCAATGACATGCAGGTATTCTGCGACTATCGTCAGACCACCCCGGGTTCGGCCGGCGAAATGCTGATCGCCGGTGAACAGCATGGCTGGGACAAGCGCTCGATAGTCGGCGACCTGCCCGACTTGCTCAGCGAAAAAGTGCAGCGCCCGGACTACGACCGACCGGTGTTCTTCCGCTCCATCGGCCTGGGCCTGGAAGACATCGCACTGGCCAATGCCATTTACCGCCTGCTGGGCTAACACCCGCTCCCACAGGGATCCCCAACAATTTCGGCATTTACGCCCCATCAGGAGACGTTCATGAGCCAGGCAGATTTCATCATTATCGGCGGCGGGATTGCCGGTGCTTCCACCGGTTTCTGGCTGTCGCAGCACGGACGGGTGATTGTGCTCGAGCGCGAATCCCATCCGGCCTATCACTCCACCGGACGCTCGGCGGCGCTCTACACCGCCGCCTACGGCACGGCCCAGGTTCGGGCATTGACCCTGGCCAGCCGCGACTTCTTCGACGCGCCGCCACCCGGTTTTTGCGAACACCCGTTGCTGACCCCGCGCGGTGAGATGACCGTCGACTTCACGGGCGATCCAGCGGAGCTGAACAATCAATACCTGAGCGCCAAAGCCTCCGTGCCGCAGATGCAACTGCTCAGCGCCGACGAAGCCTGTGTGCGTCTACCGATCCTGCGTCGGGAAAAAGTCCATGGCGCGATCTACGACCCGACCGCCAGCGACATCGATACCGATGCCCTGCACCAAGGCTATCTGCGCGGTATCCGGCGCAATAAAGGCGAGGTGCATACCGACAGTGAAGTGCTGAGCCTGACCCGGGATACCGAAGGGCTGTGGCAGGTTCAAACCGCCACCCAAACCTTCAGCGCTCCGATCATTATCAATGCCGCCGGCGCTTGGGCCGACAAGGTTGGCGAGCTGGCTGGCGCCCGGCCTCTGGGCCTGCAGCCCAAGCGCCGGGCAGCCTTTATCTTCGCCGGCCCCGAGGGCCTGGATAGCCATGACTGGCCCATGCTGGTCAGCCTCGATGAATCGTTCTACATGAAACCCGATGCCGGCATGTTCCTCGGCTCACCGGCCAATGCCGACCCTGTGGAGCCGCACGACGTGCAGCCCGAAGAACTGGACATCGCCATGGGCATCTACCAGATCGAAGAGGCCACCACCCTGACCATCCGCCGCCCGACCCGCACCTGGGCCGGCCTGCGCAGTTTCGTGCACGATGGGGATTTGCTGTCCGGCTTCGATCAACACGTACCGGGCCTGTTCTGGGTGGCGGGACAAGGCGGCTACGGAATCCAGACGTCACCGGCCATGGGCCAGGCCAGTGCTGCACTGGTACGCGGCGAGGCCTTGCCCGAACAGCTCACCCGTTTCGGTCTGGACGCCGCGATGCTCTCCCCCGCGCGCCTGGGTTGATCCTGATCCTCAGGTGACGGGCTCACACGATTGCGGCAAACTTCCAGTGCCCCTTTTTAAAGGGGCACTGACGCTGGCCTGGAGCTCCACTGTATGAACGCACCTGAAAAAAACTCGGCCCTGGACAATGTGTCCATGGACAACTTCCGCGCGATCGCCGATGCCATCGCCACGTTGTTCTTCCCTCACGCCGAGGTGGTGCTGCACGACCTGCGCACACAAAAGGTCGACTACATCGCCAACAACCTGTCCAAACGGGAAATTGGAGACGACTCGTCGCTGGAGGACATGCTCAGCGAAGAGGTCAGTGAACGAAACATCGGGCCGTACGAAAAGCTCAACTGGGACGGCCAGAAAATTCGCAGCCTCAGCAGCGTGCTACGCGACAGCGAAGGGCAACCGCTGGCAGTGCTGTGCATCAACCTGAATATCTCGTTGTTCGAGAACGCGAAAGCGGCGCTGGATTTGTTCCTGTCGCCGACCAAGCTGATTCCGCAACCGGACTCACTGTTTCGCGATGACTGGCAGGAACGGATCAACACTTTTCTGCATGCCTGGCTGCGCGAGCGCCAATTGAGCCTGAATGTGCTGACCCGCGATCACAAACGCGAACTGGTGCTGGYGCTGCACGCCGAAGGCGCCTTCAAAGGCAAAAGCGCCTCCAACTACGTGGCCAATGTGCTGAACATGGGCCGGGCGACGGTGTACAAGCATTTGAAGGAATTGAAGGGCTGAAAATCAAAAGATCGCAGGCTGCGCCAGCTCCTACAGGGGAATGCGGTCCTCTGTAGGAACTGGCGAAGGCTGCGATCTTTTTCCGATCAGTCGCCGTAGATGTCGGACTTGAAGTACTTCTCCGAAATCTTCTGGTATTCGCCATTGGCCCGAATGCCGTCGATGGCCGCGTTCAGTTCGCTGACCAACTCGGTGTTGCCCTTGCGCACGGCAATCCCGGCGCCCTCACCCACGTATTTCGGATCCTTGAGTTCCGGCCCGACAAAGGCGTAACCCTTGCCACGCGGCATGGACAGGAAATCATTCAATGGAATGGTGTCGGCAAAAATGGCATCGAGGCGACCGGCAGCCAGGTCCATGTAGATTTCTTCGTTGTTGCCGTAACGCTTGACGTTGATGCCCTTCGGTTCGAAAACCTCGGTGGCGTAACGGTCGGTAGTGGTTGCGCGTTGTACGCCGACTGTCTTGCCCTTGAGGCTGGCGTACTGGTCATCGACCGCCGCGCCTTCCTTCATCACCAGTCGCGATGAGGTGAAGTAGTACTTGTGGGTGAAATCCACCGACTTCTTACGGTCTTCATTGATGGTCATGGATGACAGCGCCATGTCGATTTTCTTCACTTTCAGGGAAGGAATCAGACCGTCGAATTCGCCTTCGACCCACACACACTTGACCTTCATCTGCGCGCACAGGGCGTTGCCGATGTCGTAGTCGAAACCGACAATTTCACCTTTGTCGGTTTTGGACGCGAACGGCGGATAGGCCGCTTCAATACCGATACGCAGGCTTTTCTCGGCAGCGAACACGCTACTGCACGCCAACAGGCTCAGGGCCAGACCGGTGATGAGGGGGAATTTCTTCATGTTCGTTCTCTCGCGGGTTGTTGTTGGTTTGGCAAGACAGAAGAAAAAGCTGAAACAGGGAACGCCTTTTTTGTACTTATAAATCCATACTGGACTTTTATGTATTAACCGTCAATCGGGCGCATACAGATCTTCCAGCCTCTGGTCGGGAGGGGAATCAGGGGGTTTTTGGGTGATGCAGAAGGCCTCTTCGCGGGCAACTCGGACCGCGAAGGCGTATTCGAAAGCACTAGAGGAATTACTGCTTCCAGCGATCCGCCGCCGCATGATCGCTGTCACGGCCCTCGACCCAGCGCGCGCCATCACTGGTGTCTTCTTTCTTCCAGAACGGCGCGCGGGTTTTCAGGTAGTCCATGACAAAGGCGCAGGCATCAAACGCTGCCTGGCGGTGGGCGCTGGCGGCACCGACGAAGACGATCGGCTCGCCCGGCTCCAGCGCGCCGATGCGATGCAGCACTTCCAGCTTCAACAGCGGCCAGCGCTGCTCGGCCTCCGCAGCAATCTTGCCCAGGGCTTTTTCGGTCATGCCCGGGTAGTGCTCCAGAAACATCCCGGCGACGTCGAGGCCGTCATTGAAGTCGCGTACGTAGCCGACAAAACTCACCACCGCACCGACGCCCACATTGGCCGCGTGCATGGCGTTGACTTCAGCGCCCGGGTCGAACGGCGTGGGCTGCACACGAATCGCCATGGCTCAGCCCCCGGTCACGGTTGGAAAGAAAGCCACTTCATCGCCATCGCCGACCGGCTCATCGAGCTGGCAGAGGTCTTCATTACGGGCGCACATCAGGTTCTGCTCGCTCAACACCTCGGCGCCTTCACGTTGGGCCAGCAGCGCACGCACATCGTCGACCGTGGCGAAATCACCTTCAACCTTCACCGAATCCACGCCGAGCACCTCACGGTAACGGGCAAAAAACTTCACGGTAACCTTCATGACTGATCCGCCTGGTAATGACCGCTCTTGCCACCGAGTTTCTCCAACAGGCGCACGCTCTCGATGGTCATGCCGCGGTCCACGGCCTTGCACATGTCATAGATGGTCAACGCCGCGACACTGGCGGCGGTTAGCGCTTCCATCTCGACGCCGGTCTGCCCGGACAACTTGCAGCGCGCCACGATGCGCACGGTGTCGTCGCCTTCGGCACTGAGTTCGACCTTGACGCCGGTGAGCATCAACGGATGGCACAGAGGAATCAGATCGCTGGTTTTCTTCGCAGCCTGGATGCCGGCGATCCGCGCCACGGCGAACACATCACCCTTGGGATGACCGCCGCTGACGATCAACTGCAGGGTTTCGGGCAGCATGCGCACCAGCGCTTGGGCCGTCGCTTCGCGGAACGTCACGGCTTTTTCGGTGACGTCGACCATATTGGCGCGACCTTGGGAATCGAGATGAGTCAGCACAGGGTTACTCCTGATCAGGAGCATCGATTGTAAACCTGCGGGTCAATTTTCCGCACGCACGATTATCCGATCGACATGCCTCGCTCTTACAGAGGAAATGTGGGACGAAAAAAACGGGGCGACCCGTGAGGTCGCCCCGTTTTTTTGTGGTTCAAGGTTACAGATGCGATTCGGCGTATTCGGCCAGAATCGAACGTGGCACCCCTTGCAGGGTGATGTGTACACCGTTGGGGAAGTCTTTGAAGCGTTCGGTCAGGTACGTCAGCCCGGAGCTGGTCGCGGACAGGTAAGGGGTGTCGATCTGCGCCAGGTTGCCCAGGCACACCACTTTGGAACCGGCGCCAGCACGGGTGATGATGGTTTTCATCTGGTGCGGCGTGAGGTTCTGGCATTCATCGATCAGGATCAGACTCTGCTGGAAGCTACGGCCTCGAATGTAGTTGAGGGATTTGAACTGCAACGGCACTTTGCTGAGGATGTAGTCGACGCTGCCATGGGTGTTTTCGTCATCCATGTGCAAGGCTTCGAGGTTGTCGGTGATGGCGCCCAGCCAAGGCTCCATCTTTTCCGCTTCGGTGCCGGGCAGGAAACCGATTTCCTGGTCGAGCCCCTGCACGCTGCGGGTGGCAATGATGCGCCGGTAGCGTTTGCTGACCATGGTCTGCTCGATGGCCGCCGCCAGGGCCAGGATGGTTTTACCGGAACCGGCCGCGCCGGACAGGTTCACCAGATGAATGTCCGGATCGAGCAAGGCGTACAGCGCCAGGCTTTGATAGATATCACGCGGTTTCAGGCCCCAGGCTTCCTGGTGCAACAGAGGTTCCTGATGCAGGTCGAGGATCAACAACTTGTCGACCTGGATTTCCTTGATCCAGCCGACAAAGCCCTGTTCGTCGATGATGAACTCGTTAACGTGCACGGCAGGCAGGTTGTCGATCAGCTGCACCTGATGCCAGGTGCGACCATGATCCTGCCGGGTTTCGACTTTACTCACCCGGTCCCAGAAGGAGCCGGTCATGTTGTGGTAACCGTTGGGCAGCAACGAAACGTCGTCGACCAGTTGGTCGGTACTGTAGTCCTCGGCCGCGATCCCACAAGCCCGGGCCTTGAGGCGCATGTTGATATCTTTTGTGACCAGCACCACGGGCAGTTTTGCATCACGCGCGCGCAGGTCGATCAGCTGGTTGATGATGATGTTGTCGTTCAGGTGCTCGGGCAGAATGATGTTCGGCTCGGCACGCTTGCTCATCAGAATTGACAGCAAGCCCTTGGGCCCGCCCTTGCCACGCTGGATCGGAACGCCGAGTTCGACGTCTTCGGGGCTGGCATCGCCCAGGGTCTTGTCGATCAGCCGAATGGCCTGGCGGCATTCCGCTGCAACGCTGTGCGGCCCGCTCTTGAGCTTGTCCAGCTCTTCAAGCACGGTCATCGGGATCGCGACGTGGTGTTCTTCGAAGTTAAGCAGGGCGTTTGGATCGTGAATCAATACGTTGGTATCGAGTACATAAAGGATTGGCTGGTTGGAAGGGCTACGTCCGTGATCATCCATACTCGGTCACCTTTGTGGGAGCCAGTCGACGCAATACCATGACAGTGCTGCGCCTCGAAGTGGCCACCGAAATCACCTGCTCAGACTCAAGTGATTGCAACCCAAACGGAGTCTTGGAAGACGCCACCTGTGTTGCAGGTTTCGGCGGTCTGTCTTCCTAATACTCCAAAACCCATGACAGAAAAAAGCACTTTGACGTTTTTTTGAAGTTTATTTTTCAGAATGACCAATAGCACTTGGCGGACTGCCACCACCCCGCTAAAGTCGGAAGTCCGCCTGCATCGAAATCTCCTCCAAAAACGTCCCTGCCCCAATGTTTACGGGCTTTCCCCGTTTCAGCGAAACGCGTCCTGACAGTTTTCCCAACCGATCCCGCTTGGCGCCGTTTGCGTGATGAGCCAGGGCATCGCGGTTTTCAGCGCATCCTGCTTCACATTGAAGTTGATCACCCCGTGCCGCCACAGCAGCATCAGGGTCAGCACCCGCTGCGCACTCTGGCTGCCCTTGAGCTTGCCGGCGCCGTCCTGGGCATCGATGTCCCACAATGCCACCTGCAAACCCTGAGACCTGAAGAAGCCTTCAGCATCGGACCGACGCTGGCCATCGGGCGGACGAAACAGCGGCACGTAATTCTCCGGCAGCTTGCCCTTGACCAGCTCGGCGCTGCGCCGTACCGAGTCCTGCCAGTCTTGCCAGTGGCTGTGGGAACGGAACTCCCAACCCTGCACACCAACGCATTGCTGCGAATAGGTCCCTTGCAGGCTGGTCGCCGAACCTTCAGCCAGACGGGCCTGGATGTCCTTGCCGAGGACGAAGAACGTCGCGCTCATGTTCGATTTGCGCAGGTACTCGGTGACCCAGGCAGTGTTATCCGGCACGGCATTGGCAGCGCTGTCGAAGGTCAGCAGGAACAGGCGGTCATTCATGGCATCGCCATTGCGCTCATAGTCGCCAAAACGATCGACTTCGCTGTTGATCTGCGGGAACAGCGCGGCCTTGCGCAATTGCTCATCGAGGTACTGGGCGTGGAACAACCGGCTCGGCTCGGCCCACTTGATGTAGTAGCTGTCGTCGCTGATCTGAAACTTGGCCGCTTGCTCTCGCAAGGTATCCATGTCCTCGACCAGGAAACAGAAAGAGGCATCCTGATCGCAACTCTGCTGGGCGAAGTTGTAGTTGCTCAGCAACCGCTGCCACATGCGTTGGCGCAGCTGGTTGACCGACTCCAGATTGACGGTGCGCAGGCCCAGGCGTTGAGCCAGGCTTGCTTCATCGAGCGATTCGCTGGCGAGCAGGACGCGGGCGAACATGAGGATTTCGGCCCGGGAGGCAACGTCGAACAGGGTCGGGTTGCTGAGCTGCTCAGGCCAGGTGCTGCGATCCAGCGTCGCCACATCACCCGGCGCCGCCTGGGCGCCGAAGCTCAACAGCAAGGCGAAGAATAGAAAAACGATACGCAATGGGATGTCTCCATAACAAAACCCGCGCGGCACTATAGCCGATCCCGCTCACATTCCCGCAGCGGCTCCTAGAGCGCATAGCCACCGATCACCTATGGACTTGATAGCTGGAGTCAACAAGGACAACCCCCTAGAATCGCCCCCACGATTAAAGGAGACGACTTCATGCTGATGGTGATTTCCCCCGCCAAGACCCTCGATTACGAAACACCGCCGGCGACCCAGCGATTCACTCAGCCGCAATACCTCGACCACTCCCAGGAACTGATCCTGCAACTGCGCGACCTGACACCGGCGCAGATCAGCGAGCTGATGCACGTCTCTGACAAGATTGGCGGCCTCAATGCCGCGCGTTTCGGCAGCTGGACCCCGGCCTTCACCCCAGAGAATGCCAAGCAGGCGTTGCTGGCATTCAAGGGCGACGTGTACACCGGCCTGAATGCACAAACCTTCAGCGAAGCCGACTTCGATTACGCCCAGCAGCACTTGCGCATGCTCTCCGGCCTGTACGGCCTGCTGCGCCCTCTGGACCTGATGCAGCCCTATCGGCTGGAGATGGGCACCAAGCTGGCCAATGCCCGTGGCAAAGACCTGTACGCCTTCTGGGGCACGCGGATCAGCGAATGGCTGAACGAAGCGCTGGCCGATCAGGGCGACGATGTGCTGCTGAACCTGGCCTCCAACGAATACTTCTCGGCGGTCAAACGCAGCGCCTTGAACGCGCGCATCATCAATACCGAGTTCAAGGACTTGAAGAACGGCCAGTACAAAATCATCAGCTTCTACGCGAAAAAGGCCCGCGGGATGATGAGTCGCTTCGTCATCGAAGAACGCATCAATGACCCGGTCGCCCTCAAGCAGTTCGATGTTCAGGGTTATCGCTACAGTAGCGAGCAGTCTAAACCGGACAATCTGGTGTTCCTGCGCGATCACGCACCGGAGTAACCAGACCCGCACTCAATTCGCGCACGACATCAACAACTTCGTCGTGCGCCCCTCCCCTTCGATCCTCGAACAATCCCCGCCCTTTTCGCCGACTTATTGACGCCAAATAACAAGCACTCGATTTTCTAACTTTTGTTTCACTCGACTTTGCTGATTTTTTTCAGTAGTGGCACTGAAAATTTTTGTTAGTAGTGGCAAAAAAGTACCCAAGGCAATAATCACCCTATATATAAAGGGCGAAACGGCAAGTGCTATCAATATGAAAGCAGTGCCATCTTTTTCAATATTTCAAGAAATTTCAGAAATCGCGATGGGCGGACAGGAACTATGTCCAAATGCGTCGCTCATACCATCCGTAACGATTCTCTCGGCGAACGTACGAGATAACTTACACAGAGAAGCGATCCCGATAGCGAAGTTGTCACATTAACTTGAACTTATGGATCACTTGTTTGGGCAACACATGAAGGACAGGAGATAACGCACCATTAATATCCCCTACAAGGCCACGGCTGCGCCCCTATAAACGTGCTCACCCGAGCACCCAACCGCTTGATTTACGGGCTTCTGGCCTGGCATTGAGCGCGCAAGACCTTTGCACGAACGTCCTCTGATTAGAGGGTCGGCTGCATAACAGGGCACGTCATAACAATAAGGCCTGGTTGCGCACATCTTGAGTGCACTTATTTAGCCACTCGGAACTTAGCATGCCTGCACCCGGCATTGTGACGCCTTTAAGGCCGCACTTGCGAGTGCACTATGACCGCTGAACACCATTAACTCCGGCCATGTAATGGCTTGTTGAACACAGTCTTGATTAACTGAGAGGTAAATGCGATGCGCATCAGCATATTTGGTTTGGGTTACGTCGGTGCAGTCTGTGCCGGTTGCCTGTCTGCACGGGGCCATGACGTCGTTGGCGTCGATGTTGCCAAAGACAAGATCGATATGATCAACGCCGGTCGTTCGCCGATCGTTGAACCCGGTCTGGGCGAACTTCTGAAACAGGGCATCGAGACTGGCCGTCTGCGCGGCACGACCAACTTCGCCGAGGCGATTCGCGACACCGACCTGTCGATGATCTGCGTCGGCACGCCGAGCAAAAAGAACGGCGACCTGGAACTGAATTACATCGAGGCCGTGTGCCGCGAAATCGGTTTTGTTCTGCGTGACAAAACCACCCGCCACACCATCGTCGTGCGCAGCACCGTGTTGCCGGGCACCGTGGCAAACGTGGTCATCCCGATTCTCGAAGACTGCTCCGGCAAGAAAGCAGGCGTCGACTTCGGTGTTGCCGTGAACCCTGAGTTCCTGCGTGAAAGCACCGCGATCGCCGACTACGACCAGCCGCCAATGACCGTCATCGGCGAGTTCGACAAGGCTTCGGGCGACGTTCTGCAATCACTGTACGAAGAACTCGACGCACCGATCATCCGCAAGGACATCGCCGTCGCCGAGATGATCAAATACACCTGCAACGTGTGGCACGCCACCAAAGTGACCTTCGCCAACGAGATCGGCAACATCGCCAAGGCTGTCGGCGTCGATGGTCGTGAAGTGATGGAAGTGGTCTGCCAGGACAAGACACTGAACCTGTCCCAGTA
Organism: Pseudomonas sp. P1_A1; assembly: GCF_056406935.1. Taxonomy (NCBI): domain Bacteria; kingdom Pseudomonadati; phylum Pseudomonadota; class Gammaproteobacteria; order Pseudomonadales; family Pseudomonadaceae; genus Pseudomonas; species Pseudomonas sp. P1_A1. The sequence continues at coordinate 27,597 of NZ_JBFTZE010000028.1, read as the reverse complement.
CTACATGCGTCCTGGCTTCGCGTTCGGCGGCTCCTGCCTGCCGAAAGACGTCCGCGCCCTGACCTACCGCGCCGGTTCCCTGGACGTCGAAGCACCGCTGCTCAACTCGCTGATGCGCAGTAACGAGTCCCAGGTGCAGAACGCGTTCGACATCGTCTCCAGCCACGACAAACGCAAAGTCGCCCTGCTGGGCCTGAGCTTCAAGGCTGGCACCGACGACCTGCGCGAAAGCCCGCTGGTCGACCTGGCGGAAATGCTGATCGGCAAGGGCTACGACCTGAGCATCTACGACAGCAACGTCGAGTACGCCCGTGTCCACGGTGCGAACAAGGATTACATCGAGTCGAAGATCCCTCACGTCTCGTCCTTGCTCAACTCGAACTTCGATGACGTGATCAACAACTCCGACGTGATCATCCTCGGCAACCGTGATGAGAAATTCCGCGCCCTGGCACTGGAAGCACCGCACGGCAAGCAAGTGGTCGACCTGGTCGGCTTCATGTCTCAAGCCACCAGCGTCAGCAAGCGCACCGAAGGTATCTGCTGGTAACACGCCTGTAGGAGCTGTCGAGTGAAACGAGGCTGCGATCTTTCCCGGGCACTTGAGTCCTGAGTGAACCTAAAGACAAAGATCAAAAGATCAAAAGATCGCAGCCTGCGGCAGCTCCTACCGGGATTTCTGGCGTCATCCAGAGCGGGTGTCGTCAGTTTTCACAGGCCTGCCTTAACCCCATCGGGCCACCCCACAGGCTCGCCCGAGATCGAGACGGATGCAGATTATGCACAGGCTAAAGCACGGCCTACTTCAGGCCGCCGGTTGGCTGTTTTACCTAAGTTTATTGATGGGCATCGCCATGGCGTTGCCTACGTCCACGTTCGACTCCGAGTCGAAGGACTTCATCTTCCTGGTCGGTATCGTCGGTATCTGGCGCTACTCGATGGGTGCCACGCACTTTCTGCGCGGCATGCTGTTTCTGTACGTGGTCTACCCGCACCTGCGGCGCAAAGTGCGCAAGCTGGGCAAAGAGGCAGACCCGTCCCATGTGTTCCTGATGGTCACCAGCTTCCGTATCGACGCGCTGACCACCGCTCAGGTCTACAGCTCGGTGATCCGCGAGGCCATCGACTGCGGCTTGCCGACTACCGTGGTGTGCTCCATCGTCGAAATGTCCGATGAGCTGCTGGTCAAGAGCCTCTGGAAACGCATGAACCCACCGACACGGGTCAAGCTCGACTTCGTGCGCATTCCCGGCACCGGCAAGCGCGATGGCCTGGCCTACGGTTTCCGCGCCATCTCCCGCCACCTGCCGGACGACCGCGCGGTGGTTGCAGTGATCGATGGCGACACCGTGTTGGCCGAAGGCGTCGTGCTCAAGACCGTGCCGTGGTTCCAGCTGTTCGGCAATGTCGGCGGCCTGACCACCAACGAGTTCTGCGAAGTGCGCGGCGGCTACATCATGAGCGAATGGCACAAACTGCGCTTCGCCCAGCGTCACATCAACATGTGCTCCATGGCCCTGTCCAAACGTGTGTTGACCATGACCGGCCGGATGTCGGTGTTCCGCGCCACCGTGGTCACCAACCCGGACTTCATCGCCGATGTGGAAAGCGACTCGCTGCAACACTGGCGCCTGGGCCGCTTCAAGTTCCTGACCGGTGACGACAAGTCGAGCTGGTTCAGCCTGATGCGCCTGGGTTACGACACGTTCTACGTGCCCGACGCCGCGATCCATACCGTTGAACACCCACCCGAAAAGAGCTTCATCAAGGCCAGTCGCAAACTGATGTTCCGCTGGTACGGCAACAACCTGCGGCAGAACTCCCGCGCCCTGGGCCTGGGGATGAAACGCCTCGGCCTGTTCACGTCAGTGGTGCTGTTCGACCAGCGTGTATCGATGTGGACGTCCTTGCTGGGCCTGACCGTGGCGCTCATCGCCACGTTCAAATACGGCACCGCGTTCATCCTGGTTTACCTGCTGTGGATCGGCATTACCCGCCTGATCCTGACCCTGCTGCTGTCCTGTTCCGGTCACCGGATCGGCCCGGCGTACCCGGCCATTCTCTATTACAACCAGATCGTCGGCGCGCTGGTGAAAATCTACGTGTTCTTCCGCCTCGACAAACAATCCTGGACTCGCCAGCCCACTTCTCTGACCCGTGATCTCGCCAGCTTTCAACGTTGGTTCAACACCTGGTCGTCTCGGACCATGACCTTCTCCGCCGGCAGCATCTTTGTCGCCGTGCTGCTGATGATGGTCTGACCGAACTCGCCTGAATTAACTAGGAAATCGCCCATATGAATACCGCCGTCAACAGCAACGTAGTGCACGAATCCGAAGCCCAGCGCCAACACGCCCGTGTGAAAATTCCGGCCAAGCTGCGTTTCTTCGGCCCTGACCGGACCCCGGTCGAAGCCCGCGTCATCGACCTTTCCGCAGGCGGCCTGGCGTTCAACGCCGGTCAGCTGCCGCTGAAGGTCGGCGATGTGCACAAGGCCCGTCTGCAATTCGTCATCGATAACCTTGGCCTGGCCATGGACGTGGAATTGCAGATCCGCTCCGTCGACCGCCAGACCGGTCGCACCGGTTGCCAGTTCCAGAACCTGGAACCGCGAGACATTTCCACCCTGCGCCACCTGATCACCTCGCACCTGGCCGGTGACATCGTCAGCGTGGGTGAAATGCTCGCAACCCTGCAACGCGACAACTTCACCAAGGCGCGCAAGGTCAAGGACGGCGGTCATGGCATGACCGCGCTCGGCCGTCTGAAAGCGGTGACCTTCAGCGCCGGTATCTTCGTGGTCGGCCTGGTGGCGTTCGGTTTTATCTTCAAATCGGTGTACGGCATGTACTTCGTCAGCCACGCCCAGGCTGGCCTGGTCAGCGTGCAAGGCATGAACATCACCATGCCGCGCGACGGCACCGTGCAGAGCCTGATCAAGGCTGACGGCGTTGCCGCCAAAGGCGCCCCGCTGGCAACCTTCAGCACCAGCATGCTCGACGTACTCAAAGGCCATCTGGACGAAAACCAACTGCAACCGTCCAAGGTTGAAGAGCTCTTCGGCAAGCAAATGACCGGCACCCTGACCTCCCCGTGCGATTGCACCGTGGCCCAGCAACTGGTGGCTAACGGTCAATACGCCAACAAAGGTGACGTGATCTTCCAACTGGTGCCACGCAATACCGAAGCCAACGTTGAAGCACGCTTCTCCTATCGCCAGTTCGGCGACGTGCGCCCAGGCACCACGGTCAGCTTCCAGATCGCCGGCGAAGACCAGACCCGTACCGGCAAGATCGTCAGCAGCACCAGCCTGAAAAGCGAAGACCTGTCATCCGATATCCGCGTGCAGATCAAACCTGACGAGCCGCTGGACAGCGCACTCGCCGGTCGCCCGGCGGAAGTGAACAGCACCCGTGGCCCGAACCTGAACTGGCTGATCAACAAAGCCATGGCCGCCGGTCTTTAAAAAGAGGACATGCCCGTGACGACTCCACAAATCCTCAGAACACCGCGCACCCACATAGGATCACTGTGTGCAGTTGCACTGGCCGTAAGCCTGGCCGGTTGCGCCGGTCTGCCCGACCAGCGTCTGGCCAATGAAGCCCTCAAGCGCGGTGACACCACGCTGGCGGCGCAGAACTACCAACAACTGGCCGACCTGGGTTACAGCGAAGCCCAGGTTGGGCTGGCCGATCTTCAGGTCGACAGCCGCGACCCGGCGCAAATCAAAAAAGCCGAGGCGACTTACCGCGCCGCGGCCAGCGTTTCGCCACGGGCTCAGGCTCGCCTGGGTCGCCTGCTGGTGGCTAAACCCGGCGCCACCGAAGCCGAACACCACGAAGCCGAAGCACTGCTGAAGAAAGCCGCGACCAATGGCGAAGGCAACACCCTGATTCCGCTGGCGATGCTGTATCTGCAATTCCCGCACAGTTTCCCCAACGTCAACGCGCAGCAGCAGATCAGCCAATGGCGTGCCGAAGGCAAACCGGAAGCAGGTCTGGCCCAGGTGCTGCTCTATCGCACCCAAGGCACTTACGACCAGCACCTGGATGACGTGGAAAAAATCTGCAAAGCGGCGCTCAACACCACCGACATCTGCTACGTCGAACTGGCCACGGTCTATCAAAAACGTGGCCAGCCCGAACAACAGGCCGAGCTGATCAAGCAGATGCAGGCCGCTCACAGCCGTGGCACCGTCTCTGCGCAACGTGTGGACAGCGTGGCCCGCGTGCTGGGCGATGCGAGCCTGGGCAAGACCGACGAAAAAACCGCGCAGTCGCTGCTCGAAGGCATCGCCCCTGGCTACCCGGCGTCCTGGGTCAGCCTGGCGCAATTGCTCTACGACTTCCCTGAACTGGGCGACGTCGACACGATGATGAAGTACCTGGACAACGGCCGCGCCGCCGATCAGCCGCGTGCCGAACTGTTGCTGGGCAAGCTCTACTACGAAGGCAAAATGGTGCCGGCTGACGCCAAGGTCGCCGAAGAGCACTTCCAGAAAGCTGTCGGCAGGGAAGTCGCCGCCGATTACTACCTCGGGCAGATTTACCGTCGCGGTTACCTGGGCAAGGTCTATCCGCAGAAAGCCCTGGATCACCTGCTGACCGCTGCGCGCAACGGCCAGAACAGCGCCGATTTCGCCATCGCCCAACTGTTCTCCCAAGGCAAGGGCACCCGGCCCGACCCGGTCAACGCTTACGTCTTCAGCCAATTGGCCAAGGCTCAAGACACCCCACAAGCCACTGAGCTTGCGCAAACACTCGAAGCGCAACTGCCGCCTGACCGGCTGGCCGAGGCCCAACGCCTGCTCAAACAAGAGCAAGCCATTCGTAGCACCGTGAGTCCGGACACGCTGGAACTGCACGCTTTGCAAGAAGAAGACGGCGAGGAATCCCTATGAAACTCAATCCATTCGTGCAGGCCGGTATTGGCCTGACATTCGCCCTGCTGTGGTCGTGCCCGACCCTGGCGGCCCTGACCGAAGACAAGAACTTCGGCCTCGAAGTCAAAGTTACCAGCCAGTCCGAAAACGACAGTGACCTGGGCACCGCCGGTGGCGGCGACGTTAACGGCGTTGGCCTCGACCTGCGCCCATGGGTCTATGGCGAAAGCGGCGCGTGGAGCGCCTACGCCATGGGTCAGGCCGTGACGTCCACCGACATCATCGAAACCGACACCCTGCAGCAGTCCGACAACAGCGGCACCCAGACCACCGACAGCGGTGATCGCAAGACCAGGAAGAACTACCTGGCGATGCGCGAGTTCTGGGTCGGCTACAGCGGCCTCACGCCCTACCCTGGCGAGATCCTCAAGTTCGGTCGCCAACGCCTGCGCAACGACGACGGCCAATGGCGCGACACCAACATCGAAGCCCTGAACTGGACCTTCGACACCACCCTGTTGCGCGCCAACGTCGGTATCGCCGAACGCTTCAGCGAATACCGCACCGACCTGAAAGAGCTGGCCCCCAAAGACAAGGATCGCCTGCACGCCTACGCCGATGCGGCGTATCAGTGGACACCCGGTAACTGGGTCGGCATTCGCGGTCATCACACCCACGATAACGGCAAGCTCGACTATCCGGAGCCGGGCGTGGCTGGCGATACCCTGGACAAGAAACAGAACGGCGACATCAGCTGGCTCGGCCTCACCGCCGACAGTGATGCCTACAACTGGCGCAACACCAACACCGTCAATTACTGGGGCAGCATCACCGGCATGAGCGGCGACCGTGACACGGTCAACCCGCTGAATGCCGACGGCACTCGCCCGGCAGAAGCCAAGCGTGGTGAAGACCTGAACGGCTGGGCTTCCGACGTGGGTGTTCGTCTGCGCCTCGATCCGCAGTGGCAAGTCGGTGCAGCCTACGCCCGCGCCAGCGCCGAGTACCAACAGAACGGCCTGGAAAGCAACCGCTCGAACTACACCGGTACGCGCTCGCGGGTTCACCGTTTCGGCGAAGCCTTCCGTGGCGAAATGAACAACATGCAGACCGCCACGCTGTTCGGTTCCTGGATGCTCAACGACGAATACGACGCCAGCCTGATCTACCACAAGTTCTGGCGTGTGGACGGCAACAAGCCGGTGGGCAGCAACGGCATCAACGCGGTTGAAAACAACACCGACGACGCGACCGGCGCGATCCTCTCCAGCACCTCCCTGCCGCTGGAAGATGGCAACAAGGACCTCGGTCAGGAAATGGACCTGGTGGTCACCAAATACTTCAAGCAAGGCCTGTTGCCGGCGGCGTTGAGCCAGTCGATCGATGAGCCTTCGGCCCTGGTGCGGTTCCGTGGCGGTGTGTTCAAGCCCGGCGATGCCTATGGCAAAGAAGTCGACTCGTACATGCACCGTGCGTTTATCGACGTGATCTGGCGCTTCTGATGCAAACCGCGAAGGGAGTGCCCGACATGAACAGCGCCAAGAAAGGCTCGATCCGCCTGCTGGCCGGCGCGCTGCTGCTGGCCAGCGCAACCGCCTTCGCCACCGTCGAACCGGCCAAGTCTGTGCACCAGCCTGGACAGCAGAGTAAACCGACGACCATAGCCAAGGGATTGCAACAGGCCAAGACCTACACCGTCAGCAGCGCGCCAACTGCGCCGCTGGACCTGGCCAAGCCGAAACTGCCGGACACTTCTGGCTACACCGCCCAAGCCATCGCCGCGAAAATCGTGCGCACCAAGCCCGGCAAGATCAGCGTGCGCCGGATGATGCAGGAAGACGCCTTGAAGGACTTCATCGGCGGCGACAACAAGATGGCCGAGTGGGTGGTGCGTCAGCACGGCATCCCGCAGGCGATCTTCGTCGACGACGGCTACATGAACCTCAAGGATCTGACCAAGAAGCTGCCCAAGCAGTACCTCAGCGAAACGTCGCCAGGTGTGTTCCTGGCGAAGCTGCCGATCGTGGTGGGCAGACACGGTATTCTGGAAATCGACAAACAGACCCAGGAACTGCGCCTGTCCCAGGAGGCCGGCTCGTTCCTGGTCAACGACGGTCAGCTGTTTGTGCGGGATACCAGGATCACCGGTTGGAGCGAGAAGGCCAACGGCCCGGCGGCCTTCTCGTCGCCCAAGGAATTCCGGCCGTTCCTGTTGTCCTGGGGCGGCACCGAGACCTACATCGCCAACAGCAAGATCGCCAGTTTCGGTTACGCCAACAGTAAGTCCTACGGCGTGAGTATTTCCCAGTACACGCCGAACATGGCCAAGGTGCTCAAGCGCCCTGAACCGACCGGCTGGATCGTCGGCTCCGAGTTCTCGGACATGTGGTACGGCTTCTACTGCTACGAAACCCGCGACTTCGTGGTCAAGGGCAACACCTACAAAGACAACATCGTCTACGGCATCGACCCCCATGACCGTTCCCACGGCCTGATCATCGCCGACAACACGGTGTACGGAACCAAGAAGAAGCACGGGATCATTATTTCCCGTGAGGTCAACGACAGCTTCATCTTCAACAACCGCAGCTACGACAACCACCTCTCGGGGCTGGTGATCGACCGTAACAGCGTGAACAACCTGATCGCCTACAACGAGATCTACAAGAACCACACCGACGGCATCACCCTCTACGAGAGTGCCGACAACCTGTTGTGGGGCAACAAGGTGATCAGCAATAAGCGTCACGGCATCCGGATTCGTAACAGCGTGAACATTCGCCTGTACGAAAACATCTCAATGGCCAATGGCCTGACCGGTGTCTACGGGCACATCAAAGACCTGAGCGACACCGACCGGGACATCAAGCTCGACCCGTTCGACGCCCAAGTGTCGCTGATCGTGGTCGGTGGTGAACTGGCCGCCAATGGCAGCGGACCACTGTCGATCGACTCGCCGCTGAGCGTGGAGTTGTATCGCGTGTCGATGCTCGCGCCGACCAAAACCAGTGGCATCAGCTTTTCGGGGATTCTCGGCGAGCGCCAGGATGAAATTCTCGACCTGCTGGTGCGCCAGCAGAAAGCCGTGCTGATCGACCCTGTCGAACGCCAGACCGAAATGCGGGACTGAGGATAATTTTATGCACCCACACTTGATCAAATTACTCAGCCTGTCGGCCCTGACTGCGGGCATTCTCGCGGCCAGCACTGGCGTGCGTGCCGAAGACGCCAAGGCACCGAGCTTCAGCGCCGAGCCGTGCTGCAGCCTGTGCCCGGCAGCCCACGACCCGAAGAACTACACCACCCGCTATCAGCAGAACTTCACCACGCTGGTGCAGGCCCAGGGCGACTGGCTGTTCCGTACGCAAGAAGACTTGCGCACCGAGTTCGACACCACACCCGCCGGCTACAAACGCCTGAAACAACTGCACGATGCATTCAAGAGCAAAGGCGTGGAGCTGGTCATCGTTTACCAGCCGACCCGTGGCCTGGTGAACCGCAACAAGCTGAACCCGGAAGAAAAAGCCAAATACGATTTCGACAAGGCCCTGACCAACTACAAAACCATGCTCGGGCGCTTCGCGCAGATGGGCTACGTGGTCCCCGACCTGTCACCACTGACCAACGAATCGCTGCCCGACACCCTGCCCGCCCACGATTTCTATTTCCGCGGTGACCAGCACTGGACCCCGTATGGCGCCCAGCGCACCGCGAAGATCGTCGCCGAGAAGGTCAAGCAGTTGCCGGTCTTCGCCGACATTCCCAAGCGTGAATTCGAGACCCATAAGTCGGGTCGCATGGGCAAGACCGGAACGTTGCACAACATGGCGGGTCAACTCTGTGGCACCAGCTACGCGATCCAGTACATGGATCAGTTCACCACCGAGCCCAAGGGCGAAGCGGCGGATGGCGATCTGTTCGGTGAATCCGGCAACCCGGAAATCACCCTGGTCGGCACCAGCCACAGTGGCAAGAACTACAACTTCGCCGGTTTCCTCGAAGAGGCCATCGGCGCCGACATCCTCAACGTGGCATTCCCCGGCGGTGGCCTGGAAGGTTCGATGCTGCAGTACCTGGGCAGCGAAGAGTTCCAGACCAAGCCGCCGAAAATTCTCATCTGGGAGTTCTCGCCACTTTATCGCCTCGACCAGGAAACCATCTACCGCCAGATGATGGCGCTGCTGGACAACGGTTGCGAAGGCAAGGATGCACAGATGAGCGGCAGCGCCACACTGAAGCCGGGCAAAAACGAATTGATGGTCAACAGCAAGAACCTGGACCTGCGCAACAGCAGCCACCAGGTCGATATCCGCTTCGCCGATACGTCGGTGAAAACCTTGCAAGCCACCCTCTGGTACATGAATGGGCGCCACGAGGACATCAAGATCGAGAAACCGGAAACCTCCGATACCGACGGGCGTTTCGCCTTCGAGTTGCGCACGGACGAAGACTGGGCCTCGCAGAATCTGCTGGCCGTTGAAGTCCAGGGGCCTGAAACACCAGGCGCCGCGCCGCAGAAAGTCGAAGCGAAAATCTGCAAACGCAACGTGTTCTCCGGCGCCGAGCAGCGTACCGCTCAAGCCGGGCAATGAGGCTACCTCTTATGAACTGTATGCAAACCCGAACTTTGAAAAAGTTGCTCGCGCCTTCCCTGCTGGCTCTGGCGATGTTCGCTGGCGCCACCCAGGCCGCCGCGCCACTGCGCCCGCCTCAGGGGTATTTTGCGCCAGTGGATAAATTCAAGACCGGCGACAAGAGCGAAGGCTGCGACGCAATGCCGACGCCCTACACCGGCGCCCTGCAGTTTCGCAGCAAATACGAAGGCTCCGACAAGGCTCGTTCGACTCTGAACGAGGAGTCGGAAAAGGCCTTCCGCGATACCACCGCCGACATCACCAAGATCGAGCGCGGCACCAGCAAGCGAGTGATGCAGTTCATGCGTGACGGTCGCCCGGAACAACTGGAATGCACCCTCGACTGGTTGACCGCCTGGGCCAAGGCCGATGCATTGATGTCCAAGGACTTCAACCACACCGGCAAGTCCATGCGCAAATGGGCATTGGGCAGCATGGCTTCGTCCTATATCCGCCTGAAATTCTCTGACTCGCATCCCCTGGCCACCCACCAGGAACAAGCGCAGGTGATTGAAGCCTGGTTCAGCAAAATGGCCGATCAGGTGGTCAGCGATTGGGACAACCTGCCGCTTGAACAGACCAACAACCACTCGTATTGGGCCGCCTGGTCGGTGATGGCCACGTCGGTCGCCATCAACCGCCGCGACCTGTTCGACTGGGCCGTGAAGGAATTCAAGGTCGGCGCCAATCAGATCGATGCCCAAGGCTTCCTGCCTAACGAACTCAAGCGCCAGCAACGCGCCCTCGCCTACCACAACTACGCCCTGCCGCCGCTGGCGATGATCGCCAGTTTCGCCCAGGCCAACGGTGTGGATCTGCGTCAGGAAAACAACGGTGCCTTGAAACGCCTGGGTGATCGCGTGCTTGCGGGAGTGAAAGACCCGGATGAGTTCGAGAAGAAAAACGGCAAGGACCAGGACATGACCGATCTCAAGATCGACTCGAAATTCGCCTGGCTCGAACCGTTCTGCTCGCTCTACACCTGCCCGCCGGACGTGCTGGAACTCAAGCACAAGATGCAACCGTTCAAGACGTTCCGACTGGGTGGGGATTTGACCAAGGTCTTCGACCCGGCCAATGAAAAAGGCAACAAGGGTTCTTAGGGTTGATTGTTCCCACGCTCCGCGTGGGAATGCAGCCCGTGACGCTCCGCGTCACATGCCGAAGTGGACGCAGAGCGTCCAGTGAGGCATTCCCACGCTGAGCGTGGGAACGATCGTTGTGTTTTTTTGTGTGATGCCCCCAGATTTTCGTGGGGGGTTTGGGGGGGCCGTTGGCCCTTGACTGTTGGTTAAACATGGAGAGATCGGGATGGTATTTTCATCCAACGTATTCCTGTTTCTGTTCTTGCCGATCTTTCTCGGCTTGTACTACCTGAGCGGAATACGCTATCGCAACCTGCTGCTGCTGATCGCCAGCTACGTGTTCTACGCCTGGTGGCGTGTGGACTTCCTTGCGCTGTTCGCAGCCGTCACGCTGTGGAACTACTGGATCGGCCTGAAAGTTGGCGCCGCCGGTGTCCGGACCAAACCGGCCCAGCGCTGGCTGCTGCTCGGCGTCGCGGTGGACTTGTGCATCCTGGGCTACTTCAAGTACGCCAACTTCGGCGTGGAGAGCATCAACGCGATGATGACCTCGGTCGGTCTGTCGCCGTTCATCCTGACCCACGTGCTGTTGCCGATCGGGATCTCGTTCTACATCTTCGAGTCCATCAGCTACATCATCGACGTTTACCGCGGTGATACCCCGGCCACCCGCAACCTGATCGACTTTGCCGCATTCGTGGCGATCTTCCCGCACTTGATCGCGGGCCCCGTGTTGCGTTTCCGCGACCTGGCCGACCAGTTCAACAACCGCACCCACACCCTCGACAAGTTCTCCGAAGGTGCCACGCGGTTCATGCAGGGCTTCATCAAGAAAGTCTTCATCGCCGACACCCTGGCGGTCGTGGCCGACCATTGCTTCGCCTTGCAGAACCCGACCACGGGCGATGCCTGGCTCGGCGCCCTGGCCTACACCGCGCAGCTGTACTTCGACTTCTCCGGCTACAGCGACATGGCGATTGGCCTGGGCTTGATGATGGGTTTCCGCTTCATGGAAAACTTCAAACAGCCGTACGTCAGCCAGTCGATCACCGAGTTCTGGCGTCGCTGGCACATCAGCCTCTCCACCTGGCTGCGTGACTACCTGTACATCACCCTCGGCGGTAACCGTAAAGGCACGCTGATGACCTATCGCAACCTGTTCCTGACCATGCTGCTCGGTGGTCTGTGGCACGGCGCGAACATCACCTACATCGTCTGGGGCGCCTGGCACGGCATGTGGCTGGCAATCGAAAAAGCCATCGGCCTGAACACCTCGCCGCGCAGCTTCAACCCGATCCGCTGGGTCCTGACCTTCCTGCTGGTGGTGATGGGCTGGGTGATCTTCCGCGCAGAGAACCTGCACGTCGCCGGTCGCATGTACGGCGCAATGTTCAGCTTCGGCGAATGGTCGCTGTCGGAACTCAACCAGGCCAGCCTCACCGGTCTGCAAGTGGCAACCCTGGTGGTGGCTTACGTGACCCTGGCGTTCTTCGGCCTGCGTGATTTCTACACCAACCAGCCGCCGGTCAAAACCAAACCTGCGGTGAACATCGAAACCGACGGCCCGGCCGCGGCGACGCCCGGAATGATCAAAGCCGTACCAGGCGACAACCCGGCCAGCATCCACGAACCGGGTTACACCGTCGGTGTTGAAGCGACTGTGCAACCGGCCTACTGGACCGCTGACTGGTCCCGTTACGTGATGCGCGCCCTGGTGCTGCTGCTGTTCATCGCTTCGATTCTCAAACTCTCGGCGCAAAGCTTCTCGCCGTTCCTTTACTTCCAGTTCTGAGGGATCTGACCATGACCCGCTCATTACGCATCTTCTACATCGCCCTGTTCCTGGTGACCTTGCTGGTCCTGGGCGTGTGGTCGGTACGCAGCTTCTTCGGCTTCAGTACCAACGCCGATGCCACCGTGCTCAACGGGCGCTGGACCAAAGCCGTCGAGACGCACTATGACGACGAGTTCCCGATCAAGCGCCTGGGCACCAACCTTTGGGCCGCGCTGGATTTCAAACTGTTCAACGAAGGTCGTCCGGGCGTGGTGCTCGGTCGCGATCAGTGGCTCTACAGCGATGAAGAGTTCCACCCGATCGTCAACGAAGAGTTGAACCTGCAAGGCAACTACGCGCTGGTCGAAGGCGTGCGCCAGGAACTGAAAAAGCGAGGCGTGCAACTGGTGATGGCGATTGTTCCGGCCAAGACGCGCCTGTACCCGGAACACCTGGGTGAAGTGAAGCCGGCGAGTATCCACGCCAATCTGTACAAGGACTTCCACGCTCGCGTGGCGGCCGACAAGATCCTCGCCCCTGACCTGCTCGGCCCGCTGCAACAAGCCAAGCACGACGGTCAGCAAGTGTTCCTGCGCACCGACACCCACTGGACTCCGGAAGGCGCGCAAATCGCCGCCCAGACCCTGGCCAAAACCATCGCCGACAAGGCTCCGCTCAGCGGCGAACCGCAAAACTTCGTCACCGAACCTGCAGAGAAGGTGACCCACAAGGGCGACCTGCGGTTGTTCCTGCCGCTGGACCCGCTGTTCGAAAACCTGATGCCGGCGCCAGAACCTTTGCAAAAGCGCAATACCGTGGCTGCCCAGGACCAGCCTGCCGGTGATGACGCACTGTTCGCCAACACGGAAGTGCCGGTGGCCCTGATCGGCACCAGCTACAGCGCCAACCCGAACTGGAACTTCGTCGGCGCGCTGAAAGAAGCGCTGCACAGCGACGTGGTCAATTACGCCGAAGACGGCCACGGCCCGATTCTGCCGATGCTCAGCTACCTGAAAAGCGATGCCTTCAAGAACAGCCCGCCACAAGTGCTGATCTGGGAGTTCCCTGAACGATATCTGCCTGTGAACAACGAAATCGGTGACGCCGACCCACAGTGGGTCGCAGAGCTTAAACAAGCCGGCGCGCGCCAACAAAACGTAGCTGTAAACACCAAATCCGAGACGCCCGACCGGGCGCAAAACTGAAAGAGAGAGGTACTACCATGACTTTCACTACTACTCATCGCCGTCTCGCCGCTCGCTCTTTAAAGGCAGTTGCTCTCGTCGCCGGCATGAGCGTGCTGTCAATGCAGGCCTTCGCCGGTGGCGACGCCGCCCTCTACGGCCCGACCGCACCGAAAGGCTCCAGCTTCGTGCGTGTCTATAACGCCGGCAACGCCGAAGTCAGCGCCACCGTCGGCACCACCAACCTGAACGAAGTCGCGCCGCTGTCCAGCACAGACTTCAGCTTCATGCCGGGCGGCGACTACAGCGCCAAGATCGGCAGCCAGACCCTGCCGGTTAAACTGGCCGGTGATCACTATTACACTCTGGTCAACAACGCCAGCGGCGCGCCACAACTGATCGAAGAGCCGCCGTTCAAGAACAAACAGAAATCCCTGGTACGCGTGCAGAACCTCAGCGACAAGGCCCTGACCCTGAAAACCGCCGACGGCAAGACCGATGTGGTGCCGAACGTGGCCGCCAAGGGCCGTGGCGAGCGTGAAATCAACCCGGTGAAAGTCAGCCTGGCGCTGTACGAGGGCGACAAGAAAGTCGGCGACGTGAAGCCGGTTGCCCTGGAGCGCGGTGAAGCGGCGGTGCTGTACGTCACCGGCAACGGCAGCAGCCTGTCGCCAGTCTGGGTCAAGCGCCCGGTGTCGACGCGCTAATAAATTTTCCGAACGGCTGACACCCCATTGGGGCCTTGAAACGGGCCCCTACGGGGGATCTGACCAGCCTTTGGATACGGAACAAGAACAAGAGTGAAACGACAGAACGTTCGTGGCTCTAACCAATCGATTTTAAAGGAGTAACAACATGATTCCGGTGATCTTGTCAGGTGGTAGCGGCTCACGTCTTTGGCCGCTTTCCCGAAAGCAATTCCCCAAGCAATTCCTCGCCCTGACCGGCGAACACACGCTGTTCCAGCAAACCCTGGAACGCCTGGTGTTCGAAGGCATGGATACCCCGATCGTGGTCTGCAACAAGGATCACCGCTTCATCGTCAACGAGCAGCTGAGCGCCCGTAAACTGGAAACCCAGCGCATCCTGATGGAACCGTTCGGCCGTAACACCGCGCCGGCCGTGGCCCTGACCGCGATGATGCTGGTCAATGAAGGTCGCGACGAGTTGATGCTGGTGCTGCCGGCCGACCACGTCCTGGAAGACCAGAAAGCCCTGCAACGCGCCCTGGCCCTGGCCACCGTGGCGGCCGAGCGTGGCGAGATGGTGCTGTTCGGCGTGCCGGCGACCAAACCGGAAACCGGTTACGGCTACATCAAATCCACCAACGATGCCCTGCTGCCGGAAGGCGTCAGCCGTGTCTCGCACTTCGTCGAAAAACCCGACGTGAAACGCGCCACCGAGTTCGTCCAGTCCGGCGGTTATTTCTGGAACAGCGGCATGTTCCTGTTCCGCGCCAGTCGCTTCCTCGAAGAGCTGAAAAAGCACGATCCGGACATCTACGACACCTGCGTACTGACCCTGGAACGTAGCGCGCAGGATGCCGACACCGTCGACATCGACCCCGCCACTTTCGCCTGCTGCCCGGACAATTCCATCGACTATTCAGTGATGGAAAAAACCCAGCGTGCCTGCGTCGTACCGCTGACCGCGGGCTGGAGCGATGTCGGTTGCTGGTCGTCGCTGTGGGAAGTCAATAAAAAAGACGCCAACGGCAACGTCACCAAAGGCGACGTGGTCATCCAGGACAGCAAAAACTGCATGATCCACGGCAACGGCAAACTGGTGTCGGTGATCGGCCTGGAAAACATCGTGGTAGTCGAAACCAAGGACGCCATGATGATCGTCCACAAGGACAAGGTCCAAGGCGTCAAACAGATGGTCAACACCCTCAACGAACAGGGCCGCAGCGAAACCCAGAACCACTGCGAAGTCTATCGTCCGTGGGGTTCCTACGACTCGGTGGACATGGGCGGTCGTTTCCAGGTCAAGCACATCTCGGTCAAACCGGGCGCGTGCCTGTCGCTGCAGATGCACCACCACCGCGCCGAACACTGGATCGTGGTCAGCGGCACCGCTGAAGTGACCTGCGACGAAAACGTGTTCCTGCTCTGTGAAAACCAGTCGACCTACATCCCGATCGCCTCGGTACACCGTCTGCGCAACCCGGGCAAGATTCCACTCGAGATCATCGAAGTGCAATCGGGCAGCTACCTGGGCGAAGACGATATCGAGCGGTTTGAAGATATCTACGGTCGCTCCACTCCGATCGAGCGCGGCGTGTCGGTGAAAACCATCGCGCAGTAATCAATCAGCAAATCAAAAAGCCCTCGTCCAGCCCGCTGCGTTCCCTATCCGCAGCGGGTTGGGCGGGGGCTTTTTTACACATTCATGCAGCCTTACGGGTTGTGGCTGGTTTTCTATGCCAGCCACTGACCTTTATTGATCCTGGTATTTTGATCTCAAGTGTTCCATGAAACGCACTATCGATACTGTCAAGTAATGCTCGTGAACTCATTCTTCCCACCTGAACCGGACTGATTCCCGAGTTGCCTAACAGCAGCGCCTTCAATTCTTTCAGTGGGCCTTTAACCATTGGCACCGCGCTCAGGTCCGAAGAGTGTTTGGGATCGAGTACATCGGGAGAAGCAAAAAACTCTACCTTATCGAAATCTTTACCCAAGGCTGCCTCCAGCGCCTTGTCATCCTCAAGATCGTATTCGGCAAAGTGTGTCATCGAGCCGAGAAACTTGCGTTCATTCACTTCTCCATTTATCGCCAGAAGAAAGAAGGTGAAGCCCATGTTTCCGGCCTTGGTCCAATCCTTTTCATTGGTATTGCCGCCCTTTCCGCCCAACGTCTTCAAGTTCTTGTGAACCAAAGAAAAGTTAGACGCGATTTCCATAAAGGGAGGTGTTTCGCCGCTGCTCCCGTAGACCGTGTAATGGCGCAAGGTAAAGCTCTGGGGCTTGGTCTTTTCAAGCACCGCAGGTGTTGCCTTTGCTGTTTTGAACTTCAGTTTGTCCTGAGTGATTGTGTTCATCATGTTGTAAGGAGTCACTCTATCCGTATCGCTGTAATTGTCCTTATACGATTCAAAAATCTCGATCGCTGTACGCACTGCCGAGTTGGATTTTGAGTTTTCACCCTGCTCGTCAAAGAACGTTAACGGGTTGTTTCGAACCATCCGATACAGGTTCAAGCCATCCACAGCGCCTGCCGGATCGGTACTCGCCCATCGCTGCAACCACGGTATGTAGTACCGGAAGCCATAGCAATAAAGCCCCGTGGCATCCTGTTCCTTGCCCGAATAACGAATGGTTTTATAGTCCACTTCAATCGCGTCGTACCACGCGGTCTCGCCAAAGGGATAAAAAATTTCCCGGCTGATGATTTGCGCGTCATCGGCCAGTTCCACGGTGCAGGAGCTCAGGTGATCGACCAGGGTGTAGCGGTACTGATCGTTGACACCGGACGGTGGCTCGCTGTCCCAATGCAACACCCGCACGGTGTTGAGGCCAGCCTGCGCGGTGATGACCTGCAACACCACCCCGGTGCCACTGTCGGTACGAAGTTCCAAGCCCTGCAAGTAACGCACTTCAGCTATCACGGTGCGAGCCCTGGTCTGCAACGCGCGGATTTTGCGCACCCGCTGGCCAGCGCCATCGTAAAAATAGCACTCACCGTCATTGCGCCGGGAGGCGCGCTCCACCGGGCTGACCGATTGCAACTGATTGCGCAGATCCCAGGTCAAGAACCGTCCCTGATCCAGATCCAGCAAATTGCCTTTGGCGTCGAACGCGGCGGCGATTTCGTCTTCAGTAGGCGGCACGCCGTTGCGCCAGGGCAGGCAGCGGTTGCTGTAGCGGGCGGCTTTCAAATCGCGCCCATGGTTTTGCGCGCCGACGTGGGTCAGCTTCAGCAGATTGCCGCCCTCGTCATAGCGGTAAATCTGCCGATAGTTGCTAACCGCCGCCGGATCGGTGCGACCAACCGACTCGGGTCCTTGAACGGGACCGCCCGCTTCCCATCCAAAGGCTTCGATCAACCGGTACAGGCTGTCGTAGATGAAGCGACTGATCGGGTCGATGCGCTGGTTGGCGAAGTAGCGCACCGGCAGAGCCTTGTCCTCGATGCTCAACACGTTGCCCATCGGGTCATAGTCATAGATCAGATGCTGCAACATTCGGGCGCCGGCATCCAGTGCCCGACGCTCCATCAACAGACCATCTTCGGGACGGTAAACGAAGGTTGTTTGCACCCCGTTGCCCGCGACCTCCCGTTCGACTTGCCCTTCGGCGTTGTAGCGGATCTCGCTGACTAACGTTTGCCCAACGGGTTGATCCTTCAATTGCAGTCGACTCTCGCGCAATCGGCCATCGACGGTCAGGGCGAAGGTCTGGCGATTTTCCCTGGCATCGGTCTGTTCAAGCACATAACCCAGCGGACCGAATCGCCACCTGGACATCGCCCCCGCCCCCGGTTCGAGCAGCCGTTGGCGATCATTGATCAGTTCCGGCCAGTAGGGAGTGACCGGATCGAGGGTGAAGTGGCGGGTGTTTTCAACACATTGGCCGCTGATCGCAAACGCGTCGAACAGCACACTGCCCGCCGGGTCGTCGTGGCGAATCAGTTGGCCGTACTGGTTACGGTCCTGATTGCCCTGGCCGGGGCAGCCATAGGTAAAACGTTCGGTACAGCGACTTGGCTGCGCAGCGCCCTGCTCGAACACCGCCACTGGCCGCAGCAAATCGTCATATTCAACCTCGCGACGGGTTTCGCGGCTGTCCCGCCCCACCAACACTTCACCGGCCAAGCCATGCAAGTTGATCTGCGTTCCGGCGTCGACGCTGTCGGTACGCAGCGCGTTCCCGGACAGCGAATACACCGTGGTCAGATTGGGAGGTGCTGTTTGCAGCGCCCACAATCGCGGATCCCACTGTTTCACCGCACGTCCTGCACCATCGTGAACAGTGCGATTGATGCGGACCTCAGCGGGCAGGTTTTCGACGGCACGCCAATAATCAACCGAACGGATCGACAAGCCACGCGGATCGACGACCGTCAGTTTGGGTGTCTTGTGGTGCATTTCCATCGCCACCGTCCATCGAATAACAGCCCTGTCGGCCAATGTCTTCTAACGTTTCAAGAGCATGGCTGGCTACTGTCAGAAATTACAGTGCCGACCAGCGGTACAATCCCTTGCTCACCGAATGTCCATTCCCGCATCCCTTCGGTAGGATGGTGGTTATCCGTTCAAGGAGCGTTCAAACATGTTCATTGGCGTCCTGCTGGTCATCACCTGGCTGATCCTGCTGCTGCGTTATCCGGCCAAGGCTGTGCCGGTTTCCGTGGCGGCCGCTGTCGGATTGGGCCTGGTGGCGACGTGGGTGATCTGGCTGGACAACCGCGAGGTCAAGCAACTGGCGCGCCTTGAGCTGCGCATCACCTACGCACCCGAACACTGCCCGGCAGATCGGCCATTGAAACTCACGATGAAAAACGGCAACGACGTGCCACTGACCGAGTTGCGCTGGCGCATCGCGGCGTATGCGCCGGGCGATACGGTGAACCTGGCCGACAATCAATACGCCGCGCCACGTTATCGCGGCCCCGGCGAACTGCAGGCCGGCGGCAATTGGGAAGACTGCTTGCCGCTACCGCCCTTGCGCCCCGGCTACCGACCACAAACCCTGGAATTTCGCGCTGAACGGTTGCAGGGTAGTTTCTCCGACTGATCCCCCTTTTTCTTTTGCACAAGGACCGCGCCATGCCTGTTGCGTTGATTACCGGTTGCTCCAGCGGCATTGGCCGCGCACTTGCCGACACCTTCAAAAATGCCGGTTACGAAGTCTGGGCCAGTGCCCGCAAGGCTGAAGACGTGGCAACCCTTACCGCCGCCGGTTTCACCGCCGTGCAGCTGGACGTTAACGATGGCCCGGCCCTCGAACAGCTGAGCGAGCGAATCAACCAGCAACGCGGCGGCCTCGATGTGCTGATCAACAATGCCGGTTACGGCGCCATGGGGCCGCTGCTCGATGGTGGCGTGCCGGCCATGCAGCGCCAGTTCGAAACCAACGTGTTTGCGATTGTCGGCGTCACTCGCGCGATGTTCCCTGTACTGCGTCGCGCCCGGGGGCTGGTGGTAAACATCGGCAGCGTTTCCGGGGTTCTGGTCACGCCGTTTGCCGGTGCCTACTGCGCCTCGAAAGCCGCCGTGCATGCCTTGAGCGATGCGCTGCGCATGGAACTGGCGCCTTTCGGCGTGCGGGTCATGGAAGTTCAGCCCGGCGCTATCGCGTCCAGCTTCGCGAAGAATGCCGGCCACGAAGCCGAGCAACTGATCACCGAACAATCACCGTGGTTTCCACTGCGTGAAGGTATTCGTGCACGGGCCAAGGCCTCCCAAGATAAACCAACGCCGGCCAGTGAATTTGCCGCCGGTTTACTCAAGGCTGTGCAGCAGAGCAAAACGCCGCGTCTGGTGCGTTTGGGTAACGGCAGCCGGGCGTTGCCGTTGATGGCGGGGTTATTGCCAAAAGGATTGCTGGAGT
The DNA here is from genome assembly GCF_056406935.1 of Pseudomonas sp. P1_A1. Classification (NCBI taxonomy): domain Bacteria; kingdom Pseudomonadati; phylum Pseudomonadota; class Gammaproteobacteria; order Pseudomonadales; family Pseudomonadaceae; genus Pseudomonas; species Pseudomonas sp. P1_A1. The sequence goes on along the minus strand of NZ_JBFTZE010000028.1, from coordinate 7,484 downwards.
CGGGGTTGATGAAGCGGTTCGGGTTGCGCGGGCAGCTCTGAGACCGCGAAGGCGTCAGAACACACTTTTCAGACTTTCAGGAAACAGCATGACCGACTACACCGAATACTTTGACGAAGTGATCCAGGCCCACGTAGCCATCGAGCAATGGTTGGCCGAGGAGCGAGACGAGGCCGAGCTCGAGCAATTGCTGACGCGTTTTTCACCGCAGTTTTCCATGGTCTCGCCGTTGGGCCGGGTGCTGGATTTCGGGGCGTTGAATGAATTGTTTCTGTTGGCGGGCGGGAAGAAGCTCGGGTTCAGGATCGAGCTCAGCGAGTTGCGAGGTGTCGCGCTGTATGACGGTGGCGCAGTGGTCAGTTACCGCGAGCAACAGACCGATGCGACGGGACTGCATTCTGATCGGCGGTCCTCGGTGGTGTTTGAGAAACAGGCCGATGGCAAGGTGGTTTGGCGGCATTTGCATGAGACGTTTTGCCAAGGCTGACACCGCCGCTTTTTGTGGCGAGGGGGCTTGCCCCCTCGCCACAGGTTATTCGCCAGCCGGGGGGGTCACCACCACCGTACACGTAATCCCCGCCGCCAACAGCACCCCCTGCGGCACTTCATCAATGTGAATCCTTACGGGTACCCGCTGCGCCAGACGAACCCAGTTAAAGGTCGGATTTACATCAGCGATCAGCTCGCGGCTTTCCGGGTTATCGCGGTCGTAGATACCGCGAGAAATACTTTCCACGTGGCCCTTGAGCACTTCGCCACTCATCAATTGCATGTCGGCTTTATCACCCACGCGAACATGCGGCAGTTTGGTTTCTTCGAAGAAGCCATAAACCCAGAACGAGTTCATGTCGACCACCGCCATTTTCGCTTCGCCGATGCGCGCATAGTCACCGCGATGGACGTTGAGGTTGGTGACGTAGCCGTCCACCGCCGCCCGCACTTCGGTGCGTTGCAGGTTCAGTTCGGCGGCTTCCAGTTGCGCCTGGGCATGCTGGTAATCGGCCAGGGCCGAGTCGGCGATGTTGGTGGCGTCGTCGCGGTTTTCCCTGGAGATCACCAGGTTGTCGAGGTCGGCGCGGCGATGGGCGTTGACCTTGCGCATCTCCCACGTGGCCTTGCGCGAGGCCACCAGGCTCTGCGCCTGTTTCACCGCGAGGCGGTAATGCTCGGGGTCGATGCGCATCAGCAGGTCGCCCTTTTTCACCAATTGGTTGTCGCGCACCGGCACCTCCACCACCTCACCGGTCACGTCGGCGGCGACATTGATGATGTCGGCGCGCACCCGGCCGTCACGGGTCCAGGGCGTGTTCATGTAATGCACCCACAAGGTCCGGCCGATCCACAGGGCAAGGGCCAGCACCAGCAGGGTCGCGAGCAGGCTGAAAAGCTTTTTCATCAGGGCCTTCTTCAGTGATAGAGAGTCAACGGTAGACAGTCAGCGCCAGGGCGCCGAACAGACAGGTAAACAGGCTCAGGCGCAGCAGCGCCGGGTGCCAGAAGAAACGGTACAGATCGAACCCGGACAAGAACCGGTCCAGCGCCCAGGCCAGCGCCGCCGCAATGAAAAACATCAGGGTCATGGTCGGCATGTACACGCCGTGGAAGGCGATTTCACGAGGCATGTTCAAGTCCTTCGGGCTTGGCAGTGGTGTATGAGGCCAGCGGCGATTGCGGGTCGAGCAACGAGGTGCGGATGAAGTGCAGATAGCTCTTCACCCGGCGCAAGGCAGAGGTGTCGAAGTGCGGCGCGAAGGGTTCGTCGGTGGCCTGCACGCGGCCGATCGCGTGGTCGACGGCGACCAGCGCACGCTCCAGATTGCTCTGGCCCGGTTGCAGAAACAGCCGCACCAGCGAACGCCCCATCACCCGGATGGACTGGCGCCACGGCTGGGATTCGGCATACGCCGGGTGCACCGGCAGAATCGCTTGTTCCTTACGCAGTTCGATAATCGCGTGGCCGACTTCCAGCACCACCAACATCCAGCGCAACAAGTCCCGCTGCACCTGCGGCTGCCCTGCGGCGAGGCCATAGGCTTGATGCAGCAAGTCCCGCGTGCGACTTTCAAAACTCGACGCCAGGCCTTTGAGTTTGCCGCTGATGGCGTACACCACTTGCCCGCGCAAGTCCTGCTCCAGCCGCCGCCACAACCAGCGGCTGTTGGGCGGCAGAATGATTGCCCCGGCCGCCGCGCACACCAGCATGCCCATGACCATGGCGATGTAGTCGTTGATAAAGGCGTAAGGGTTGTAGACCGTGAGGTTGTCCGGCACGGAACCGGTGCTGAAGAAGATCAGCAACCCCAGCCCAACCCCGGCGTATTGCGGCCGTGAAGTGAGGAACGAGCCGAGCACGATCACCGGCGCGAGCATCACGCAAAGCAATGGAAAACCGTCGATCCAGGGGAAGATGAAAAACATCTCGACGAAGCCGATCAGCGCCCCGAGCAAGGTCCCGCAGGCCATCTGAAACGCCATGCGCTTGGGGTTTGGCGTCGCGGCTGACAGGCCGACGGTGGCGGCAGCGATCAGGGTCATGGTCGCCCCGCTCGGCCACGCGGTGGCCACCCAATAGCTGCCGAGCACCACAAGGATGAACGCTGCGCGAATCCCCGACGCGGCCGAGGCCAGCCAGTTGGTTTGCGGGGTGAAGGGCTCGTCCCAACGCTCCCGTTCGTGGCTGTGATCGGCGAGCGACGCGTGGGTCTGTGCATAACTGTGCAAGTCGTCGACGAAGCGATAAAGCAGTTCGTAGGCGGTGTGAAAATCCAGCTGCTCGGCGTCGCTCGGGTCGCTCTCCTGAAACCTCGTCCGCAGCTTGCGCACCCGCGCCGGCAAGTTGTCCTTGTAAGTCGCCAAGGCGCTGGCCAGGCGAGCGGCATCAGGGCTGGTCAACGCACGGCCGCTGAAACCGTCGAGTACTTCGGCCAAGTCCTGCAACCCTGGTTTGATCGCCGCGACAACATGATCGGCGCTGCTACTGCGCAGGCGCTCGAGCAACTGATGCAGGGCGTTGAAACGCGTGGTGATGCCCATGAACTCGCTGTTCAAGCGACTGAGTCGTCCGTTGCGTCGACGCATGTGCGGGTCTTCGAACACCGTGACGCTGCGCAGTCCTTCCAGGCCCACCGCCTCGGCGATGAAGCGCACGTTGCTGGCTTCGAAAGCATCCCGTTTGCTCCGATCGCGCAAGCCATCAGTGACGAACAACGCGAACACGCCGAAGCGCTGATACAAGGCGTTGCGCATCGCGGCGCTGGCGGTTTGCGGCAGGATCGCGGCGCTGACCAGCGTCGAGCAGAGAATCCCCAGAGAGATTTCCAGCACCCGCCAGACCGCAGCCATGAATGCGCCGTCCGGATGCGCCAGAGCGGGCAGTCCAACCATCGCCGCCGTATAACCGGCGAGCACAAATCCGTAGGCGCGGAAGTTGCGACAACGCGCTGCGCCAGCCGTGCACAGGCCGACCCAGATCGCCAGCGAGCCGAGGAACAGCTCCGTGTTCTGTGCGAACAAGGCAATCAGCGCGACCATCACCGCCGAACCGGCCAACGTGCCGAGGAAGCGATAGAAACTCTTGGCGAACACCTGGCCGCTTTGCGGTTGCATGACGATGAACACGGTAATCATCGCGGTGCGTGGTTGCGGCAATTCAAGGCGCATGGCCAGCCACAGGGTGAGGAATGCGGCGAACAGCACCTTGAAAATGTAGACCCAGGTCACGCCGTCGCTGCGCGCCCAGTCGAAGAACCCCCGGCGCCATTCAAGGGAATACAGCCAGCGCAAAGGTGCGGGCAAGGGAGTCATGAAATTTTGCTCAATGGTCTAGGGCTTGAGGAACTGTGGGTGTGCCTGAAACGTCGTGCTCACTTCAAAAGGCTCGGGGTTTTCGGGGGCTGGGTTTTCTCGGCACTCGGGACGTCGTTGCCAGCGCCCAGGCCTCCGCCCAAAGCCGTCACCAGCTCAGCATGAGCACTCAACCGCGCAGCCTGAACCTGCTGCTGCACTTGCTGTTGCTTGAACAGCAAAGTCTGCGCATTGAGCACGTTGAGGTAATCGGTGAGCCCACGTTGATAGGCGATCATCGCGATGTCGTAGGTCTTCTGCGCCGTGGCCACCGATTCGGCGGCGAACGTTTGCTGCTTGTCCATCGACTCGCGGCGGATCAACTGATCGGAGATGTTCTTCAGCGCGTTGACCAGCGTCTGGTTGTATTTGGCCACGGCGATGTCATAACCGGCCGAGGCTTCACCCAGCTCGGAACGCAAGCGGCCGCCGTCAAAAATCGGCAATGTAATCGCAGGTCCCACGCTGTAGTTGAGCTTCTTGCCGGTCAGGAACTCCAGCGCACCGCCGCCAGTGGCCATGTAGCCGAGGCTGCCGACCAGATCGACGTTGGGGTAGAAACCTGCGTGAGCGACATCGATGCCCCGCGCCTGGGCCGCCACTTGCCAGCGACTGGCAACCACGTCCGGGCGTTGCCCGAGCAATTGCGCCGGCAGCGACGACGGTAATTTCAGCGCAGTTCCCAACGACAGCGTCGGCCGTTGCAACTGCGCGCCCTCCCCCGGTCCCTTACCGGCCAAGGCCGCGAGCTGGTTACGGCTGAGGGCGATTTCTTCATCCAGCGCATCGAGTTGGCGATGGGTTTCCGGTAGCGGCGTTTCGGCCTGGCTGACTTCGAAGTGCGTGCCGATGCCACCGTCCAGGCGTTTTTGCGCCAGGTCGAGGATTTGCTGTTGCTGCTTCAAAGTCGCCGCGACGATGTCCCGTTGCGCGTAATGCAACGAGAGTTCGATGTAGGCGCGCACGATGTTGTTCTGCAATTCGAGCTGGGCCTGCCGCGCCTCGGCGGCGCTCATGTGCGCCATGTCCACGGCACGCTCGGTGGCGTTGCTTTCGCGCCCCCAGAGGTCGAGGGCATAGCTGAAGCCCAGCGCGGCGTTGTTGTCCCAAGTGGTGGTATTGGCCAACTCACCGGGGCCGTAGAACTGATCGGTGGGCCAGTTGTGGCGTTTGAGGGTCGACTGGCCATTGATCTGCAGCGACTCGGCGGACTCGGCAATACCCGCCATGGACCGGGCCTGACGCACTCGCGCGGCGGCCATGGCCATGTTCGGACTGTCTTGCAGGGCGAGGGAGATCCAGCGGTTCAGTTGGGGGTCGCCGTAGGCTTGCCACCATTGGGCGGTGGGCCAGTGAGCGTCCCGGGCGGCGCTCTGAATGGCTTCGTCGGTGGCCAGTGAATCGGCCTCCAGTGCCTTGCCTTGCGGGGCAATCCCGCCGGTTCCGATGCAGCCGCTGATGGTCACGGTTAAAGCCAAAACACTGAGCGTCTTGAGCGCTCTGTTGATGCGACGCGGCACTGCTGCGATTTCCTGAAATAGGGAAGGTACGAAGTCCTGTAGGAGCCGGCTTGCTGGCGATGGGAACGCCGCGGTCTATCTGAAGACCGCAGTGATGCCATCGCCAGCAAGCCGGCTCCTACAGTCGGCGTAATTCTAGGGGTGGGCCTTGTTGGCGATAAGCCGGGATTCTTGTGAATCTTTGTTACCGTTAACGAGATAATCCCTTGGTCGGGGTCTCAGTCTCTGAAACTTCGTGTCACAATTTGCCATTCGTCAAGAGAGCACCCCATGGACACTTTGCAAAACATGCGCGCCTTCAGTTACGTGGCCGAGGCCGGCAGCTTCACCGCCGCCGCCGTGCAACTGGACACCACCACGGCCAATGTCTCGCGCGCGGTCTCCAACCTGGAAGCCCACCTGCAAACCCGCCTGCTCAACCGCACCACCCGCCGCATTGCCCTGACCGAAGCGGGCAAGCGCTACCTGTTGCGCTGCGAGCAGATCCTGGCCTATGTAGAAGAAGCCGAAGCCGAGGCCAGCGATGCTCACGCGCGCCCGGCCGGGCAACTCAAGGTGCACACCATGACCGGCATCGGTCAGCACTTCGTGATCGACGCCATCGCCCGCTACCGCAAGACCCACCCCGACGTGACCTTCGACCTGACCATGGCCAACCGTGTGCCGGACCTGCTCGATGAGGGCTACGACGTGTCCATCGTGCTCGCCAGCGAACTGCCCGACTCGGGCTTCGTCTCCCAGCGTTTGGGCATCACCTACAGCATCGTTTGCGCATCCCCAGCCTATGTAAAAGCCAACGGCTGCGCGCAGAAGCCCAGCGATTTGCTCAATCACATGTGCTTGCGCCTGGTGAGCCCGGTGATCCCGCTGGAAAAGTGGGCTTTCGATGGCCCCGAAGGCCAGGAAATGGTCACCATCAACAGCTCACCGTTTTTGGTGAACTCCGCTGATGCGATGAAGACAGCGATCACCAGCGGCATGGGTGTTGGTGTGTTGCCGGTGTATGCAGCGATTGAAGGCTTGCGCAACGGCACACTGGTGCGGGTGATGCCCAAGTATCGGTCGCAGGAATTGAACCTGTACGCGATTTATCCTTCGCGGCAGTACCTGGATGCGAAGATCAAGACCTGGGTCGAATACTTGCGTGGGTCGTTGCCGGAGATTCTGGCGGCGCATCAGGCGGAATTAGCGGCGTATGAGTTGAGTGGGAGTTTGGGTGGGGCTCGGCTGGCGAACTGATTTCACGGTCCTACAGACGCGGTGGTTTTTGGGGAGGTTTCCGACAAGTTTTGGCGGTTGTTGCGTCGGAAGCGAAGTGGGTAGGCTTTGTGGGTCGCTGCCAAATCAGCGATCAGGTCTGGAAAACCTGGCGAACACTGACCACAGCCCATGGCATACTGCGGCGCTTTTTTCTGCACGCAATTCCTTGTTATGGCAGCTGTGCGCGGGAGACCTTCGGGTGTGCCGGTTTTTGGTAGGTGTACCGGTTTTTCCAGTCCGCGCATGGCTGCCACCCTTTCGTCTGGAAAACGAAAGATGGCAGTTTCACTTCACCTGCCAATGAGTAACTTCCGCATGATTAAAGAAACACCGAACCCTCCGGAAACCGACGACGTTTCCCCCTACGAATCCCTCGATTCGAAAAAGCTCCACGACGCCGCCGAACGCGCGCTCGATCACTACCTCAACCCCTCCGCCCTCAAATCCCCCGTGGCCCGCAAGCCGAGCACGATGTTTATGGTTGCACCGGATATCAAAGACGAAGACCTGTTGGCCCACACCTGTGAGTCGTTGGCCCAGGCCAGTGTGATGGCGAGTGATTTTGCGCGGTATCTGGAAGGGCCGCATCGGCACACGGCGATGGCGATTCAGCAGATCGTCATGCTGGCCGAGCTGGCGGTGAACCGGATGCTCGATAACGTCAACGTACCAAAACCCGCGCCACACAGCTGATCCCCTGTAGGAACGAGGCTTGCCCGCGAAGGCTTTCTCACATTCAACATGGATGTCGCCTGACACGCCTATACCGCGAGCAAGTCCACTTCACGTAGGAGCTGCCGAAGGCTGCGATCTTTTGATCTTAAAAATCAAGATCAAAAGATCGCAGCCTTCGGCGGCAGC
>NZ_JBFTZE010000027.1:0-76186 GCF_056406935.1 Pseudomonas sp. P1_A1 | reverse complement strand
CAGACCGCCCTGGCCGTTGAGGATGTTGTTGCCGCTGTTGCCGATCAGCACGTTGTTCAGGGCGTTGCCGACCGCGTAGATATTGTCGCTGCCGGTCAGGGTCAGGTTTTCCAGGTTGGCACCGAGGAGCCAGTTGACCGAGGACCGCACGGTGTCGATTTCGCTCGCCAGGGTGCTGGTTTCGGTGACCACGTCCTTGAGGTTATCGACGCTGTAGGTGTCATTGCCGCTGCCGCCGATCATCACATCAGCACCGGTGCCGCCCTCCAGCACGTTGTTGCCGCTGTTGCCGATCAGGCGGTTGCTCAGGGCGTTGCCGGTGGCGTCGAGGTTGTCGCTGCCGGTGAGGGTCAGGTTCTCGACGTTGTTGCCCAGGGTGTAGCTGATCGACGACGCGACCGTATCGATCTCGCTTAGCGAGGTGTTGGTTTCCACCACCACGTCACCCACGTTATCCACATAGTAACCGTCGTTGCCTGCACCGCCCATCATGACGTCTTGGCCGGCCCCGCCATTGAGAACGTTACCCAGTGCATTACCGATAAGATTATCGTCAAAGGCCGAGCCAGTAGCATTTTCGATTTTGGTGCCATAGGCGATTGCTAGCCCGTCATTGATCAGTTCCAGGTTCGCGATGTCGGCGAATGCCTTGCCGATGTTGCTGAACTCGCCCTCATTCAGGTTCAGGCTGACGGCCGCTAGTTGGTTGCTGGCATCGATCGTATCGTTGCCGCCAGCATCCCAGATGGTTTCGAACACTGATTGGTCCGGTGCCCAGCGATAGACGTTGTCGCCGGTTTGCCAAAGCATGTTGGCGCCGTAAAGCTGCTGGATAGCGAGAATATCCAGCAGCATCGGTGTCGTCGGCTGGTAGGAATACGCATTGTTGTAGCTCATGACCGTGAAATGCAAATCGTCGAGCGCAGGACTGATCACCGTGCTGTTGGATGGGCTTGCTTCGAATGGATGCTTGAGGCCCAGGGCATGCCCGATTTCATGCACAAACGTCATAAAGTCGTAGGTGCCTTTGACGGGCGTCGGATTATCCGTGTTCGGTCCGATCCAGACATCTCCGCCCAATGGGGTGTCATCTGGGGAGTAGGCCCAGGCAGCGGCGTCGTCGTCCAAATCCCAATAGCCGCCGAAACGCAAGTCGCCGGCGCTGATGATATTGTCACTGACCAGAGTGAATTTGACATTGGCCACGGCACTCCACGTGCCAAGTGCACCAGTCACGGCGTTTTGTTGGGCCGATGTCAGTGCGTAACTGTTCAGGAATTCTTGTTTGGTGCTGTACTGGGCGGAGAAGTACGATTGGCCAGGATTGACGAAACTATAGGTCAAGCGTGTCGCGAAGAAGTCGACGCCCCAGTCAGGACTCAGCCATCTAGTGCCATAAATCAGACTGTCTACCTTTGAGTCACCAGTCAGAAAAGAAGACCAAGTTAATACGTAACCAAGAGGAGACGACATCTGAATATCCTGAGTGAGTTTGCGACCTTCCTGTATGTGGCCGCTACAAAGAAGCAATTTTGCACCAGAGTCAGTGTCAAATGATATCACGTGGCCATTATTTTTTTATTTGATGGCGTCAAAAAACTGACCGGTAAATCTGTGTCGGCGTGCGCCAGTGAATCTTGAGGAATGCGCGCTGGTATCCTGTTCGAAATTGACTAATCAGGACCTCCCATGAACGCGCCGACCCCAGCGCTGATCCGCGAAACCTTCCCCGTCGGCCCTTTGCAGTGCAACTGCACAATCATCGGCGACCCGATCACCAAAAAAGCCATCGTCGTCGACCCGGGCGGCAATCACGAGCTGATCCTCGCGCGCCTCGACGCCTTGGGCCTGAAGGTAGTCAGCATCATCCACACCCACGCGCACCTCGATCACTTCCTGGCTTCCGGTCAGTTGAAGGAGAAAACCGGCGCGACCCTGCACCTGCATAAAGAAGATCAATTTCTCTAGGACAATCTGGAGATGCAGTGCCAGATGTTCGGTGTGCCTTACACCCCGGTGCCATCGCCGGATCGCTGGTTGGCCGACGAAGAAGAGCTGGCCTGCGGTTGTGGTGTGGCGTTGCACACGCCGGGTCATACGCCAGGTTCCATGAGCTTTTGGTTTTCTGAAGCTAAGCTGCTGATTGCCGGTGACACACTGTTCAAGCGCGGGGTAGGGCGCACGGATTTGTGGGGCGGCGATCAGGCGACGCTCGTGCGGTCGATCAAGCAGCGGTTGTATACCCTCGATGAAGAGGCAATCGTGGTGGCCGGGCATGGTCCGGACACCTGTCTGGGCGATGAAATGCGCGGTAACCCCTTCGTGCGAGCTTGAAGGGCACTGACGGAATTTTTGTCGTTGCCAGTGATCCAACGCCCGCAAAGGTTCATTGCTTAAGTCCGTTGCACCACAGAATGCAAAAAAAGTAGGAGCTCCTCCATGTTCACCTCGCGTCGTTTGATTGTTGTCGCTACTGCGGTGGCTCTGTTGTCCGGTTGTGCATCGCCGAACCCTTATGACAACCAGGGTCAGGCTGATGGCAGCTCCACGGGCATGAGCAATACCGCCAAATACGGTGGCCTCGGCGCCCTGGCCGGTGCGCTGGCCGGTGCTGCCATCAGTCACGATAACCGTGGCAAGGGCGCGCTGATTGGCGCTGCCGTGGTAGGCGCTTCCGCCGCCGGTTACGGTTACTACGCCGACCAGCAGGAGAAAAAGCTGCGGGCCAGCATGGCCAATACCGGGGTTGAAGTGCAGCGTCAGGGCGATCAGATCAAGCTGATCATGCCGGGCAACATCACCTTCGCCACCGATTCGGCGAACATCGCGTCGAGCTTCTATCAGCCGCTGAACAATCTGGCGGGCTCGCTCAAGGAGTTCAACCAGAACCAGATCGAGATCGTCGGCTACACCGACAGCACCGGCAGCCGCCAGCACAACATGGACCTGTCCCAGCGTCGCGCCCAGAGCGTGGCGACCTACCTGACCTCACAGGGTGTCAGCGGCGCCAATCTGTCGGCACGTGGTGCAGGGCCGGATAACCCGATTGCCAGCAACGGCGATACCAATGGCCGGGCACAGAACCGCCGCGTCGAGGTCAACCTGAAGGCTATTCCGGGCCAGCAATACGGTGGTCAGCAACAGCAAGGCACTGTTCAGCAGTACCCATGAGAGGCTGACCTCTCCCTGAAATGAAAATGCCCGATCCTTAAAAGATCGGGCATTTTTTTGTTCCGCTTGTTCAGGCGATGAAAACTTCAGAATAAAAAAAGCCCCCGGACAATCACTCGTCCGAGGGCTTTTTGTGTCGCGCGAAACCTGATTACTTCTTCAGGCCGTAATGCTCATCGAGCATGCCCGGCGCGTTCGGGGCTTTGGGAGCGTAATCGCGAGGCGGTTCCTGATCGCGCGGTGGCGTCAGGCGTTCCCGTGGAGCCTGCACCGCGTCGGCGTGCAGGGCCGCCAGCAAGCGTTGGCGAGTCTGCTCGTCCAGGGCCAGGCGGTTGGCACCCTCGGCGAGATGATCCTGCACTTCCTGATAGCTCTGAGTCAGTTTCTTGACCAGGGATGCAGTGCTGTTGAAGTGGGTGACCACTTCGTTCTGATACTTGTCAAAACGTTCCTGAATATCATCCAGCTGACGTTGCGTGCTGCTCGGAGCGGCATTCGGCACCAGGCGAGCGATCAGGAATCCAATGGCGACACCCACAACCAGGGCAAGAGTCGGTAACAACCAAACTAAGAGCGAGTGTTCCACGAGTCCTTCCTCTATAAACGGCTTTGCTTTACGTTAACGGCTCGAACCTGCGCTGTATACCGCGATTCACTCGCAATAGATTGGCACAGACAATTTGCTAGACGAGTCGACCCGATTCGAGGTCACGGAGTTCCTTCCTTGCTTATGCGCGAAACCCCTGTAGTGATTGATGGCCCGGTGGGCCAACTGGAAGCTCTGTATCTGGAAAACAAGAGCCTGGACAATGAACACCCCCGCGGCTTGGCGCTGATCTGCCATCCGAACCCGGTGCAGGGCGGCACCATGCTCAACAAAGTCGTATCGACCTTGCAGCGTACCGCGCGGGACGCCGGTTTGATTACCTTGCGTTTCAACTACCGTGGCGTTGGCGCCAGTGAAGGCTCGCACGACATGGGCTCCGGCGAAGTCGACGATGCCCAGGCAGCGGCCGAGTGGCTGCGCGCCAAACATCCTGAATTACCTTTGACCCTGTTCGGCTTCTCCTTCGGCGGTTTTGTTGCAGCCAGTCTCGGCGGACGCCTGGAGGCCAAGGGTGAGCAGATCAAGCATCTGTTCATGGTCGCGCCTGCGGTCATGCGTCTGGGCGATCAGGATCAACTGCCGCACCAAGGTACATTGACCCTGATCCAGCCGGAAACCGACGAAGTGATCGATCCGCAACTCGTTTACGATTGGTCCGACTCACTCGATCGCCCCCATGAGCTGCTGAAAGTGGCAGAATGCGGACACTTTTTTCATGGCAAGCTGACCGATCTCAAGGATCTGATCCTGCCGCGTCTTTCGAATTGATTGCAGTCTGACAAGCGATTACCCATGACGACTCGTACCCGTATCCTCACCGGCATCACCACCACTGGCACGCCGCACCTGGGCAACTACGCCGGCGCCATCCGCCCGGCGATCATCGCCAGCCGTGACAGCAATGCCGATTCGTTCTACTTCCTGGCCGACTACCACGCCCTGATCAAATGCGATGACCCGCTGCGCATCCAGCGCTCGCGTCTGGAAATTGCCGCGACCTGGCTGGCCGGTGGCCTGGACGTGGACCGGGTGACGTTCTATCGCCAGTCCGACATCCCGGAAATCCCGGAGCTGACCTGGCTGCTGACCTGCGTGGCCGCCAAGGGCTTGCTCAACCGCGCCCATGCCTACAAGGCGTCGGTGGACAAGAACGTCGAGAATGGCGAAGACCCGGATGCGGGTATCACCATGGGTCTGTACAGTTACCCGGTGCTGATGGCCGCGGACATTCTGATGTTCAACGCCCACAAGGTGCCGGTCGGCCGTGACCAGATCCAGCACGTGGAAATGGCCCGTGACATCGGCCAGCGCTTCAACCACTTGTTCGGCCAGGGCAAGGAGTTCTTCACCATGCCCGAAGCGCTGATCGAGGAAAGCGTCGCCACGCTGCCAGGTCTCGATGGTCGCAAGATGTCGAAGAGCTACGACAACACCATTCCGTTGTTCAGCAGCGCCAAAGAGATGAAAGACGCGATTTCGCGGATCGTGACCGACTCCCGCGCCCCGGGCGAAGCCAAAGATCCGGACAACTCGCACCTGTTCACCTTGTTCCAGGCTTTCGCTACGCCGGCACAAGCCGACGAGTTCCGCAGCGAATTGCTCCAGGGCCTGGGTTGGGGCGAGGCGAAGAATCGCCTGTTCCAGTTGCTGGACAACGAGTTGGGCGAGTCCCGCGATCGTTATCACCAGTTGATCGGCCGCCCGGCAGACCTGGAAGACATCCTGCAGCTCGGCGCCAAAAAGGCGCGTGCCGTGGCCACGCCGTTCCTCAACGAACTGCGTGAAGCGGTCGGCCTGCGTTCTTTCGTCGCCCAGACTCAAGTCGCTGCCACCACCAAGAAGAAAGCCGCGAAAGCCGCGCGTTTTGTCAGCTTCCGTGAAGACGATGGCAGTTTCCGCTTCCGTCTGCTGGCGGCCGATGGCGAGCAGCTGCTGCTGTCGCGCCACTTCGCCGATGGCAAAACCGCAGGTCAGGTGACCAAGCAACTGCAATCCGGCCAGCCATTGGACGTGCGCAGTGAAGACCTGAGCTTCAGCGTCTGGCTGGAAGGCGAGTGCGTGGCCGACAGCCCGGCCTTCGCCGACAGCGCTGCTCGCGAGGCTGCCATCGGCGCGTTGCGGGTTGCACTGACACCGGTTCAGGAATAAACAACGGTTCGGTCCGACCAAGGGCCGATTGCCATTCCCACGGGCCGTCGCTACAGTGACGGCCCGTTTTTGTTGCCTTGCTAACGAATTATGACGCCCCTAGAACGATACCAAGCTGATCTGAAACGCCCGGAATTCTTCCACGATGCTGCGCAGGAAACGGCAGTGCGTCATTTGCAGCGCTTGTACGACGATCTGGTCGCGGCCTCGCAGAACAAACCGGGCCTGCTCGGCAAACTGTTTGGCAAGAAGGACCAGGCGCCGGTCAAGGGCCTGTACTTCTGGGGCGGCGTGGGTCGCGGCAAGACTTACCTGGTCGACACCTTCTTCGAAGCGCTGCCGTTCAAGGAAAAGACCCGCACTCACTTCCACCGCTTCATGAAGCGCGTGCACGAAGAGATGAAGACTCTGGGCGGCGAGAAAAACCCGCTGACGATCATCGCCAAGCGCTTTTCCGACGAGACGCGAGTGATCTGTTTCGATGAGTTCTTCGTCTCCGACATCACCGACGCCATGATCCTTGGCACGCTGATGGAAGAGCTGTTCAAGAACGGCGTGACCCTGGTCGCGACCTCGAACATCGTGCCGGACGGTCTGTACAAGGACGGCCTGCAACGTGCGCGTTTCCTGCCGGCCATTGCACTGATCAAGCAGAACACCGAAATCGTCAACGTCGACAGCGGCGTCGATTACCGTCTGCGTCACCTCGAGCAAGCGGAGCTGTTCCACTTCCCGCTGGACGAGGCCGCCCAGGAAAGCCTGCGCAAGAGCTTCCGGGCCCTGACACCGGAATGCACGGCAGCCATCGAGAACGACGTACTGGTGATCGAGAACCGTGAAATTCGTGCCGTGCGCACCTGCGATGACGTGGCCTGGTTCGACTTCCGTGAACTCTGCGACGGCCCACGCAGCCAGAACGATTACATCGAGCTGGGTAAGATCTTCCACGCAGTATTGCTCAGCAATGTCGAGCAAATGAGCGTCACCACCGACGACATCGCCCGACGTTTTATCAACATGGTCGACGAGTTCTACGACCGTAACGTGAAGCTGATCATCTCCGCCGAAGTCGAGCTTAAAGACCTCTACACCGGCGGTCGCCTGACCTTCGAGTTCCAGCGCACGCTTAGCCGCTTGCTGGAAATGCAGTCTCACGAATTCCTGTCCCGGGCGCACAAGCCGTAGGACATTTCGGAAAATAAAAAAGGGCCTGCATTGCAGGCCCTTTTTTATGCGCGCTGAAGAGCCAATCTGGATTGGTGTCTAGCCCTTAAGCTGCTTGTTGAAACTGCTGCCGATACTGATTCGGCGACAACTCCGTATGCTGGCGGAACAGCCGGGCGAAGAAGCTCGCATCGTCGTATCCGACTTCATAGCTGATGGTCTTGATGCTCTTGCGGCTGCCGGACAATAAGCCCTTGGCGGTCTCGATGCGCAGGCGTTGCAGGTAATGCAGCGGTTTATCGCCGGTGGCGGTCTGGAAGCGTCGCATGAAGTTGCGGATGCTCATGCCGTGTTCGCGGGCCACGTCTTCGAAGCGGAATTTATCGGCGAAGTGTTCTTCGAGCCAATGCTGGATCTGCAGGATGATCACATCCTGGTGCAGTTTCTGCCCGCCGAAACCGATCCGCCCCGGCGCATAGCTGCGTTGCACTTCGTAGAGAATGTCGCGGGCCACGGCCTGGGCCACGTTGGCACCGCAAAAGCGCTCGATCAGGTAAATGTAGAGGTCGCAGGCCGAGGTGGTGCCGCCGGCGCAATACAGGTTGTCGGCGTCGGTCAGGTGCTTGTCCTGATTGAGATGAACCTGCGGGAAGCGCTCGGCGAAAGCATTGAAGAAGCGCCAGTACGTGGTCGCTTCCTTGCCGTTGAGCAGCCCGGCTTCGGCGAGCCAGAACACCCCCGTGGCCTCGCCACACAGCACTGCCCCGCGGGCGTGTTGTTCGCGCAGCCACGGCAGGACCTGTGGATAACGTTTGCAGAGCGTGTCGAAATCGTCCCAGAAGGCGGGGAGGATGATGACGTCGGCATTTTCCAGGCCGCCGTCCACCGGCATGATCACGTCGCTGAAGCTGTTCACCGGTTTGCCGTCGGGGCTGACCAGTCGGGTTTCGAACACCGGTGTCAGGCCGTGGCCCAGTTGTTTGCCATAGCGCAGGCTGGCCAGGTGGAAGAAATCCTTGGCTTGCATGAGGGTGGAAGCGAAAACCCGGTCGATAGCCAGGATGCTGACGCGCCGCAAGGGCTTGGAGGCTTGGTTAGACATAATTCAACTTTATTCTTATAGGGGAAAGTGGTCACCAGACGGCTGGATCGTCTTATTTTTTGTCGGATGTGTCCAGTGTCCCGTATCGGAAGCGAGGCTTAGTCTCTGAAGGTCAATTCCGTCTGACAATAACGACAGGTGCCCCATGATCCCCAGAACCTTGTTCAGCCCCGAGCACGAACTTTTTCGCGATAGCGTGCGAACGTTCCTCGAAAAAGAGGCCGTGCCGTTCCATGGGCAATGGGAAAAACAAGGCTATATCGACCGCAATCTCTGGAACAAGGCGGGGGAGGCGGGGATGCTCTGTTCGCATCTGCCGGAAGAATACGGCGGGCTTGGGACAGACTTTCTCTACAGCGCAGTGGTGATCGAGGAGGTCGGTCGTCTGGGGCTGACCGGGATCGGCTTTTCTCTTCATTCGGACATTGTTGCGCCTTATATCCTGCATTACGGCAGTGAGGCGCTGAAACACAAATACCTGCCCAGGCTGGTGTCTGGCGAGATGGTCACAGCGATTGCCATGACCGAGCCGGGTGCCGGCTCCGACCTGCAAGGGGTGAAGACTACCGCGGTGCTGGAGGGCGACGAATACGTGATCAACGGTTCGAAGACTTTCATCACCAACGGCTTTCTGGCTGACCTGGTGATCGTTGTGGCCAAGACTGATCCGAAGGCGGGAGCGAAGGGCACCAGTCTGTTTCTGGTGGAGGCCAACACGCCGGGTTTCGCCAAGGGTAAGCGCCTGGAAAAGGTCGGCATGAAGGCTCAGGACACCTCGGAACTGTTCTTTCAGGACGTTCGGGTGCCCAAGGAAAACCTGCTGGGGCAAGCCGGGATGGGCTTTGCTTACCTGATGCAGGAATTACCGCAGGAACGCTTGACGGTCGCGGTGGGCGGCTTGGCATCAGCCGAAGCGGCGTTGCAATGGACGCTGGATTACACCCGTGAACGCAAGGCCTTCGGCAAGGCCATCGCCGACTTCCAGAACACCCGCTTCAAGCTCGCTGAAATGGCGACCGAGATCCAGATCGGTCGGGTCTTCGTCGATCGCTGCCTGGAACTGCATCTGCAAGGCAAACTCGACGTGCCGACGGCGGCGATGGCCAAATACTGGGGCACCGACCTGCAATGCAAGGTGCTCGACGAATGCGTGCAGTTGCATGGCGGTTACGGATTCATGTGGGAATATCCGATCGCCCGGGCATGGGCGGATGCGCGGGTGCAGCGGATTTATGCCGGGACCAATGAAATCATGAAGGAGATTATTGCGCGGTCGCTTTGAATCTCTGTGAGGGCTGAAAAGATCGCAGCCTGCGGGTGTACGTCGATGCATGTAGGAGCTGCCGCAGGCTGCGATCTTTTTAGAATCACTGAAGATTACGGCGCAGGATTCGGCTGATCCTGGTGAATCGCCTCAATGCCTGCCAGCACTTCATCCGACAGCTTCAAATCGACGCTGGCAATGTTGCTGTCCAGTTGCTCAAGCGTGGTGGCGCCAATGATGTTGCTGGTCACGAATGGCTGTTGTGTGACGAACGCCAGCGCCATCTGCGCCGGGTCCAGGCCGTGTTTACGGGCCAGTGCCACGTAACGACTGCACGCTGCTTCCGACTGTGGGTTGAAATAGCGGCTGAAGCGGCTGTAGAGGCTCAGGCGACCTTTGGGCGGACGCGCGCCACCTTCGTACTTGCCCGACAGAAAGCCGAACGCCAGTGGCGAGTAGGCCAGTAAGCCACATTGTTCGCGGATGGCAATTTCCGCCAGGCCGATTTCGAAGCTGCGATTGAGCAGGTTGTAGGGGTTCTGGATGGATACCGCGCGGGGCCAGCCACGGGCTTCGGCGAGGGCGAGGAAACGCATGGTGCCCCACGGGGTTTCGTTGGACAGGCCGATGTGGCGGATCTTGCCGGCCTTGACCTGCTCGTCCAGCGCCTCGAGGGTGTCTTCCAGTGGCGTCAGATTGGCTTCTATCTTGTGCTTGTAGCCGAGCTGACCGAAGAAATTGGTGCTGCGTTCCGGCCAGTGCAACTGATACAGGTCGATGTAGTCGGTTTGCAGGCGCTTGAGGCTGGCGTCCACGGCTTCGCTGATGTGTTGGCGGTTGTGCCGCAGGTTTTTGTCGCGAATGTAGTCGATGGTGTTGCCGGGGCCGGCGATCTTGCTCGCCAGGATCCAGTCGGCGCGATCGCCGCGACTTTTGAAGTAGTTGCCGATGTAGCGCTCAGTGGTGGCGTAGGTGTCGGCCTTGGGCGGCACCGGGTACATCTCGGCGGTGTCGATGAAATTGATCCCGGCGCCCTTGGCGCGTTCGATCTGGGCGAAGGCTTCAGCCTCGCTGTTTTGCTCGCCCCAGGTCATGGTGCCGAGGCAGAGTGCACTCACGTTCAGATCGGTACGGCCTAGCTGGCGATAGTCCATCGGGTGCTCCTTGGGCAAAACAATCATAAAAGCAGGTTGAAATATTTTTCGCAATCTGCATAATTGCGCACCTCTTTCTGCAGTGGAAGTGATGCGCCGCCGCCGAAGAATCTTGCCGTTGAACGGACGCGCCGACCCGAGCCCCCGAAAGCGTCTGTATCCGGCTGCCTTTGACTTGTCAAAGTACGCACTATTCAGTAAGATCCGCCGTCTAATTTACAGGGCGGCCCCTGAGGCTATAAAGAATGAAAACTTTTACTGCTAAACCGGAAACAGTAAAGCGCGACTGGTTTGTCGTCGACGCTGCTGGTCAGACCCTGGGTCGTCTGGCCACTGAAATCGCGAGCCGTCTGCGTGGCAAGCACAAGGCTGAGTACACTCCTCACGTCGACACCGGCGACTACATCGTCGTAATCAACGCTGAGCAAGTACGTGTTACTGGCGCTAAAACCACTGACAAAATGTACTACTCCCACTCCGGTTTCCCGGGCGGCATCAAGTCGATCAACTTCGAAAAGCTGATCGCTAAAGCCCCTGAGCGCGTGATCGAGACCGCGGTCAAAGGCATGCTGCCTAAGAACCCGCTGGGTCGCGACATGTATCGTAAGCTGAAAGTCTATGCGGGCGCTGCTCACCCTCATACTGCTCAGCAGCCCCAAGAACTGAAGTTTTAACGGAATAGTTCATTATGTCGGCGACTCAAAATTACGGCACTGGCCGTCGCAAGACTGCAACCGCACGYGTTTTCCTGCGTCCGGGCACTGGTAACATCTCCATCAACAACCGTTCGCTGGATAATTTCTTCGGCCGCGAAACTGCCCGCATGGTAGTTCGTCAGCCGCTGGAATTGACTGAGACTGTCGAGAAGTTCGACATCTACGTCACCGTGATCGGCGGTGGTGTAAGTGGTCAAGCTGGCGCAATCCGCCACGGTATCACTCGCGCTCTGATGGACTACGACGAAACTCTGCGTTCTGCTCTGCGCAAAGCTGGCTTCGTAACCCGCGATGCACGTGAAGTTGAACGTAAGAAAGTCGGTCTGCGTAAAGCGCGTAAGCGTCCGCAGTACTCGAAGCGTTAATTCGCTTTCACGTTCAAAAAGAACGCCCAGTTTCCTCGCGAAGCTGGGCGTTTTTTTATGGGTGCGATTTATTCAACGAATTACGCTGTGACAACTTGCCACATCCGTAGAGGCCCTATACTGCAAGGCTTGGCAGTGGAGCCCTTCGGTAATTACCTTGTCAGAATTGGGGCTTTTCATTACCATTCGGCAAAATTTTTATAAGTTCAGATTTTTACTTAGTAGACGCCTGATTTAACAGGCCACAAAGCTGATGGGAGAGGACTGAATGAGCAATGACGGCGTGAATGCAGGCCGGCGTCGCTTCTTGGTAGCAGCCACATCCGTGGTGGGTGCTGCAGGAGCGGTGGGGGCTGCGGTCCCGTTCGTGGGGTCATGGTTTCCCAGTGCCAAGGCGAAAGCCGCAGGTGCACCGGTGAAAGTGAATGTCAGCAAAATCGAGCCAGGCCAGCAAATGATTGCTGAGTGGCGCGGCCAGCCGGTGTTCATCGTCCGCCGTACCGAGGAAATCCTGGGGAATCTGAAAAAGATTGAGGGCCAGTTGTCTGACCCCGCCTCCAAGAACTCGACGCAACCGACCTATGTCGACCCGCAGACGCGTTCGATCAAACCAGAAGTTCTGCTGCTGATCGGCATCTGCACTCACTTGGGTTGCTCACCGACCTTCCGTCCGGAAGTAGCACCTGCCGATCTGGGCAAGGATTGGGTCGGGGGCTATTTCTGCCCTTGCCACGGTTCCCACTACGATTTGGCTGGCCGCGTCTACAAGTCGCAACCCGCGCCTTTGAACCTGCCAGTTCCCCCGCATTCCTATGAGACCGATGACATCATTGTCGTTGGCGTCGATACGGAGAAAGCGTGATGAGCAAGTTCATGGATTGGGTTGATGCGCGCTTCCCCGCGACCAAAATGTGGGAAGACCATCTCAGCAAGTATTACGCCCCGAAGAACTTCAACTTCTTCTATTTCTTTGGCTCCCTGGCGCTGCTCGTTCTGGTCAACCAGATCGTTACCGGTGTCTGGCTGACCATGAGCTACACCCCGTCGGCGGAAGAAGCATTCGCTTCCGTCGAATACATCATGCGCGACGTCGAGTACGGCTCGATCCTGCGTCTGCTGCACTCCACCGGCGCTTCGGCGTTCTTCATCGTGGTTTATCTGCACATGTTCCGTGGCCTGCTCTACGGTTCGTACCAGAAGCCGCGTGAGTTGGTGTGGGTGTTCGGCATGCTGATCTACCTGGCGCTGATGGCTGAGGCCTTCATGGGTTACCTGCTGCCGTGGGGCCAGATGTCCTACTGGGGCGCCCAGGTGATCATCTCGCTGTTCGGTGCGATCCCGGTCATCGGTAACGACCTGACCCAGTGGATCCGTGGTGACTATCTGATTTCCGGTATTACCCTGAACCGTTTCTTCGCCTTGCATGTGGTGGCCTTGCCGATCGTGATCCTCGGCCTGGTGGTGCTGCACATTCTGGCGTTGCACGAAGTGGGTTCGAACAACCCGGACGGCGTGGACATCAAGAAACACAAAGACGAAAACGGCGTACCGCTGGACGGCATTGCCTTCCATCCGTACTACACCGTGAAAGATATCGTCGGCGTCGTGGTGTTCCTGTTCATCTTCTGCGCGATCGTGTTCTTCTTCCCGGAAATGGGTGGTTACTTCCTCGAGAAGCCGAACTTTGAAGTGGCGAACGCCTTCAAGACCCCTGAGCACATCGCTCCGGTCTGGTACTTCACGCCGTTCTACGCGATTCTGCGGGCAGTTCCGGACAAGCTCCTGGGTGTTGTTGCCATGGGTGCTTCGATTGCCTTGCTGTTCGTCCTGCCCTGGCTTGACCGTAGCCCGGTCAAGTCCATGCGCTACAAGGGCTGGCTGAGCAAGATCTGGCTCTGGGTATTCTGCATCTCCTTCGTGATCCTTGGCTGGCTGGGCGTCATGGCGCCTACCCCGGAACGTACGTTGCTGTCGCAGGTTTGTACCTTCCTGTACTTCGCCTACTTCATTCTGATGCCGTTCTACACCAGGCTCGAGAAGACCAAACCGGTTCCGGAAAGGGTGACTGGCTGATGAAAAAACTATTTGCTGTACTGATTCTTGCTGCTCTGCCAGCACTGTCCTTCGCGGCCGAACACGGTGGCCCAGAGCTGGAAAAAGTCGACATCGACGTTTCCGACAAGGCTGCCATGCAGGATGGCGCGCGTACGTTCGCCAACTATTGCATGGGCTGCCACAGTGCCAAGTTCCAGCGCTACGAGCGTGTCGCCGATGACCTGGGCATTCCTCACGAGCTGATGCTCGAGAAGCTGGTGTTCACTGGCGCCAAGATCGGCGATCACATGAGCATCGGCATGCAACCGGCTGACGCCAAGACCTGGTTTGGTGCAGCGCCACCCGACCTGACACTGGTGGCTCGTGTTCGTGGCACAGATTGGCTCTATGGCTACCTGCGTTCGTTCTATGAAGACCCGTCGCGTCCATGGGGCGTGAACAACAAGGTGTTCCCGAACGTCGGCATGCCTAACGTTCTGGTCGGCTTGCAGGGTCGTCAGGTGGTAGGCTGTAAACAGGTTCAAGTCGTCGATGATGGCAAGAAGCAATTCGATCCGCTGACCGGCACCGCTTTGACTCATGAAGCCTGCGATCAACTGACTGTATTGCCGAAAACCGGCACGCTGACCGAAGAGCAGTTCAACGAGAAGGTCAAGAATCTGGTGACCTTCCTGGCCTACTCGGCCAACCCGGTGAAGCTGCAGCATCAGCGCATCGGTACCTATGTGTTGCTGTACCTGGCGTTCTTCTTCGTATTCGCTTACTTGCTCAAGCGTGAATACTGGAAAGACGTCCATTGATAACGTTGTAAGCCATTGCTGTTAATCGCACGCGCCCAGGGGCGTCTCTGAAGGTGTAACGAGTCTGGTGATCCAGGCGTTACGGGAGGCGCCCTCTGGGCGCGCGTGTTTTTCCGTTTCCGATAATTTCAACAAGCGAGGAGGACCGCCATGGGCGTGACCAATCGGTTGGCCTGTTACTCCGACCCCGCCGACCACTATTCCCACCGAGTGCGCATCGTACTTGCAGAGAAGGGTGTCAGCGCCGAGATCATTTACGTGGAGGCTGGTCGTCAGCCGCCTAAACTGATTGAAGTGAACCCTTACGGAAGCCTGCCCACCCTGGTCGATCGTGACCTGGCGTTGTGGGAGTCGACCGTGGTGATGGAATATCTGGATGAGCGTTACCCGCATCCGCCACTACTGCCGGTTTATCCTGTGGCGCGTGCCAACAGCCGTCTGCTGATTCATCGCATTCAGCGTGACTGGTGTGGCCTGGTGGATCTGATTCTGGATTCGCGGACCAAGGAAGCAGCTCGCGTGGTGGCTCGTAAAGAGCTGCGCGAAAGCCTGACAGGCGTGTCGCCGCTATTCGCCGACAAGCCGTTTTTCCTCAGTGAGGAACAAAGTCTGGTGGATTGCTGCCTATTGCCAATACTCTGGCGATTGCCGATTCTGGGTATAGAACTGCCGCGGCCTGCCAAGCCGCTGCTTGATTACATGGAGCGCTCGTTTGCGCGTGAGGCTTTCCAGGCGAGTCTGTCTGGTGTCGAACGCGATATGCGCTAAGGCTTAAGGAGCCGCTATGAACTCCAGTCGACCTTATCTGGTCCGCGCGCTCTACGAGTGGATTGTGGACAACGATTGCACCCCGCACATGCTGGTCAATTCCGAGTATCCGTCGGTGCAGGTGCCTCAGGGTTTTGCCAGTGACGGGCAGATTGTCCTGAACGTATCCCCGGCAGCCGTGCGTCATTTGCACATGGATAACGAGGCGGTCAGTTTCGAAGGGCGCTTCGGTGGCGTGCCGCATACCCTGTACGTGCCTATCGCGTCGATCCTGGGCATTTACGCTCGGGAGAACGGCCAGGGCATGGTGTTCGATATGGAATCGCCTCTGGAAGACGAGGATGAGATCGAGCCGGATGATGATATCCCGCCACCCGACAGCGAGCCGCCGCGTCCCAGCGGTCGACCGAGTTTGAAGGTGGTGAAGTAATAAAAAAGGCGATCCGGATGGATCGCCTTTTTTATTACTTAGGAGCTGCCAAAGGCTGCGATCTCTTGATCTTGAAAAGCAAAGTCAAAAGATCGCAGCCTGCGGCAGCTCCTACAGAGTGTGTGTGTCAGTCGATGTACTCAAACAGCTTCACAATCTTCTGCACGCCGGAAACGCCTTGTACCAGATTGGTTGCCTGCGCCGCTTCCTGCTTGGTCAGCAGGCCGAGCAGATAAACGATGCCGTTTTCAGTCACAACCTTGATGCGCGAGCCTGGGATGGAGGGATCGGTGAGCATCTGAGTCTTGATCTTGGTGGTCAACCAAGTGTCGTTCTGGCGTGCCAGCAGCGAGGAGGGCTGCAGCACTTGCAGTTCGTTGTGCACCTTCTTCACGCGCTGAACGGAGGCGGCGACCTGTTCGGCCTTGGCCTTGAGGTCGGCGCGCGGGGTTTGCCCGGCCAGCAGCACCACGCCGTTGAAGCTGGTGACGACGATGTGCGAGTTGTTGTCCAGGTCCGGATCGGCCTTGGCGATGTTTACACCGGCCTTGGTTTCGATCAGGGTGTCGTCGATTTTGCTGCCGAAGGTGCGGGTGCCACGGTCATCGTCGATCGGCGCTTCACGGCTGGCGTTAACCACCGAGGTGCAGCCGCTGATGCCGAGGCACAGGGTCAAGGCCAGAAGGCCTAGGCGATTAGGGGTCATTCTTCACTCCCGAACAGTTGGCTGTCGATCAGATCGCAAAGGCAATGGATCGCCAGCAGGTGGACTTCCTGAATACGTGCGGTGACGTTGGCCGGTACGCGAATCTCGACGTCCTCCGGCAAAAGCAGTGACGCCATGCCGCCGCCATCACGACCCGTCAATGCTACGACAATCATTTCGCGATCATGTGCGGCCTGGATCGCTTGAATAATGTTCGCCGAGTTGCCGCTGGTGGAAATGGCCAGCAATACGTCACCCGGTTGACCGAGGGCGCGGATCTGTTTGGAGAAGATTTCGTTGTAGCTGTAGTCGTTGGCGATCGAGGTGATCGTCGAGCTGTCGGTGGTCAGCGCGATGGCCGGCAGGCTCGGGCGCTCACGCTCGAAGCGGTTGAGCAGTTCGGACGAGAAGTGTTGTGCGTCACCGGCGGAACCGCCGTTGCCGCAAGACAGCATTTTGCCCTCGTTGAGCAGGGCGTTGACCATGACCTGGCTGGCTTGCTCGATGTGCGGTGCAAGTACGTCCATCGCCTGTTGCTTGGTGTCGATACTGGCCTGAAAAAGCTGGCGAATTCGCGATTGCATGTCCATCTGTGTGACCTTAATTAGCGCGGCTACTCGGCACATGAATGTGCAGCCCGCAAAGCAAAGAGCAAAAGTGTTGGGTGAAGGTGTCCGGTTCGGGGCGCAAGCGATCAGCTGTCGAAGGCATTCTGCAACCAGTTCAACTGATCAAGGTTGCTGTCGATGGCAACCACGTCGAAGCGGCAAGGGGAATTGGCCCAACGCGACTCGCGCTGAAGAAAATACTGCGCGGCGAAAATCAGTTTCTGCCGTTTGCGCCCATCGATGCTATCGAGCGCGCCACCCCATTGGGTGTTTTTTCTGTAGCGGACTTCGACGAATACTACTGTATCGCCATCAAGCATGACCAGATCAAGCTCGCCGCGTTTACATAACCAGTTCTGCGCCAGCAGGCGCAGACCTTGTTGCTGAAGATGCTCGAGCGCATGGCGCTCGGCATCCTTGCCGCTCTGCTGGCGTGACCTGTCGGGCATCAGCGTGAGGTGTCCGGCAGGCGTTGAACCTGACCGCTGACGAACTGTGCCCATGGCAACTGACGCACGACCCGTTGATTCTGAGTCATGCCCAGGCTGCCCGATTGACCTTCGATGCGGCTGTCCGGCAAGGCCTTGAGTTGCCCCAGGCGTGGTGCCAGGCGATAGGCGTCAACGCCCATCGCGTATAGACGGCCAAGGCTGCCAGCGGCTTGTGGCCATTGTGCGGTGACCTGTTTGCGCAGCGGGTCGTTGGCATCCAGCAGCCATGGGGTTTCGCAGAAGCGAATACCGTTCATGTCGTTGTACTGGTTCTGGTCGCCGCTGGCGCTGAATACGTGGGAGGTGGCGTAAACCGGCACGTCACCCGCGTACTGGAAGTTCAGGGTCGGTTTGATCTGTTGAGCCTGTTGCGGCGTCGCGGCCAGGAAGATGAAC
Source organism: Pseudomonas sp. P1_A1 (assembly GCF_056406935.1). NCBI lineage: Bacteria > Pseudomonadati > Pseudomonadota > Gammaproteobacteria > Pseudomonadales > Pseudomonadaceae > Pseudomonas > Pseudomonas sp. P1_A1. The sequence continues at coordinate 58,241 of NZ_JBFTZE010000027.1, read as the reverse complement.
TCGATGTCCTGACGACGCGAAGGCTGGGCGGCTACCTGCGAGCCAACGGTGTTTTGCAGGCTCTTGGCGCGGCCTTCGCTCTGACGCAGCTGGAACATGTCGGCAATTTGCTGGGCCAGTTGCACCGGTTGGTCGACGCGCTCGGTCGCGACAATGCTGCCGCCGTTGGCTTGCCAATCCTGGCTGAATGCTCTGAGTACGCGGTCACCCCATTCGCCTTTCGGCACCATGATGGCGGCGCGATGCAGGCCATCGGCGCGCGCACGACGGGATACTTCGCGGGCTTCGTCTTCAGCGGCAAGGCCGAATTGGAACAGCTGGGCCGGACCTTGTTCGCCTTCGCTGTAGTTCAGCGCCAGGGTGGTGATCGGCAGTTGCGGGCGAGCGCTGAGCTGCTTGACCAGCGGTTTTTCCAGCGGGCCGACCACCAATTGCACGCCGTCGGCCTGGGCCTTGCGATAGAACTCGTCCAGCGACATCCGCGGCGGCACAGTGGTCATTATCGAGCTGTCATAAAATACGATGGCTGGCGGATTCTGCCCGGCTTGTTGCGCCTGGTAGTGAGCAGCCACGATACCTTCACGCAGTGCCTTGCTGGCAGCCGCCAGCGGGCCATCTGCTTGAGGCAGCAGCACGGCGATTTTGCTCAGGGGCTGGCTGGCCAGATCCTTGAGTTTGGTCAATGGCAGCGGCAGCTGGATGGCGGCCGGGTGCTTTGGATTGTTCGCGCGCCAGTTGTCGATCGCGGCTTGCTGCTGTTCCAGGGTGCCGGCTGTTTTCACCGCCCGGGCCAGGCTCAACCAGCCGCCGAGGTCGTCGTCGGTGGTCGGCTGCAATTGATCGGTCGGCAGTGAAGCGATCAGGGTCCAGATCGCTTCGTGGTTTTTGCTCGCAGCTTGATCGCTCAGCAGGGGGGCGATGAAAATGCGCTCCCGTGCGGCGGCCAGGGTCTGGCCGTCGGCCTCAAGGGCGCGGGCATGGACGGTGCCGGTGCGAACCTGTTGTTCGGCTGGCAGTTCGCTCAGGCGTTGCAGGCTCGGATGGCTCAGGGCCGTCAGCGCCGCTTTGGGCTGATTGCGCACCATGGCCAATTCAGCCGCCAGGGTGCTGGCGAAGACCTGTTGGCCAGGCTTGAGTTGTTCCATCGGTACTTGTTGCAGGATTTGCGCGGACTGGCCGGCATTGCCCTGACGATAAGCCAGGTCTGCCGCGCTCAAGCGCAGCAAGGCTGCCTTGTCCGGCGCTTTACTTTGAGTGGCCTGTTCGAGCAGTTGCTCGACACTGGCATCCGGGGTCCGTGGAAGTTCGCCAAGGCTGGAGGAGGGCGAGCTGGCGCAAGCCGCCAGCAAGGCAGCGAGGCAGAGGGCAGAGAACAGCCGCAGGCAAGCGATCATGTAAGTGTTCCTGATACTCGATCAAATAAGCGTGGAATTGTACCCAAGCGCTGGCCGGGGCGCGATGTTACTGGCGTGAATCGATCAATTTAGCTCATGCAAATGTTGCGACACTGCACAAAAGGCTGGAAAACCGAGGGTTGCTTGCAGGTATCGCGAATGTCGCTACGCGCTACAATGGCGGCTTTTACCGATCATGAGGTGTGCGCTTTGACTGCTCCAGGTGCTTTGAATTCCGCTGCTGGCTCGCTTTATGTGGTGGCGACGCCCATCGGCAACCTGGACGACATCAGTGCGCGTGCGCTGAAGATCCTGCGCGAGGTTTCGTTGATTGCTGCCGAAGACACTCGCCATTCCCAGCGATTGATGCAGCATTTCGGCATCCCCACGCCGCTGGCGGCCTGCCATGAACACAACGAGCGGGATGAAGGCAGCCGCTTTATCACTCGCTTGCTCGCTGGCGACGATGTGGCATTGATCTCCGATGCCGGGACGCCGCTGATTTCCGATCCGGGTTATCACCTGGTGCGTCAGGCCCGTGCCGCCGGGATCAATGTGGTGCCGGTTCCGGGTGCCTGTGCGTTGATTGCGGCACTTTCGGCGGCGGGGTTGCCATCGGACCGTTTCATCTTCGAAGGGTTTCTACCGGCCAAGGCTGTCGGCCGACGCGCTCGCCTGGAACTGATAAAGGAAGAGCCGCGCACGCTGATTTTTTATGAAGCTCCACACCGCATCCTTGAATGCCTGCAAGACATGGAGCTGGTATTCGGCGCCGATCGTCCAGCATTGCTGGCGCGCGAACTGACTAAAACCTTCGAAACCCTCAAAGGCTTGCCGCTGGCCGAGTTGCGCGAGTTCGTTGAATCGGACAGCAACCAGCAGCGCGGCGAGTGCGTAGTGCTGGTCGCTGGCTGGTCTGCTCCCGAGACTGAGGACGCTGTCAGCAGTGAAGCCATGCGTATTCTCAATCTGCTGCTTGAAGAAATGCCACTCAAGCGTGCGGCGGCATTGGCGGCGCAAATTACCGGCGAGCGCAAGAATGTGCTCTATCAGGTGGCGCTGGATAAGCAGAAGGGCGAGTAAAAAAGCGACGCGCAACGCCGGGCAGAGGCTTTTAGCGCTTGTTCTTCGGCCGCTCTGCCGTTAACCTTCGCGGCGGAGAGTCGATCGGACAGTCGCTGCCCTCTATGAAAATTAGGGGGGGGAGGAAAGTCCGGGCTCCATAGGGCGAAGTGCCAGGTAATGCCTGGGAGGCGTGAGCCTACGGAAAGTGCCACAGAAAATAACCGCCTAAGCGCTTCGGCGCCGGTAAGGGTGAAAAGGTGCGGTAAGAGCGCACCGCACGTCTGGCAACAGTTCGTGGCTAGGTAAACCCCACTTGGAGCAAGACCAAATAGGGTCCCAAGGCGTGGCCCGCGCTGGGACCGGGTAGGTTGCTAAAGATGTCCAGTGATGGCCATCGTAGACGAATGACTGTTCAAGACAGAACCCGGCTTACAGATCGACTCTCCACCTTTTTCTCTCTCTGCTTCAATCATTGGCAGCGATATGCGTAATGGCAATTTCCCTCCCTGCTGAATCAATAGCAGAAGCGCTTTTGTAATACCGAAAAAATCTTACTCTTAACAAATTACTTTAACTTCTGAACGCAGCCTTCTGTGCTGATTCAAGTTATTGAACAAATTCACCCGCCAGATTCTCGTTTCCCCTCCTTTTACGCTCCTAAATCTCCGTTCTGTAAGGCTTTTCCTTCTATCCGCGCCTTGACGGTGTGGTGGGCGCATTCCTATAGTGTGCGCAAGTGGCGGAAAGTGGCATGAAGTGGGTTTTTTGAGCGCAAAACGCTAATATTTGGAGAAACGCTGACGTGTTTCGCGGAGCTAACGCTATCAGTCTCGATGCAAAGGGCCGTCTCGCCATGCCGAGCCGGTACCGTGACGAGCTCGTTTCGCGTAGTTCCGGTCAATTAATCGTCACCATCGATGCCGTTGATCCGTGTTTGTGTGTTTATCCCCTCGATGAGTGGGAAATTATCGAAACCAAACTGCGCGCACTGCCTTCGCTTCGCGAAGAAAACCGCCGCCTGCAACGTTTGCTGATTGGTAATGCCGTCGACCTCGAGCTCGATGGCAGTGGTCGTTTTCTGGTTCCGCCGCGTCTTCGCGAATATGCCAAGTTGGATAAGCGCGCAATGTTGGTAGGCCAACTGAACAAGTTCCAATTGTGGGACGAGGATGCCTGGAATGCGGTTTCTGCCGCTGACCTGGCTGCTATTCAACAACCGGGCGCCATGCCTGATGAACTGCGTGATTTGATCCTGTGACTATTGATAGCGGCTTTAACCACATCACCGTACTGCTTGACGAAGCCGTCGAGGCTCTCGCCGTACGTCCTGATGGCTGCTATCTGGACGGCACGTTCGGGCGCGGCGGACATAGCCGGTTGATCCTCAGCAAGCTCGGGCCCGATGGTCGGTTGCTCGGGTTCGACAAAGATCCTCAAGCGATTGCCACCGGGCAAACGCTAGCGGCCGAAGACGGCCGCTTTGTCGTTGTACAGCGCAGCTTTGCCGAGCTCGGTTCGGAAGTCGCCGAACGCGGTCTGGCCGGCAAGGTCAGCGGTGTTCTGCTTGACCTGGGTGTGTCTTCGCCTCAGCTCGACGACCCTGAGCGCGGCTTCAGTTTTCTCAACGACGGCCCGTTGGACATGCGCATGGATCCGTCCCGCGGGATCAGCGCCGCCGAGTTCGTCAATACCGCGCCGGTGGAAGAAATTGCCCGGGTGTTCAAGGAATACGGCGAAGAACGTTTCTCCGGCCGCATGGCGCGTGCCGTGGCCGAACGTCGCGACATCAAGCCGTTCGAGCGCACTGGCGATCTGGCAGAAGTGCTGAAAGTCGCCAACCCTGCATGGGAAAAGGGCAAGAACCCGGCCACCCGTGCATTCCAGGGGCTGCGTATTCACGTCAACAACGAACTGGGCGATCTGGAAACCGGTCTCGAAGCCGCGCTGGAGTGCCTGGAAGTCGGCGGTCGTCTGGTGGTGATCAGCTTCCACTCGCTGGAAGACCGCATCGTCAAACTGTTCATGCGCAAACTGGTGAAAGGCGAAGCCGACAACCTGCCACGCAACTTGCCGGTCCGTCACGTCGCTTTCGAACCGAAAATCAAAGTCCATGGCAAAGCGCAGTCCGCCTCCGAGGCCGAACTCAAAGCCAACCCACGTTCCCGTAGCGCCATCATGCGTGTCGCGGAGAAACTGCGGTGAGCAAGCTTTTCGCCAAACCACTTCCCGGCGGAAGCTTTTTCATGCTGCTGCTGTTTATCGGTGTGCTCGTGTCGGCCATCGGCGTGTCCTACAGCGCCCACTGGAACCGTCAGCTGTTGAATTCGCTGTACAACGAATTGAGCGTGCGCGACAAGGCGCAGGCGGAGTGGGGCCGGTTGATTCTCGAACAAAGCACCTGGACCGCCCACAGCCGTATCGAAGTGTTGGCGACCGAGCAACTGAAGATGCGCATTCCTGGCGCTGCTGAAGTGCAGATGGTGGCGCCATGATGAAACTCGAAGGCGCACTCTTCCCTTGGCGGTTCCGTCTGGTACTGGGCTTGCTCGGCATCATGGTGGCGGCGATTTCCTGGCGCATCATTGATCTGCAAGTGGTCGACCGTGACTTCCTTAAAGGTCAGGGTGACGCGCGCAGTGTTCGTCATATTCCAATTCCGGCTCACCGTGGTCTGATCACCGACCGTAACGGCGAGCCGTTGGCCGTGAGTACTCCGGTCACCACGCTGTGGGCCAACGCCAAGGAAATGCAACTGGCCAAAGAGAAATGGCCGGCACTGGCGGCTGCCCTGGGGCAGGATCCCAAAGCCCTGGCTGAACGTCTCGAAGCCCAGGCCAACAAAGAATTCATCTACCTGGTGCGCGGGCTGACCCCTGAGCAGGGCCAGGCTGTGCTCGATCTGAAAGTGCCGGGCGTTTATGGCATCGAAGAATTCCGGCGTTTCTACCCGGCCGGTGAAGTCACTGCCCACATGGTCGGCTTTACCGACATCGACGATCACGGACGCGAAGGCGTCGAGCTGGCCTACGACGAATGGCTGGCCGGGGTGCCCGGCAAGCGACAGGTCATCAAGGACCGGCGCGGCCGGCTGATCAAAGATGTCCAGGTCACCAAAAACGCCAAGGCCGGCAAGCCCTTGGCGTTGTCCATTGACCTGCGTCTGCAATACCTGGCCAACCGCGAGCTGCGCAACGCGATCATCGAGAACGGCGCCAAGGCCGGTAGTCTGGTGATCATGGACGTGAAGACCGGCGAGATTCTCGCCATGGTCAACCAGCCGACCTACAACCCGAATAACCGTCGCAACCTGCAACCGGCGATGATGCGCAACCGCGCGATGATCGACGTGTTCGAGCCGGGTTCGACCATGAAAGCGATCTCCATGAGCGCCGCGATCGAAACCGGGCGCTGGAAACCGAGCGACACCGTCGAGGTGTACCCGGGCAGCTTGCAGATTGGTAAATACACCATCAAGGACGTATCCAAGACCGAAGGTCCGGTGCTCGACCTGACCGGTATCCTGATCAATTCCAGTAACGTCGGCATGAGTAAGGTCGCGTTCGATATCGGTGGCGAAACGATTTTCCGTCTGGCACAGAAAGTTGGCCTCGGCCAGGACACCGGCTTGGGTTTCCCGGGTGAGCGCGTCGGCAACCTGCCGAACTACCGTGAATGGCGCAAGGCTGAAACCGCCACGCTGTCCTACGGCTACGGTATTTCCGTGACCGCGATCCAGTTGGTCCACGCCTTCTCGGCCCTGGCCAACAATGGTCGCCTCGCGCCGTTGACCCTGATCAAAACCGACAAGGCGCCGCAAACCACTCAGGTGCTGCCGGAAGCCGTCGCGAAAACCATGCAAGGCATGCTGCAACAAGTGATCGAAGCCCCGCGCGGCGTATTCCGTGCGCAGGTGCCGGCGTATCACGTGGGCGGCAAGTCGGGTACTGCGCGTAAGACGTCGGTCGGAACCAAAGGCTACGCCGAGAACTCCTACCGCTCGCTGTTCGCCGGTTTCGGCCCGATGAGCGACCCGCGTTACGCGATCGTGGTGGTGATCGACGAACCGACCAAGGCCGGTTACTTCGGTGGTCTGGTATCGGCGCCGGTGTTCAGCAAAGTGATGTCCGGGACTCTGCGCCTGATGAACATCACCCCGGACAACCTGCCAGCCACTCAACAAGCGAACGCCGCACCGGTCGTTCCGCTGAAAGCTAATGGAGGGCGCGGCTGATGTCGCTGAGCCTGAACAAGATTTTCGCCCACGCCGGTCATGATCTGTTGATCCGCGAATTGGCGCTGGACAGCCGTAATGTACGGGCAGGTGATTTGTTCCTTGCGGTCCCTGGTGGCAAGTTCGACGGTCGTGCGCACATCGCCGACGCCTTGCAGCGCGGTGCTGCCGCTGTGGCTTATGAAGTCGAAGGCGCGACCGTGCTGCCGATTACCGACGTGCCGCTGATTCCGGTCAAAGGCCTGGCGGCGCAGCTGTCGGACATCGCCGGGCGCTTTTACGGCGACCCGAGCCGTCACTTGAACCTGATCGGCGTGACCGGCACCAACGGTAAAACCAGCGTGACCCAATTGGTCGCGCAGGCCCTCGATTTGCTCGGTCAACACTGCGGTATCGTCGGCACCCTGGGCTCCGGTTTCCATGGCGCGCTGGAGAGCGGCCTGCACACCACGCCGAATCCGATTGCAATGCAAGCGACCCTCGCCGACCTGAAAAAGGCCGGTGCCAAAGCCGTGGCCATGGAAGTCTCTTCCCATGGGCTGGATCAGGGCCGCGTAACCGCGCTGGCCTTCGATGTGGCGGTGATGACCAACCTGTCGCGTGATCATCTGGATTACCACGGCACCATGCAGGCCTATGGCGAAACCAAGGCCAAGTTGTTTGCCTGGAATGATCTGAAGTGCCGGGTGGTCAACCTCGACGACGATTTTGGCCGGCAACTGGCGGCTGATGAGGGTGAGTCGCGGCTGATCACTTACAGCCTGGAAGACTCCCGCGCTTACCTGTATTGCCGCGAAGCGCAGTTCAGTGACGAAGGTGTGCGCGCCACGCTGGTTACGCCGCAGGGCGAACACCATTTGCGCAGCACCTTGCTCGGCCGTTTCAACCTGAGCAACGTGTTGGCCGCGGTCGGTGCCTTGCTTGGTCTGGACTATGCGCTGGACGAAATCCTCAACGTGTTGCCGAAACTCGAAGGCCCGGCCGGTCGCATGCAGCGTCTGGGCGGCGGCACTCAGCCGTTGGTGGTGGTCGATTACGCCCACACGCCGGATGCGCTGGAAAAAGTCTTGATGGCCCTGCGTCCTCACGCCAAAGGCCGGTTGCTGTGCCTGTTCGGTTGCGGCGGTGATCGCGATCGCGGCAAGCGTCCGCTGATGGCTGAAGTGGTCGAGCGCCTGGCCGATGGTGTGCTGGTCACCGACGACAACCCGCGCACCGAAGACCCTGCCGCGATTTTCGACGACATCCGCGCCGGTTTCACCGCTGTGGATAAAGTCACCTTTGTCGCCGGCCGTGGCCGGGCGATTGCCCAGTTGATCGCCAGCGCTTCGGCGGATGACGTGATTGTCCTGGCCGGTAAAGGTCATGAGGACTATCAGGAAATCAACGGTGAGCGTCTCGCTTTCTCCGATCTGGTCGAGGCCGATCATGCCCTGACCGCGTGGGAGGTGGCCCATGCTTAAAGCCTTGAAACTGAGCGAGCTGACCGGCGCACTGAATGCCCGTCTGATCTCCGTCGATGCCAGCTTCGATGGTGTCAGCATCGACAGCCGCGCGATCAAGCCCGGCCAGCTGTTTATTGCTCTGGCCGGTCCGCGTTTCGATGGCCATGACTACCTGAATGACGTCGCCGCCAAAGGCGCCGTGGGTGCACTGGTCGAGCGCGAAGTTGCCGACAGCTCGCTGCCGCAACTGCTGGTCAAGGACACCCGCCAGGCCCTCGGCCAGTTGGGTGCGATCAACCGTGCCGCGTTCACTCAGCCGGTCGCGGCCGTTACCGGCTCCAGCGGCAAGACCACGGTCAAGGAAATGCTGGCGAGCATCCTGCGCACACGCGGTCCGGTGCTGGCGACCCGTGGCAACCTGAACAATGACCTCGGTGCTCCGCTGACCCTGCTCGAACTGGCACCGGAACACACCGCCGCCGTGATCGAACTCGGCGCTTCGCGAATCGGCGAGATTGCCTACACCGTCGCCATGACCAAGCCCCACGTGGCCATCATCAACAACGCCGGGACCGCCCACGTTGGTGAGTTCGGCGGGCCGGAAAAAATCGTCGAAGCCAAGGGCGAGATTCTCGAAGGGCTGGATGCCGATGGCATCGCCGTGCTGAATCTCGACGACAAGGCCTTCGACATCTGGAAGACCCGTGCCGCCGGTCGAAAAGTGCTGACTTTTGCCCTGAGCAACGTCAACGCTGATTTCCATGCCAGCGATCTGGACCGCGATGCCCGCGGTTGCCCGGCGTTCAACCTGCACAGCCCTGAAGGTGTGGAGCGGGTTCAGCTGAATCTGCTCGGCACCCACAACGTCGCCAATGCCATGGCCGCTGCCGCTGCCGCGCATGCTTTGGGTGTGTCGCTGTTCGGCATCGCCACCGGCCTTGGCGCGGTGCAACCGGTCAAGGGCCGCACCGTCGCGCAACTGGCGCCTAACGGCATGCGCGTAATCGATGACACATACAACGCGAACCCCACCTCTATGTGCGCCGCCGTTGATATACTCGCCGGCTTTTCCGGTCGCACCGTTTTGGTGCTCGGGGATATCGGCGAGTTGGGCGCGTGGGCAGAGCAGGGGCACCGCGATGTGGGCGATTACGCCCGCGGCAAGGTTTCCGCGCTTTACGCCGTCGGGCCAATGATGGCTCACGCCGTGAACGCTTTCGGCGAGCAGGCCTTTCACTTCAGCACACAGGCTGAACTGATCAAGGCCCTGGAAGCCGAGCAGGACACAAACACCACCTTTTTGATCAAGGGCTCGCGCAGCGCTGCGATGGAAAACATCGTTGCCGCTTTGTGCGGGACCAGTCTGGAGAAACATTAATGCTGCTGCTGCTAGCGGAGTATCTGCAACAGTTCTACAAAGGCTTCGCGGTCTTTCAGTACCTGACCCTGCGCGGGATTCTCGGTGTGCTGACCGCGCTGGTCTTGTCGCTGTGCTATGGCCCGTGGATGATCCGTACTCTGCAGAACCGTCAGATCGGTCAATCCGTTCGCAACGACGGCCCGCAATCGCACCTGTCGAAGTCGGGCACCCCGACCATGGGCGGCGCGCTGATTCTTTCCTCCATCGGCGTCAGCACCTTGCTTTGGGCTGACCTGACCAACCGTTACGTTTGGGTCGTGTTGTTGGTGACCCTGCTGTTCGGCGCCATCGGCTGGGTCGACGACTACCGCAAAGTCATCGAGAAAAACTCCCGCGGTCTTCCGAGCCGCTGGAAGTATTTCTGGCAGTCGGTGTTCGGCCTGGGCGCGGCGATCTTCCTTTATATGACTGCCGCGACGCCGGTGGAAACCACCCTGATCCTGCCGATGCTCAAGGACTACAGCATTCCGCTGGGCGCAGGCTTCATCGTCCTGACCTATTTCGTGATTGTCGGCTCGAGCAACGCGGTCAACCTGACCGACGGCCTCGACGGTCTGGCGATCATGCCCACCGTCATGGTCGGCGGTGGCCTGGGGATCTTCTGCTACCTGTCGGGTAACGTGAAGTTCGCCGAATACCTGCTGATTCCTTACGTACCGGGCGCGGGTGAGCTGATTGTGTTCTGCGGCGCCTTGATCGGTGCGGGCCTGGGCTTCCTCTGGTTCAACACCTATCCGGCACAAGTCTTCATGGGCGACGTTGGCGCGCTGGCGCTGGGTGCGGCCCTGGGCACCATCGCAGTGATCGTCCGTCAGGAAATCGTCCTGTTCATCATGGGCGGTGTGTTCGTGATGGAGACCCTGTCAGTCGTCATTCAGGTCGCCTCCTTTAAGCTGACCGGTCGCCGTGTGTTCCGCATGGCGCCGATTCACCACCACTTTGAACTCAAGGGCTGGCCCGAGCCGCGCGTGATCGTCCGTTTCTGGATTATCACCGTGATTCTCGTGTTGATCGGCCTTGCCACCCTGAAGCTGAGGTAGAACGAGTGTCTCTGATCGCTTCTGACCACTTCCGCATCGTTGTCGGCCTCGGCAAGAGCGGCATGTCCCTGGTTCGCTTCCTGGCGAACCGGGGCGTGTCGTTTGCTGTCGCCGATACGCGGGAAAATCCACCGGAACTGGCCACGCTCAAGCGTGACTATCCGCACGTGGAAGTGCGTTGTGGCGAGCTGGACGTCGAATTCCTGTGCCGTGCCGACGAGCTCTACGTGAGCCCCGGCCTGGCGCTGGCGACCCCGGCCCTGCAGGCTGCCGCCGCCCGTGGCGTGAAAATGTCCGGCGACATCGAGCTGTTCGCGCGTAACGCGAAAGCGCCGATTGTCGCCATTACCGGTTCCAACGCCAAAAGCACCGTCACCACCCTGGTCGGCGAGATGGCGGCTGCGGCCGGCAAGCGTGTTGCCGTCGGTGGCAACCTCGGCACGCCGGCGCTGGATTTGCTCAGCGACGACATCGAGCTGTACGTGATGGAACTGTCGAGCTTCCAGCTCGAAACCACCGATCAGCTCAACGCTGAAGTGGCGACCGTGCTCAACATCAGTGAAGACCACATGGACCGCTACAGCGGTCTGCCGGCCTATCACTTGGCCAAGCACCGGATCTTCCGGGGCGCCAGGCAGTTTGTGGTCAACCGTCACGACGCCTTGAGCCGTCCGCTGATGGGTGAAGGTCAGCCATGCTGGACCTTCGGTTTGAACAAACCCGACTTCAAGGCCTTCGGCATTCGGGAAGAGAACGGCGAGAAATACCTGGCCTTCGAATTCCAGAACCTGATGCCGGTGCGCGAGTTGAAAGTTCGTGGCGCGCATAACCAGTCCAACGCCCTCGCGGCATTGGCGCTCGGCCATGCCGTCGGCCTGCCGTTCGACGCCATGCTTTCGGCCCTGCGCAATTTCGCCGGGCTCGAGCACCGCTGCCAGTGGGTCCGCGACCTTGATGGCGTGAGCTACTACAACGATTCCAAAGCCACCAACGTCGGCGCCGCCTTGGCGGCCATCGAAGGCCTGGGGGCGGACATCGACGGCAAGCTTGTGTTGATCGCCGGTGGCGATGGCAAAGGCGCCGAATTCAAGGATTTGCGTGATCCGGTGGCGGCCAACTGCCGCGCCGTCATTTTGATGGGCCGTGATTCCGACAAGATCGGTGAGGCCATCGGCGATGCCGTGCCACTGATTCGCGTCGGCTCGCTGATCGAAGCGGTCGAGCAATGCCGCGCCATCGCCGAAAAGGGCGACGCGGTGCTGCTGTCGCCGGCCTGCGCCAGTTTCGACATGTTCAAGAACTACGAAGACCGTGGTCACCAGTTCGTCCGCGCCGTGGAGGATCTGGCATGAGCTTGAGAAACATCATCAAGCCATATCCATCGCCGCTCATCACCGGGCGCGGTATCGACCTCGATTTCCCGATGCTCGCCGGTTGCCTGGCACTGCTCGGCCTGGGGCTGATCATGATTGCCTCGGCATCGACCGAGGTGGGGGCGGTGCAGTCGGGCAGCGCCCTGTACTACATGATTCGCCACCTTATCTACGTTGTGCTGGGCCTGGGTGCCTGCATCGTCACCATGATGATTCCGATTGCCACCTGGCAACGCCTGGGCTGGCTGATGCTGATTGGTGCGTTCGGCTTGCTGGTGATGGTGATCATCCCGGGGATCGGCCGGGAAGTGAACGGTTCGATGCGCTGGATCGGCTTCAGTTTCTTCAACGTTCAGCCTTCCGAGATCGCCAAGGTGTTCGTGGTGATCTACCTCGCCGGTTATCTGGTGCGTCGCCAGAAAGAAGTGCGTGAAAGCTGGATGGGCTTCTTCAAGCCGTTCATCGTGCTGTTGCCAATGGCGGGTCTGTTGCTGATGGAACCGGACTTTGGTGCCACCGTCGTGATGATGGGGGCAGCTGCGGCGATGCTGTTCCTCGGCGGGGTCGGGCTGTTCCGGTTTTCCCTGATGGTGGTCCTGGCCGTCGCGGCAGTGGTGTTGTTGATTCAGATGCAGCCGTATCGAATGGCGCGTCTGACCAACTTTGCCGATCCGTGGGCCGACCAGTTCGGTGCCGGCTATCAGCTCTCCCAGGCCTTGATCGCTTTCGGTCGCGGCGAATGGCTGGGCGTCGGCCTGGGCAACAGCGTGCAGAAACAGTTCTACCTGCCGGAAGCCCACACCGACTTCGTGTTTTCGGTGCTGGCTGAAGAGCTGGGGGCCGTGGGTTCCTTGTGCACGGTGGCGCTGTTCGTCTTCGTGTGTATTCGGGGCATGTACATTGGCCTGTGGGCCGAGAAAGCCAAACAGTTTTTTGCCGCCTACGTTGCTTACGGCTTGTCGTTCCTGTGGATCGGCCAGTTCCTGATCAACATCGGCGTGAACGTCGGCCTGCTGCCGACCAAAGGTCTGACCCTGCCATTCCTCAGTTATGGCGGCAGTTCGTTGGTGATCTGCTGTGCCTGTCTTGGCTTGTTGCTGCGCATCGAGTGGGAGAGTCGAACCCATTTGGGCAGCGAAGAAATGGAATTCCATGAGAGCGACTTCGCCGAGGAGCCGAACCATGGGCGCTAACGTACTGATCATGGCTGGCGGCACCGGGGGCCATGTGTTCCCGGCACTTTCCTGTGCGCGTGAGTTCCAGGCCCGCGGCTACACCGTGCATTGGCTCGGCACGCCCCGCGGGATCGAAAACGATCTGGTGCCGGCGGCTGGTATTGAATTGCATCGGATCCACGCCAGCGGTTTGCGCGGCAAGGGCAAATTGTCCCTGCTCAAGGCGCCGGTCATGTTGCTCAAGTCGATCTGGCAGGCGCGGGCGATCATTCGTCAGCTGCGGCCAGTCTGTGTGGTCGGCTTTGGTGGTTTTGTGACTGGCCCTGGCGGCGTTGCAGCCAGACTGGCCGGCGTGCCGGTCATCGTTCATGAGCAGAACGCCGTGGCCGGTACCGCCAATCGGTTGCTGGTGCCGTTGGCCGCCCGAGTCTGTGAAGCGTTCCCCGACACCTTTACCCTGTCGGACAGCCGTCGGACCACCGGTAACCCGGTGCGCACCGAGCTGTTCCTCGAAACACCGCGACCTGCCCTGGCCGGTCGCAAGGCGCGTTTGCTGATCCTGGGCGGAAGCCTGGGCGCAGAGCCGTTGAACAAGTTGCTGCCTGAAGCCCTGTCGCAAGTCGCCCCCGACCTGCGCCCGGACGTGTTCCATCAGGCCGGCAAAAACCACGATGAGGTGACTGCAGAGCGCTATCGCGCGGCTGGCGTCGAGGCGCAAGTGCAGCCTTTCATCAAAGACATGGCCCAAGCCTATGGCTGGGCCGACCTGGTGGTGTGCCGCGCAGGCGCGCTGACCATCAGTGAACTGGCGGCCGCCGGTCTGCCCTCGATGCTGGTGCCTTTGCCCCACGCGATCGACGATCACCAGACCCGCAACGCCGATTATTTGGCCCGTGAAGGCGCTGCCTTCCTGATGCCGCAAAGAACGACTGGCGCAGCGGACCTTGCCGCTCGCCTGACAGAGGTCTTGATGCAACCGCAACGACTCAACGACATGGCCAGCGCGGCACGCCGCCTGGCCAAACCCGATGCCACTCGTAACGTGGTCGATACTTGCCTTGAGGTGGCCCATGGTTGAGAACAAGAAAGCCATGCCACAACCGGAAATGCGCCGCATCCGTCGTATCCACTTCGTCGGAATCGGTGGCGTGGGTATGTGCGGCATCGCCGAAGTGTTGCTGAACCTGGGCTATCAAGTGTCCGGTTCCGACCTGAAAGCTTCGCCGGTGACTGAGCGCCTGGAGTCTTTTGGTGCGCATATTTTCATCGGCCACCGTGCCGAGAACGCCGCAGCCGCCGATGTGCTGGTGGTGTCGAGCGCCGTCAACACTTCCAACCCGGAAGTCGCGACCGCGCTGGAACGCCGGATTCCGGTGGTGCCGCGTGCCGAGATGCTCGCCGAGCTGATGCGCTACCGCCACGGCATCGCCGTCGCCGGTACCCATGGCAAAACCACCACCACCAGCCTGATCGCTTCGGTGTTCGCCGCCGGTGGCCTGGACCCGACGTTCGTCATCGGTGGCCGTCTGAATGCCGCGGGCACCAATGCTCAGCTTGGCACCAGCCGCTACCTGATCGCCGAAGCCGACGAAAGCGATGCCAGCTTCCTGCACTTGCAACCGCTGGTGGCCGTGGTCACCAACATCGACGCCGATCACATGGCGACCTACGACGGTGACTTCAACAAGCTGAAGAAAACCTTCGTCGAGTTCCTGCACAACCTGCCGTTCTACGGTTTGGCGGTGGTGTGCCTGGACGATCCGGTGGTGCGTGAAATCCTCCCGCTGGTGAAGCGTCCGACGGTCACTTACGGTTTCGGCGATGACGCCGACGTACGCGCCATCAACGTACGCCAGCAAGGCATGCAGACTTTCTTCACCGTGCTGCGCCCTGATCGCGAGCCGCTGGATGTTTCGGTAAACATGCCGGGCAACCACAACGTGTTGAATGCGCTGGCGACTATTTGCATCGCCACCGACGAAGGCGTCAGCGATGAAGCCATCGTCCAGGGCTTGTCCGGGTTCCAGGGTGTTGGCCGTCGCTTCCAGGTGTACGGCGAACTGCCGGTCGAAGGCGGCAACGTGATGCTGGTGGACGACTACGGTCACCACCCGACCGAAGTCGCGGCCGTGATCAAAGCCGTGCGCGGTGGCTGGCCGGAGCGCCGTCTGGTGATGGTCTACCAGCCGCACCGTTACAGCCGCACCCGCGACCTGTACGACGATTTCGTCAATGTGCTGGCCGACGCCAACGTGCTGCTGCTGATGGAAGTCTATCCGGCCGGCGAAGAGCCGATTCCGGGCGCCGACAGCCGCAAGCTGTGCAACAGCATCCGTCAGCGCGGTCAGCTCGACCCGATCTACATCGATCGCGGCATCGACCTCGCGCCGATCGTCAAGCCGCTGCTGCGTGCCGGCGACATTCTGCTGTGCCAGGGCGCCGGTGATATCGGCGGTCTCGCACCCAAACTGTTGAACAGTCCGTTGTTCGCCGGGGCCGTTGCCGCACCGGTAGAGGGGAAGTTGAAATGACTGCTGCTTACGCCAACCTCGTCTCCACTGTCGCGCCGAAGGATTTCGGTCGCGTTGCCGTGCTGTTCGGCGGCAAGAGTGCCGAGCGTGAAGTGTCCCTGAAATCGGGTAACGCGGTGCTCGAAGCACTGCGAAGCGCCGGTGTGGACGCGTTCGGTATTGATGTGGGCGATGACCTGCTGCAGCGCCTGCTGAACGAAAAAATCGACCGCGCCTTCATCATCCTCCACGGTCGTGGCGGTGAAGACGGCAGCATGCAGGGCCTGCTCGAATGCGCAGGGATTCCGTACACCGGCAGCGGCATTCTGGCCTCGGCCCTGGCTATGGACAAACTGCGCACCAAGCAGGTCTGGCACAGCCTCGGCATTCCGACGCCACGCCACGCGGTACTGCGCTCCGAGGCCGATTGTCTTTCGGCGGCGACGGAACTGGGCTTCCCGTTGATCGTCAAACCGGCCCATGAAGGTTCCAGTATCGGGATGGCCAAAGTGACTACCGCGCCCGAGTTGATCGAGGCGTGGAAAGCGGCCAGTACCTACGATTCGCAAGTGTTGGTCGAGCAATGGATTCACGGTCCGGAGTTCACCATCGCCACCCTGCGTGACCAGGTGTTGCCACCGATTGCCTTGGGCACGACGCACAGTTTCTACGACTACGACGCCAAGTACATCGCCAACGATACCCAGTACCGCATTCCGTGCGGCCTGGACAGCGACAAAGAAAAGGAACTCATGGACCTCACGGCCAAAGCCTGTGAGGCGCTGGGTATCTCCGGTTGGGGCAGGGCGGACGTGATGCAGGACACCGACGGGCAGTTCTGGTTCCTGGAAGTCAACACCGCACCGGGCATGACCGATCACAGTCTGGTGCCAATGGCGGCCCGTGCCGCCGGCCTGGATTTCCAGCAACTGGTTCTGGCGATTCTGGCCGCAAGCATCGAGCCACGAGGGTAAGACCATGCAAGGCGCACAGCTGAGACATCAGCCCTCCGCACCACCCGGCCGCAAGCCGGTGCCGCGGGGTGCCAGCCGAATGGTGGCCAAAGAGCCGATGTCCGTGCGCCTGCCGAAAGCCAACTTCGGTTTTCTGAAAAGCCTGTTCTGGCCCGTGCTGCTGGTGGCGTTGGGGTTCGGTACTTACGAAGGCGCACAGCGATTGCTGCCGTACGCCGACCGGCCGATCACCAAAATCGCCGTGCAGGGCGACTTGAGTTACATCAGCCAGCAAGCGGTGCAGCAGCGGATCGCCCCATACGTGGCGTCGAGCTTCTTCACCATCGACCTGGAGAGCATGCGCACCGAGCTTGAAACGATGCCATGGATTGCCCACGCCGAAGTGCGTCGGGTGTGGCCGGATCAGGTAGTGATTCGCCTGGAAGAACAACTGCCGGTGGCCCGTTGGGGCGATGAGTCGCTGTTGAACAACCAGGGGCAGGCGTTCACCCCGCGCGAGCTGGCGAACTACGAACACTTGCCACAGCTGTTCGGCCCGCAGCGGGCCCAGCAACAAGTGATGCAGCAATACCAGGTGCTGAGCCAGATGCTCAGGCCATTGGGCTTCTCGATTGCACGCCTGGAGTTGCGTGAACGAGGCAGCTGGTTCCTGACCACCGGCGCAGGCAGCGCGGGCCCGGGAATCGAACTGCTGCTGGGACGCGGCAACCTGGTGGAAAAGATGCGCCGCTTCATTGCCATCTATGACAAGACGCTCAAAGAGCAGATTACGAACATTGCGCGCATCGATCTGCGCTACGCCAACGGCCTTGCCGTTGGCTGGCGGGAACCTGTAGCGCCCACGGCAGCCCAACCCGCTGTCGCGAAGAATTGAGAAGAGGCAGGACCCATGGCAAACGTGCAAAGCGGCAAAATGATCGTCGGTCTCGATATCGGCACCTCCAAGGTGGTGGCGCTGGTAGGCGAGGTTGCGGACGACGGCACGCTCGAAATCGTCGGGATCGGTACTCACCCGTCCCGCGGCCTGAAAAAAGGCGTAGTGGTGAACATCGAGTCCACCGTCCAGTCGATCCAGCGTGCTATTGAAGAAGCGCAGCTGATGGCCGGTTGCCGGATCCATTCGGCGTTCGTCGGCGTGGCCGGCAATCACATCCGCAGCCTGAACTCCCACGGTATCGTGGCGATTCGTGATCGCGAAGTCAGCTCCGCCGACCTTGAACGCGTCCTCGACGCCGCCCAGGCTGTGGCAATCCCGGCTGACCAGCGCGTGCTGCACACCCTGCCGCAGGATTACGTGATCGATAACCAGGAAGGCGTGCGCGAGCCGCTGGGCATGTCCGGCGTGCGTCTGGAAGCCAAGGTTCACGTGGTCACCTGCGCCGTCAACGCCGCACAGAACATTGAAAAATGCGTGCGTCGCTGCGGCCTGGAAATCGACGACATCATTCTCGAGCAACTGGCTTCGGCGTATTCGGTGCTGACCGACGACGAGAAAGAACTGGGCGTGTGCCTGGTGGACATCGGCGGCGGCACCACCGACATCGCGATCTTCACCGAAGGCGCGATCCGCCACACCGCGGTGATCCCGATTGCGGGCGACCAGGTGACCAACGACATCGCGATGGCGTTGCGCACCCCGACCCAGTACGCCGAAGAAATCAAGATTCGCTATGCCTGCGCCCTGGCCAAACTGGCCGGTGCCGGCGAAACCATCAAGGTGCCGAGTGTCGGCGACCGTCCACCGCGCGAACTGTCCCGCCAGGCCTTGGCCGAAGTGGTCGAGCCGCGTTACGACGAGCTGTTCACCCTGATCCAGGCCGAGCTACGTCGCAGCGGTTACGAAGATCTGATCCCGGCCGGCATCGTGCTGACCGGCGGTACGTCGAAGATGGAAGGCGCTGTAGAGCTGGCCGAAGAGATCTTCCACATGCCGGTTCGCCTGGGCGTGCCTCATGGCGTCAAGGGCCTGGACGACGTGGTTCGCAACCCGATCTATTCCACCGGCGTCGGCCTGTTGATGTACGGCCTGCAGAAGCAGTCCGACGGGATTTCGTTCTCGGGCATCGGCAGCCGCGACAGCTACAGCAACGACGAACCGAAAGCCGCTCTGCTCGATCGCATCAAGAGCTGGGTACAAGGCAATTTCTAAAGCTTTACCGCAACACCGCTTCAAACAGCAGTAGGCGAAAAAACTAGAGAATGTAAGGAGAGGGAAAATGTTCGAACTCGTAGACAACATCCCCGCAAGCCCGGTAATTAAAGTTATCGGTGTTGGCGGTGGCGGCGGCAACGCTGTCAATCACATGGTCAAGAGCAACATTGAAGGCGTTGAATTCATCTGCGCCAACACTGATGCCCAGGCGCTGAAAAGCATCAGCGCGCGCACCATTCTGCAACTGGGCACCAGCGTGACCAAAGGTCTGGGCGCTGGCGCCAACCCTGAAGTAGGTCGTCAGGCCGCTCTCGAAGACCGTGAGCGCATTGCCGAAGTCCTGCAGGGCACCAACATGGTGTTCATCACTACCGGCATGGGCGGTGGTACCGGTACCGGTGCTGCGCCAATCATTGCTGAAGTGGCCAAGGAAATGGGGATCCTCACCGTTGCGGTAGTGACCCGTCCGTTCCCGTTCGAAGGCCGCAAGCGCATGCAGCTCGCCGACGAAGGTATCCGTCTGCTGTCTGAAAGCGTTGACTCGTTGATCACCATTCCCAACGAGAAACTACTGACCATCCTCGGTAAAGACGCAAGCCTGCTGTCGGCTTTCGCCAAGGCCGACGATGTACTGGCCGGTGCCGTTCGCGGTATCTCCGACATCATCAAGCGTCCGGGCATGATCAACGTCGACTTCGCCGACGTGCGTACCGTGATGAGCGAAATGGGCATGGCGATGATGGGCACTGGCTGCGCCAGCGGTCCGAACCGTGCACGTGAAGCTACCGAAGCGGCCATTCGCAACCCGCTGCTCGAAGACGTGAACCTGCAAGGTGCACGCGGCATCCTGGTGAACATCACCGCCGGTCCTGACCTGTCTCTGGGTGAGTACTCGGACGTGGGTAGCATCATCGAAGCCTTTGCTTCCGAGCACGCGATGGTCAAGGTCGGTACCGTTATCGATCCGGACATGCGCGACGAGCTGCACGTGACTGTTGTTGCTACCGGTCTGGGCGCTAAAATCGAGAAGCCTGTGAAGGTCATCGACAACACCGTTCACACCTCGATGGCTTCCCAGCCACAACAACAAGCCCCTGTTCGTCAGGAACAGCCTGCGGTGAACTACCGTGACCTGGACCGTCCGACCGTCATGCGCAACCAGGCTCAGGCCGGTGCTGCGACTGCCGCGAAGATGAACCCGCAAGATGATCTGGACTACCTGGACATCCCGGCTTTCCTGCGTCGTCAGGCCGATTGATGAAATGTATCAGGGGTATTAGGGTGATTGGTGTTCAGCAAAGGTCTGGTCTGCTATCATCGCCAGCCTTTGTTGATACCAGTTCGCAATTTGCGCTGAAGCGGCCCATGCCATGATTAAACAACGCACCCTGAAGAATATTATCCGTGCCACAGGTGTCGGCCTGCACTCCGGGGAGAAGGTCTACCTGACCCTCAAGCCAGCGCCTGTCGACACCGGCATTGTGTTTTGTCGTGCTGACCTCGACCCTGTGGTGCAGATTCCTGCCCGCGCGGAAAACGTTGGCGAAACCACTATGTCGACCACGCTTGTTAACGGTGACGTCAAAGTGGACACGGTGGAGCACCTGCTCTCGGCCATGGCTGGCCTGGGCATCGATAACGCCTACGTCGAGCTCTCCGCGTCCGAAGTCCCGATCATGGATGGTAGCGCTGGACCCTTCGTATTCCTGATTCAATCGGCCGGCCTGGAAGAGCAGGACGCTGCCAAGAAGTTCATCCGGATCCTGCGGGAAGTGACAGTGGAAGACGGCGACAAGCGCGCCACTTTCGTCCCTTTCGAAGGTTTCAAAGTGAGCTTCGAGATCGATTTCGATCACCCGGTTTTCCGTGACCGCACACAAAGTGCAAGCGTGGATTTTTCCAGCACTTCGTTCGTAAAAGAAGTCAGCCGCGCACGTACCTTTGGTTTCATGAGTGATATCGAGTACCTGCGCAAGCACAACCTCGCACTCGGCGGCAGCGTTGAAAACGCTATTGTGGTCGACGCGGATGGTGTACTGAACGAAGACGGCCTTCGCTATGAAGACGAATTCGTGAAGCACAAGATCCTCGATGCGATTGGTGACCTCTACCTGCTGGGCAATAGCCTGATTGGTGAGTTCAAGGGCTTCAAGTCCGGACACGCATTGAACAACCAGCTGCTGCGCAAGTTGATTGAGCAGACAGATGCTTGGGAAGTCGTGACGTTCGAAGACGCCAGCACCGCACCGATCTCTTACATGCGTCCTGTTGCGGCCGTGTAAGCAAAAAACCTCTCTAGTTTTTTAAAGGCTACCTTCGGGTGGCCTTTTTTTATGCCTGCGGGAACGATCAAGCCGCAGCGACCACCCGATTCCGCCCGTTTTCCTTGGCCTGATACAGCGCCTTGTCCGCTGCAAACAGCAACTGTTCCAGGCTGATGTCGGTTGCTGTCGTCCAGGTACTGATACCAATACTGACAGTAATCGGCGACACATCACCCCCCACCAACGGCAATTGCTCCACCGCCATACGGATTTTTTCGGCAATCTGTTGTGCGCCGGCGCTGTCGGTTTCAGCCAGGATCACTGAAAACTCCTCGCCACCATACCGGGCGACCAGGTCCGCCGGCCGTCGAACATGGGTGTCGATCACCTTGGCCACCGAGCGCAAGGCATCGTCGCCACCCTGGTGGCCATGGCGATCATTGAACGCCTTGAAGTGATCGATATCGATCATCAACAGCGACAACGGCTGACCGGAACGCTGGGCACGAAACCACTCATGGTGCAGGGCCTGATCCAGGCTTCGGCGATTGGCCAGACCGGTCAAGGGGTCGGTGGCGGCCAGTTGTGCCAGTTCCTGCTCGGCACTTTGGCGTCGACGCAGCTCCCGGCAGAGCAACCAGGTCAGCCACAGCAGGCTCGCGCACAGGGCAATGGTCGCAGAAGTGACCACCACCGCGGTGCGCTTCCAGGCCGCAAAGACTTCATCGCTGGACAGCGCAACGATGACAATCAACGGCAAATTCCCGACCTTGGAGAAGGTGTACAAGCGCTCGTCCTTGTATCGACTGGACATGCCGGTGAAGCTGCCGTTGCCTTCTTTGACGATGCGCTGAAAATTGGGGCGATTACCGAAGTTCTTGCCGATCAGTTCTTCGGCCAGACGGGGTTGCTGAGCCAGAAGAGTCCCGTCCTTGCTGATCAGATTGACCGTGCTGTCGCGGCCGATGCTCAAACTGTTGAATAGCTGATCGAAATAACTCAACCGCATGGCGGCTTCGGCCACACCGAGGAACTCGCCCTGGGGGCCGTTCATCCGTCGGCTGAAACTGATACGCCAATCCTGTTCGGGCGACCTGGATCTGTAGGGGCGACTGATGAACATGCCCGGGTCCGGGTTGTTCACGTGAGACTGGAAGTATTCGCGATCGGCATAGTTGCCTTGCCTGGGCTCCACCGAGGCCGAGTCGGTGATGACGTCGCCCTTGTTGTCGAGCAATAAAATGTTGCCCTTGTACGGCGCGGCGGTGGCGCGGTCGAAATAGGCCAGGTGGCGAATGGCTGGGGAAACGTTCTTGAGGTCTTCCCGCTGGGAGGCAGCGATCAAACCCAGCAGGGACACGTCATAGAGTTCGACATTGCGCAGCACGTCGGCGTCGATCAATTGCACGATATTGTTGGCGGCGCGAGCGGCGGACAATTCGGCATTGGCGCGTTCGCGGATCAGCAGGAACGCGACGATGCTCAGTATTGCAATCACCAACAACACACTACTGAGAACCAGAAGCCGCTCCGAGCGTGTCGAAAAGATCGGATCACGGGATTTCGCACTGTTCACACTCATGGTTCTGACTTCTGCAAATAAGGCGTTATGAAAGTGCTTTTACAAGAATCGGGCAGAGTCCCAGAAACCGGTCGCGTACAGCGCGTCTGTATAAATCCCGGATACAAAAAAGGCCAGCAAAACATGCTGGCCTTTTGCTAATGAAAGCTTAGAAGACATTCAGCGGGTAGTCGACCCAGTGGCGAGAGGGTTCTGTGCGATCAAACCGGGAGGTGTATGCCGAACGTATTCATCCCATGATCACTGCGCACAAACACATCACCGCCATGCATCAGCGCAATCGCCTTGACGATCGCCAACCCCAGGCCATGGTTGTTGCCACTGTTACTGCGTGATGCATCGACCCGGTAGAAACGTTCGAACAGGCGCGGCAGATGCTCATTGGCAATCGGCGACCCCGGGTTGGCGACGCCGATGCTCACCTGATGCTCCTCGACTTCGATCCGCACCTGAATCACTTGCCCTGGCGCTGTGTGTTGCACCGCGTTGCTCAGCAAGTTGATCAACGCCCGGCGCAGATGAGCGATCTCGATGCGCACCTGCGCATCGCCACTGACCTCGACCTGAACCTGCGCATCCTCAAGAATGAAATCCAGGTACTCCAGCGTCGTCGCCACTTCATCAGCCAGCGAGGTGGACGTCAGTTGGGTGGCTTTGCTGCCCTGATCCGCGCTGGCAAGGAACAGCATGTCATTGATGATCGAGCGCAGCCGCTCCAGCTCTTCGAGGTTCGATTGCAGCACTTCGAAATAGTGTTCGGCGGAACGCCCGCGTGTCAGCGCAACCTGGGTCTGGCCGATCAGGTTGGTCAGCGGCGAGCGCAGTTCATGGGCCACGTCGGCATTGAACGATTCCAGCCGCGAGTAGGCCTGTTCGACTCGTTCCAGGGTGGCGTTGAACGAGCTGACGAACTGGTCGAGCTCCGGGGGCAATGGCGATAATTGCAGGCGCCCGGACAGCCGTGGTGGCGCCAGGCGCTGGGCTTCCTGCGACAACTTGATCAGCGGCTTGAGGCCGATCCGCGCCACCCAATAACCGAGTAGCGAGGCCAGCAATACCCCAATGATCGCCAGGCTGATCAGGGCGATCAGCAAGTGGTGCTGCGTCTCGTAAAAGGTTTCGGTGTCGATGCCGATCATGAAGCGCAGCGGTGGGCGCTGGTCCTTGGCCGGCAACTCGGTGAGCAGCACTTTCAGCGGGTACGGATGGTCGGGTAATTCCATGTCGCGCATGCCCAATGGGCCTTGGGCGAACGCGCGGATCGACGCGTCGGGTTGGCCGTATTCATAACCGGGATTACCGCTGACCACCCAAAAGCGAATGCGCTTGTCTTCTTCGCTCAGCAGCTTGAGCTTGGCGTTGATCTTCACCCAATGCTCGGGCGTGCCGTAACGGTTGAGCGCCGATTCGAGCACGCTGTAGCGGGCATCGAGCTCGGCTTCGGGCAGCAGGCCCAAGCCCTTGTCGACCTGTTGATACAGCGCACCGCCGATCAACAGAAACACCAGCAGCGCCACCAGCGTAAACATCCCGCTCAGGCGCAGCGCGATGGAATTACTGGACACCACGGCTCTCCAGCACATAACCCATGCCACGAATGGTGTGCAGCAGTTTCTCGTCGAACGGCCCGTCGAGCTTGGCCCGCAGGCGCTTGATCGCGACTTCGACCACGTTGGCGTCGCTGTCGAAATTGATGTCCCAGACCATCTCGGCGATGGCGGTTTTCGAGAGGATTTCACCCTGTCTGCGCGCCAACACACTCAACAGCGAAAACTCCTTGGCGGTCAGGTCCAGACGGGTGCCGGCGCGGGTGGCTTTGCGGCTGATCAAATCTATCCACAGGTCGGCGATGCTCACCTGCACCGGCTCATGGCCACCGCTGCGCCGGGTCAGCGCTTGCAGGCGCGCCACCAGTTCGAGGAAGGAAAACGGTTTGCCGAGGTAATCGTCCGCGCCATCGCGCAGGCCTTTGATGCGGTCTTCAACCCGCTCGCGGGCGGTGAGCATGATCACCGGGGTTTGCTTGCGCGCACGCAATGCGCGCAGCACGCCGAAACCGTCGAGGCCCGGCAGCATGACGTCGAGGACGATCACCGCGTAGTCACTTTCCAGCGCCAGGTGCAGGCCTTCGACGCCATCGCGGGCCACGTCCACGGTGTAACCCTGTTCCGTCAGGCCGCGGTGCAGATAATCCGCGGTTTTTTCCTCGTCTTCGATAATCAGAACGCGCATGACCCCGCCTCAGTCTGTGGTCGCCAGCACCGGCTGCTGTGCTGGTGTGGGTCTATGAAATATCCGCTCAAGCCACAAGTATATGACTGGCGTAGTGAACAGCGTCAGCGCCTGGCTCACCAGCAAACCGCCGACCACCGCGATGCCCAATGGCTGGCGCAGTTCGGCGCCGGTGCCGTAGCCGATCATCAACGGCAAGGCGCCGAGCAGGGCGGCAAGCGTGGTCATGATGATCGGCCGGAACCGTGTGAGGCAGGCCTCATGGATCGCCTCTTGCGGTGGTAGGCCACGGTTGCGCTGGGCGTCCAGCGCGAAGTCGATCATCAGAATGCCGTTCTTCTTGACGATACCGATCAGCAGCACCAGCCCGATCAGCGCCATGATCGAAAAGTCCTGGCCGCAAATCCACAGCATGATCACCGCCCCGAGCCCCGCCGAAGGCAGGGTCGAAATGATCGTCAGCGGATGCACAAAGCTTTCGTACAGCACGCCGAGAATGATGTACACCGCCACCAGCGCCGCCAGAATCAACCACGGCTGGCTGGCCAACGAACTCTGGAACGCCTGGGCCGCGCCCTGGAAGTTACCGCTGATGGCGGCCGGCATACCGATGTCAGCCTTGGCCTGGTTGAGCATGATCACCGCATCACCCAACGCCACGCCGGGCGCCAGGTTGAATGACAGGTTGGCCGCCGGGAACATTCCGTCATGAGCGATGGACAGCGGGCCGATGGTCGGCGCATCGAATTTCGCCAGGGCCGACAGCGGCACCATTTCCCCACTCAGCGGCGAGCGCAGGTAGAAATAGTTGAGGCTTTCGGCCTTGCCGCGCTGTTTGGTGTCCAGTTCCAGAATCACGTTGTACTGGTTGGTCTGGGTCTGGAATTCATTGATCTGCCGCTGGCCGAAGGCGTCGTACAGCGCTTCGTCGACATCGCTGGCGGTCAGGCCGAAACGCGCCGCCGCGGTGCGGTCGATGCTGATGTGGGTGATGCTGCCGCCCAGTTGCAAGTCGTTGGAAATGTCACGGAACGCCGGGTTGCTGCGCAGTTTTTCCGTCAGGCGCTGGGTCCAGGTACTCAGGAGGGCACCGTCGTTGCTCTTGAGCACGTATTGGTACTGGGCGCGGCTCGGGCCGGAGCTGAGGTTGATGTCTTGCCCGGCGCGCAGGTACAGCACGATGCCCGGGACTTTCATCAGTTGCGGGCGAATCCGATCGATGAACTGGCTGGCGGACACATCGCGGTCGCCGCGTTTTTTCAGCGAAATCCAGAAGCGGCCGTTGGCGATGGTCTGGTTGCTGCCCGAAACGCCAACCGAGTGCGAGAACGTCTCGACGGCGGGGTCGGCGGCGACGATTTCGGCCATCGCCAAGTGTTTTTTCACCATGTCGCCGTAGGAAATGTCAGCCGCCGCTTCGGTGGTACCGAGGACGAAACCGGTGTCCTGTACCGGGAAGAAACCTTTGGGGATGAAGATATAACCGGCAATGGCCAGCCCCAGCGACAGGCCGAACACACCGATCATCAATGTCTGATGGGCGAGGGCGCGGCGCAGGCCTTTGTCGTACAGCGCCAGCAAGCGCTCGCCGAAACCCGGCTTGCTGTGGGCATGATGCACCGGTGCGCGCATGAACAGCGCGGCCAGCGTCGGTGCCAGGGTCAGGGACACCACCACCGAAATCAGAATGGTCGAGGTCGCGGTCAAGGCGAACTCCTTGAACAGGCGCCCGACCACGCCGCCCATGAACAGCAGCGGAATGAACGCCGCCACCAGGGAGAAACTGATCGAGACCACGGTAAAACCGATCTCGCCGGCGCCTTTGATCGCCGCCTCGCGCATGCCGTCGCCGGCCTCCAGGTGCCGGTGAATGTTCTCCACCACCACAATCGCATCGTCGACCACAAACCCGACGGACACCACGATCGCCACCAGCGTCAGGTTATTCAGGCTGAAGCCCATGATGTACATCAGGGCGAAACTGGCGATCAACGACACACCGAGCACCGCCGTCACGATCAGGGTCGCCGACAACTGCCGCAGGAACAGCGCCATCACCGCCACCACCAGCAGGATCGCGATCAGCAGGGTGACTTCCACTTCATGCAGCGAGGCGCGGATGGTCTGGGTACGGTCGATCAACACCTTGACCTGCACCGAGGCCGGCAACATGGCATTCAGCGTCGGCAGGGCCGCTTGAATGCGATCAACGGTCTCGACGATGTTGGCCCCCGGTTGCCGGAAAATTACCAGGTTTACCCCCGGCTGGCCGTCAGCCCAGGCCTGGATGTAGGCATCTTCTGAACCGTTGACCACTTTGGCCACGTCCTTGAGATGGACTGGGGCACCGTTCTTGTAGGAAACGATGAGTTGGCTGTAATCCTCGGGGTGGAACAACTGGTCGTTGGTGGACAGGGTCGAAATGCTCGACTCGCCGTACAGCGCACCTTTGGCCTGGTTGAGGCTGGTTTGCTGGATCGCCAGGCGAATGTCCGCCAGGGTCAGGCCAATGGCGGCGAGTTTGTCCGCCGAGGCCTGCACGCGAATCGCCGGACGTTGCTGACCGGTGATGTTCACTTGGCCTACACCGTCGATCTGGCTGATCTGACGGGCGAGCAGGGTTTCTACCAGGTCACTGAGTTCGGTGCCGGGCATTTGCGGTGAGTTGATGCTGAGAATCAGCACCGGGCTGTCGGCCGGATTGACCTTCCTCCACGTCGGCAGGTTCGGCATATCTTTGGGCAGTTTGCCGGCGGCGGTGTTGATTGCGGCCTGGACTTCCTGAGCGGCGGTGTCGATGCTTTTGTCGAGGGTGAATTGCAGGGTCAGGATGGTCGAACCCAGGGCGCTGCTCGAGGTCATCTGGGTCACGCCGGGGATGGCACTGAATTGCACTTCAAGCGGCGTGGCCACCGATGAGGCCATGGTCTCCGGGTTGGCGCCGGGCAGCTGCGCGGCCACCTGAATGGTCGGGAATTCCGCTTCCGGCAGTGGCGCAATCGACAGTCGCGGGAAAGCGATGACGCCGAGCAATATAAGGGCAAAGGTCAGCAGTACCGTCGCCACCGGATGATCGATGCACCACGCGGAAATGGAACCGTGGCCCTTCATGGTTTTGGCTCCGACTGGACCATTTGCGGTGGCTCGCTCAGTACCTGAACCGTCGAGCCGGGTTTGAGCCTCGATTGGCCGTCGCTGACCAGCGCGTCGCCCGGTTTAACGCCTTTGATAATGTCCTGGCCACTGCCTTGATAGACCATCTGCACCTGCACGGCTTCGACCTTGTCGCCGTTGACCCTGTACACGAAATGTTGATCGAGCCCGCGTTGTACGACCGTGGGCGGCACCACCAATGCATTTTTATCCAGCGCAGTCTGAATCTTTACCGTCACCAGCAGGCCCGGCCAGAGCTTCTGTGCGGGGTTGGCGAATTCGGCCTTGGCGCGGATGGTGCCGGTGTTGGCGTTGATCTGGTTGTCGATCAGGGTCAGGTGGCCTTCGCCCAGCAGGTTGCCGGTTTCGCCGTCAGTGTCGGCACCGATGTAAGCCTTGACCGGCGTGTGCTGTGGATCGTTGATCAGGCCTTGCAGGGTCGGCAGCATTTGCTGGGGCAGGGAAAATTCCACGGCGATCGGGTCGATCTGGGTCACTGTGAACAAGCCTTGAGTGTCGGTCATGCGCAGGAAGTTGCCTTCATCGACTGTGCGAATGCCAACGCGACCGGTGACTGGCGAGCGAATCTGTGTGTAGGAAAGCTGCACCAAAGCAGCGTCGATCGAGGCCTGATTGCCTTGGGCGGTGGCTTTGAGTTGGTTGACCAGGGCTTGTTGCTGGTCGTAGGTCTGCTTGGACACGCCGTCGTCGACACTGAGCAGTTTGTAGCGCTTGAGGTTGACCTGGGCCACTTGCAGTTGCGCCTGGCTTTCGCCCAGTTGCGCCCGGGCCAGGTCGAGGCTGGCGCGGATCGAGCGGTCATCGAGGGTGGCCAGCAGGTCGCCCTGGTTCACCAGTTGGCCTTCCTTGACCAGCAGTTTGGTGAGGATGCCGTCGATTTGCGGGCGCACGACCACGCTGTGCAAGGACAACACCGAGCCGATGCCGCTGACGTAACGGGGTACATCTTTTTCGACGACGCTGACCACCCGCACGGGAATGGCGGTGGGTGCGGCCAGTTTGGTGGTGACGGGTTTGGTGGCGTACCAAACGCCCGTCGCTGCCAGGGTGATCAGAAGGGCGGCGAGCAGGGCGGTTTTTTTCTGAATTCGCATGCGAGTGGGGCGCCGGGCTGAGTGGTCTGGTTTTGTCAGGTTTATACCTTCCTTTATAAACCTGTTCGCCGGTCAGGAGCGTGACGGGTAACTGACGGCGCTGTCAGTTTGGACCGGGATCTTGTTTTGATCTTGGCGGCCTTATAGCCGACCAGGTTCTTACTGACTGAGTACATATCCATTTCTGCGGTAACGGCCACTTATGGTTCCGCTCTTACAGCGGGTCACTTTTGGCAAACGCCCCAAAAGTAACCAAAAGGTCTCGCCCCGAACGTACGGCCCCTCGCTAAGGCTCGGGGTTCCTTCGCTCCGGTATCCATCTGGGGGCATCGCCCTACGGTTGGCTTCGCTTCAACCTACATGCGATGTGTTCGACTGCGTCGAACGGCGCTGTGCGCCAATCCCCAGATGAACACCTCCACTCAGCCTCCCGAAGGGGCGGGTGAATCAAGATCAAAAGCGGCAGGCGAGCTAACGCTCGGCCTGTTGAGTGGTGAGGGGCGGGTGTGCACCGTTCAATGGTGGGGGGGGCTTGTTCGTGAAGGCGGCCTGACAGCCGACCAATCTCTTTCGTCTGTACCCGAATGATCGTTCCCACGCTCCTGCGTGGGAACGCCTCCAGGGACGCTCCGCGTTCCGCTTTTGAATGTTTAATGGATGTGCCTGAACGCAGACCTTTCCCACGCATCTTTCAGGTTGTTCGTCGGAAGCGGGCTCTCTAGTCTTTGGCTGTCGCTGACAATTCAGCGATCGGGTGTGAGAGCCCGGAAGAGGTTTTAATCCATCGCCAGTACCACCATAATCGCCGCCAGCTTATCCGCTGCCTGCAATGCTCTATGGCGGCTGTGTGCGGGCGGACTTCGGTCCGGCCGGGTTTGATCCTCTACCGGTTTCTCACTCCGCACATAGCTGCCACCACTCCGTCGCGTGAGAAACGATGAGTGATGGCTCCAATTGATTAGAGGATGTTTCAATGAGCAACAAGTTAATTCCCGATCCACCCTTCAGCACCACCACTCCCAACGCCGAAGCCTCGCGCGCCGAAGAATTACTCAAAGACCGCGAAGCCATAAAACGCGCGCTCGACTACTACCTCGATCCCCCAACGCCCTACACCGAAAAAAAACGCCGCCCCAGCACCATGTTCATCGTCGCCCCGAATATGGATACCGAAAGCCTCTTGGCCCACGCCTACGAATCGTTAGCCACGGCGAGTGTCCTGGCCAGCGATTTCGCCAACGACCTGACCGGCCCGCAGCGCTACACGGCGCTGGCGATTCAACAGAGCATCATGCTGGCGGAACTGGCGGTGAACCGGGCGCTGGATAACGTCGACCCGGCGTAGACCGCGTTATCGTTCATCGCGAGCAGGCTTGCGATGGCGGTTGGTCAGTCGGCACAAAACCCGACTGACCAGCTGCAGCCTGCAGCCTCCGACACAGGTATACTGCCGCCTTTCGCGGCTCGCCTACCGGGCCCGACTCTTTAGCATCACCCGGAGCTTTCATGACTTCCCCGACACAACCGCCGGTTGCCGACGCTTTGCGCGACGACCAGGCAGACCTGCCCGACAGCGTCGACTCCAGCGCCGACAGCGAAACCAAAGCGGCGATCCCGGCGTTCAAGTTTCCATTCAAGCCGGGCGAACTGGCCGCAGCGAAGAATGCCAGCCAGCCTTGGTACAAGAATGGCGCCAAGAACGGCCACACCAAGACCCCGGGCGCAGCGCCTCCCGGCACTCGTCGTTCGATGGGCAAGCGCTGAGTTTTTACCTGCGCGGTGCGTGATCTGCCGTCATCGCGAGCTTGCTCGCGATGAGGCAATTAAATGCAACACACCCTCTGGCTCAGGCCGCCCGCAACGAAATAAACGCATAGTTCAGCGGCGCTTCAGTCACCACCTGCGCCCCGGCCGCCCGCACTTGCCCGGCAACATCATCGCCAGACACATGAAACACCCATTCACTGCCC
Source organism: Pseudomonas sp. P1_A1 (assembly GCF_056406935.1). Lineage (NCBI taxonomy): Bacteria > Pseudomonadati > Pseudomonadota > Gammaproteobacteria > Pseudomonadales > Pseudomonadaceae > Pseudomonas > Pseudomonas sp. P1_A1. The sequence goes on along the minus strand of NZ_JBFTZE010000027.1, from coordinate 27,146 downwards.
GACCCCGCCAACGATGGCTGTGCCACCTGATCGATAACCATGGCAAACGCGGTCATGTCCGGCAGATAAGCGGTAAACCCATCGCCCTTTAGCGCTGTCGTCCGAATTCCCAATAGCGCGCAAATCGCATCCTTGGCCTGAATCTCGTCGCGATCCGCCTGGCGGGAGCGCTGGATCAATCCTGCGAGTTCCTGATCGACCAGTTCACCCCCAACAATCAGATCCGGACCTTTTTCCCATGACTCGGGCGGGCAATCCTTCACCGCCGGGTTGAGCGGGATGTGCGGGTTGATTTCCATTGGATAGATGCGGCACACCAGCGGTCGGCGTTCGTAGATGCGGCAGAGGTTGTCTTCGTCAAGATTCCGGCAGGGGCCGACGTTGTAGGCGGCGAAGGTGATCGCCACGTGCGCTTCGCAAGTGCCGCTGCGAACCAGCGCCGAACGGCGCTCGGCGTGTTCGCGTTGTTGTGTTGGCAGGCCCAGGCCGTTGGCGAGAAAGGCTTCCACCAGCACGATCACCTGGCCGCCATCGGCCGCCCACATGCGGGCTTCGGCCAGTGTCAGGGGAACATGGTGGTCGTTGCAGCATTTGCCACAACCTACGCAGGAAAACGGTGTATTCATTGAACGGCCAGTGACCTGTGAGGGCATGAAACGGCGACAGAAAGCCACCGCAAAGGCCTGTGCCAAAGCAAGTTATGCGCCAGTCACTGCGCTTTTGCCGTTGGACGGATGGAGTCCCATTCGGTGACGTAGGCGGTTTTGCTTTTCTTGTTGTAGAGGCACAGCTCGGTGCCTTGCTGGCCTTTCATGTGTTTTTGCGGGTACTGGCCTTGCAGCAGGAGTGCGGTATAACYGACCCGGTCATCGAACTGCGCGGCGTTGCCGACGGGTTGGGGGTTTTTCAGGCCGCTGGCCTTGGTGCAACTGGCGAGCACGGCTCTGTCGAAGGCGGCCCAGGCATCGGGGCTGGAGGCGTGGGCCTGGGCGGCGAGGGTGGTGAGGCAGAGGAAGGTCAGGGTGGTGGCTTTCATGATCAGGCATCCTTGGCGTGTAGTGGTCAAGGTCGGAGTATGCCTGATGGCTTGCTCGCGAAAGCGGTCTGTCAGACAGGCACAGGCTCCCGGCGGACCACATACATCCCGGCACTTTCATACAAACCCCGCGCCCGAAGGTTGTCTTCCCGCACCTTCAAATCCACAAAACCTTCGCGGCGCTGCGCAAACACCTTGAAAGCATGGAGCAGCAGCGCACGGCCAAGTCCGAGGCCTCGAGCACGCGGGTGCACCACCAAGTCCTTGATGTAGGCACTGGTCCAGCACTGGGCGACGCCGACGATGCCTTCGGCATCCAGAGCGATGAAGCACAGGGTAGGATCGTATTCAGGATCGGTTTCGAAACGCTGTTGCCAGACTTCCAGCGCCGGCACGCGACCGCCGCCCTCCCGATAACCCAGTTCCATCAAGTGATGAACGGCTTCGGCGAGTTCGGGACGGTACTCGGTCAACTCAATGTCGTTTGGCCAAGTGAAAGGCGGCACACCCTCGGCGAGGTTGCGCCGCATCAGAAAACAAAAGTCCTCGGCCACACTCAGTGACCTTGTTCGGCGACGACCCTGGCCGCCTCGATCAGGCACTTGGTCAGTTCTGGCGAGGAGAACTTGGTCAGCACCCCGTTGGCCCCGGCCAGTCGAGCCTTCTCGCTGTTCATCGCGCTGTCCAGCGAGGTGTGCAGCAACACGTAGAGGTGCGAGAAGTCCGGGGTTTCGCGCAAGGTGCGGGTGAAGGCATAGCCGTCCATCTCCGACATTTCGATGTCCGAGACGATCAGGTTGATCTGCTGGGCGGTGCCTTGCAGGTCCAGCAGGCAGTCGATGGCTTCCTTGGCGCTGCGGGCGGTGTGGCATTGCAGGCCGAGGTTGCGCAGGGTGTGCACCGATTGTTGCAGTGCGACCTGGCTGTCATCGACCACCAGAATTCGCGCATTGCCCAGTACTTCAGCCTCTTCCATGCTCAGTTCGGTCGGGGCCATTTCGATCTGCGCCGGCGCAATGCCGTGGATGACCTTTTCGATGTCCAGCACCTGCACCAGCGTACCGTCGACCGACGTCACGCCGGTGATGTACGAGCGCACGCCGCCAGAGCCGAAGGGTGGTGGACGGATGTCGGTGGTCAGGCAGTGGACGATCTTGCTCACCGCCTGAACGTGCAGGCCCTGCTTGGAGCGGCTGACGTCGGTGACGATCAGGCAGCCACCGTTCGGGTCTTCCAGCGGGCGTTCACCGATGGCGCGGCTCAGGTCGATCACCGACAACGACGCGCCGCGCAGGGTGGCGATGCCTTTGACGTGGGGATGCGACTCCGGCAGCTTGGTCAGTGGCGGGCAGGGGATGATTTCGCTGACTTTCAGCAGGTTGATCGCCATCAGCTTGCCGCTGCGCAAGGTAAACAGCAGAAGCGAAAGTGAATCTGCGCGGGCTTTGTTGGAAGACATAAAAACCTTCTGTGGAGAAAGGTGGTGGGCGATTGTGAAGATCGCCAACAGCTATCGATGCCGGGTTATCGACTTGTCGGGGGCAGGCTTTAGTGCCAATGAATGTTGGGTAGATCAAAAGATCGCAGCCTTCGGCAGCTCCTGCAAGGGATTGCGGTCAATGTAGGAGCTGCCGAAGGCTGCGATCTTGGCTTATTTCATACCCAACCGCTTGGCCATCCGCCCCAGGTTCGCCCGATCCAGACCCAGCTCCCGTGCCGCGCTGGCCCAGTTGTGCTGGTGCCGTTCCAGGCAAGCGCTGATCAGTTGGCGTTGATAGTGCTCGGTGGCTTCACGCAAATCCCCCGGAATCAACACAGTCGCTGGCGCAGCATCCACCGGTTCTGGCGCGGGTACAACGCCGCCATTGGGCAAATCCAGATCCGCCGCGCTCAAGCTGAGAATCTTCGGCCGTTGCGTGCAATTACCCAGCGCCTTCAACGCACTGCGGCCAATCAAGTGCTCCAGCTCCCGCACGTTCCCCGGCCAACCATACGCCAACAATGCCGCTTGGGCATCGCTGGTCAGGCGCAGGCTGTTGAGGCCCATGCGTGAGCGGTTTTGTTCCAGGAAGTAGCCGCTGAGCAGCAGCACATCCCGACCGCGATCCCGCAATGCGGGCACCAGCAACGGGTAAACGCTCAAGCGATGATAGAAGTCGGCGCGGTAGCGACCGCTGCGCACTTCTTCGGCCAGGTCGCGGTTGGTCGCCGCGATCAGCCGCACGTCGACCTGATGTTCCTTGTCCGACCCCAGCCGCTGCAATTGCCCGCTCTGCAGTACCCTCAGCAATTTGGCCTGCACCGCCAGCGACAGTTCGCCCACTTCATCGAGAAACAACGTGCCGCCATTGGCCAGTTCGAACTTGCCGCGACGATCGTTCGTCGCCCCGGTGAAAGCACCGCGCACGTGGCCGAACAGTTCGCTCTCCACCAGGGTGTCCGGCAGGGCGGCGCAGTTGAGGCTGATGATTGGTTTGTCGGCTCGGGGCGACGCGGCGTGGATGGCTTGGGCCACCAGTTCTTTGCCGACCCCGGTTTCCCCGGTGATCAGCACCGTCAGGTCGCTGCCGCCCACCAGGTTGATCTCTTCCACCAGGCGCTTGTAAGTCTTGCTCTGGCCGATCATTTCGCGGCTCTGCTGGCCGCTGGCCTGGCGGTAAACCTCGGCGCGCTGATGTTCGTCTTCGGCGCGATTGGCCAGCCGTTCGATGCGCTCGGCGGCGTTTACGGTGGCGGCGGCGAGGCTGGCGAAGGCTTGCAGGGCGTCCAGTTCGATCGGTTCGAAACGTTCTGGGTCGAGAGCGTCGAGGGTCAGCAAGCCCCACGGACGCTCGTCGATAAACAGCGGGCAGCCCATGCAGTCGTGGACTTCCAGGTGCTCGTGCAAACCATCGATCAGGCCGTCATACGGATCGGGCAAGTCACTGTCAGCGGCGAAGCGAGTCGGGCCGGGACTGCTGAGCAGCGCTTCGAAGCGCGGGTGTTCGCTGACCTTGAAACGTCGACCGAGAGTGTCGGTGCTCAACCCGTCCACGGCCAGCGGCACCAGCCATTCGCCGTCGAGTCGCAGCAGGGCGGCGGCGTCGCAAGGGAGCAGGGCGCGCATGGCTTCGAGCAGGCGCCGATAGCGCTCGCCTTCGGGCAGCTCGCGGGACAGGTCGGAGACCAGGGGCAGCAAGGTCGTGAGCAGTAATTTTGCAGTCATAATGACTCCGTGTAGTCGCTATGACTATAAATCGATGAGTGTCGATATGACTACTGTGTTTTTAACTATCTGATTTATAAGGTTTTAATTTTTGGCATGGAAACTGATAAGCAAAGGGTATTCATATAAAGCCCAGGAGTTGCTCTTATGCTTAGCGTTCAAGACCGTGCCATCGTCAAATCCACCGTACCGCTGCTGGAAAGCGGTGGCGAGGCATTGATCACTCACTTCTATCGCATGATGCTCTCCGAATACCCGGAAGTCCGCCCGCTGTTCAACCAGGCCCACCAGGCCAGCGGCGATCAGCCTCGCGCCTTGGCCAACGGCGTGTTGATGTATGCGCGGCATATCGACCAGCTCGATCAGTTGGGCGACCTGGTGGCCAAGATCATCAACAAGCACGTGGCCCTGCAAATCCTCCCGGAACATTACCCGATCGTGGGCAGCTGCCTGTTGCGAGCCATCTCTGAAGTGTTGGGCGAAGAGATCGCCACCCCTGAAGTGATGAGCGCCTGGGGCGCGGCCTACAACCAACTGGCCGAAATCCTGATCGGTGCCGAAGCCAGTATCTACGACCAGAAAGCCCAGGCACCGGGCGGCTGGCGCGGCGCGCGGGAATTCATCGTGGCGGCCAAGGTCGAGGAAAGCTCGGAAATCACTTCGTTCTACTTCGAGCCGGCGGATAAAGGGCCGATTCTCGCGGCCGAGCCCGGCCAGTACATCGGCATGAAACTGATCCTCGACGGCGAAGAAATCCGGCGTAACTATTCGCTGTCGGCGCTGGCGAACAAGGGCCAGTACCGCATCAGCGTCAAGCGCGAAACCGGCGGTCGTGCCTCCAACCATTTGCACGATCAACTCCACGTCGGCGCGAGCATCATGCTGTTCCCGCCAGCGGGCGACTTCACCCTGACCTCCAGTGACAAACCGTTGGTGCTGATCAGTGGCGGCGTCGGCATCACCCCGACACTGGCGATGCTCGAAGCAGCGCTGGCGACCGAGCGGCCGGTGCATTTTATCCACTGCGCGCGCAACGGCGGCGTGCATGCCTTTCGCGACTGGATCGATGGCCTGGCCGAGCGTCATCCGCAGCTCAAGCGTTTCTATTGCTACGCCGAAGACGATGGCGTCAGCCCGGCGGCAGACAAGGTTGGTCTGTTGAGCCAGGAGCAACTCGGCGAGTGGTTGCCGCAGCAGCGCGATGTGGATGCTTACTTCCTGGGGCCTAAAGGCTTCATGGCGGCGATCAAGCGTCACCTCAAGGCCTTGGGGGTGCCGGAGAAACAAAGCCGTTACGAGTTCTTTGGGCCGGCTGCGGCGTTGGAGTAAGGTTTTTTAAAAGATCGCAGCCTTCGGCAGGTCCTACAGGGGATCGCGTATACCCCGTAGGAGCTGCCGGAGGCTGCGATTTCTTGATCTTCGATTCGTAAAAAACGCTTAAAGGTTAATCCGTTCTTAACCGGTTTATCGTTTATTCCCCGATGCTGATGATAGGCGCTCGTTCGTTTACATGATCAGGATCGCCCCATGACTCACATCACTTTCTCCCGCCGTTCAACTCTGGCCGGCCTCAGCCTGACCGCTGCGCTGTTGGCGAGCCCCTTTGCTTGCGCCGAGCCGGCCTTGCTCCAGCCGCAATCCTTGATCGTCGATCAGAGCCTGCCCAAGGCGCAGCGCGATGCCATGGAGTTGGCCGCCCGGCGTTACGGCAGCTTCTGGAATTCGGGGGAGGAGGCGTTGGCCAAGGCGGCCTTGTCGGAGCAGTTCGTCGACAAGACCCCGCCCGAAGGCCGGGTTCAGGGGCCGACCGGGCCGTTACTGGCGTCGAAGTTCTTTCGCACGGCGGTGCCGGACCTGAGCTGCGAGATCGAACAAATGATCATTGCCGGTGATCGGGTGGTGGTGCATTTGCACTTTCGCGGGCACTTCACCGGCCCGTTCAAGGCTCTCAAAGGTCAGGGCCAGCGTGTAGACTTCCGGGCAACCGATATTTATCAGATCGACAACGGTCGCATCGCGGCCAATTGGCATATCGAAGACAACGTCAGCCTGATGCAGCAGTTGCAAGCGCAGCCGCCGGCGAGCTGATCCACGGACACAGAAGGGAAACGCGATGAGCGAGGAAACAATGCGGTTGGGACGTGAACGGCGCTATCTGGTGTTGCTGGGCATCATCTGCCTGGCGCTGATCGGTGGCGCGCTGTACATGCAAGTGGTGCTGGGCGAGGCGCCGTGCCCGCTGTGCATCTTGCAGCGCTACGCATTGTTGCTGATCGCGCTCTTCGCGTTTATCGGCGCGGCGATGCGCACCCGCCGCAGCCTCACGCTGTTCGAGGCGTTGGTGGTGATCAGCGCCATCGCAGGCGTCGGAGTGGCCGGGCATCACGTCTATACCCAGCTGTACCCGGAAGTCAGCTGCGGCATCGATGTGCTGCAACCGATCGTCGACGGCCTGCCGCTGGCGAAGATCTTCCCGCTGGGCTTCCAGGTCGACGGTTTCTGCTCCACGCCGTACCCGCCGATCCTTGGTTTGTCCCTGGCACAATGGGCGCTGACGGCGTTCGTGCTGGTCGTGGTGCTGGTGCCGTTGCTCACTTGGCGTAACCGCAAAGCGCTGCGCTGAGGCCGTCCGCCACACCGTTGCAGGAAACAAAAAACGCCCCGGTCCTCGTTGAGAGGCCGGGGCGTTTTGCATGTTCAAAGTTCAAATGAAAAGACCTTGATGCGCGACAATTACGGATGCGGCATGTGTGCGACATGTTGTCACAGCTCGAGTGTCGCAAGTCATTTCAAGACATGGAATCGGGACACCTTCAGGTAGCCAAAACAGGCTCTGCAAGCCTCTACCGCTTTCGGTGCCAATCAGCCGAAACAGGCAGTTTTAACAGGGGCTGGCGAATTGCCAAAGCCCTTGTCACATAGGGGGTAGAGCAGGGTCTGAGGCGAGCGCAGAGCCCAGGAAGCTGTCTGAACTTCGCGCGGTACACCTACATTTTTTGGTGTTTTTGTTGAGAATTAATTTCGATACCATGGCCCACTTTTGCAAAAACCGTGAATGATTGTTGCTGGAACGGATAAAAATTATTTCGGGATGAGACATGGTTTATGAATCGCTACATATCTACAATCGCCCGCACTGAATTCCCGGCACTGCTCATCCTGACTCAGGCGTATGAGTAGAACAGGGCGTCGAGAAGCCTGATGGCTTCATGCGACTCCCCATTGTCGGTGCCTTCCGACGATCCGCACCAAATGGAATTGGTCTGTAACAAGGCCCTTGACCACGAATTCGAATAAGAACACACCGCAGGCCCAGCAATTGTCGAACCGCGTCTGACGCGCGACGGGCAGGCCCTTATTCAATCCAAGAAAAATGCCAACCCTTGGCAGGGTGAAGTGTTGGCGATCAAAACCCAACTGCATTGCGCAAGCTGCTTTAGAGGTCGTGAGATGAGTAAAAACAGGTACCCCAGACTACTAGGCTTATTGCCGCTGCTCGGCACGTTGTTGCTGGGAGGCTGCAACATGACCTTGCTCGATCCCAAGGGCCAGGTCGGCCTGGATGAGCGAAACCTGATCATCACCGCAACGCTGCTGATGCTGTTGGTCGTCGTGCCGGTCATCGTCATGACGTTCCTGTTCGCCTGGAAATACCGCGCTTCCAACCAGGACGCCGTCTACACGCCAAAATGGTCCCACTCCACCAAGATCGAAATCGCGGTGTGGACTATTCCGGTACTGATCATCATTGCCCTGGGTTACGTCACCTACAAGTCGACCCACGCACTGGACCCTTACAAGCCGCTGGAATCCGACGTCAAGCCGGTCACCATTGAAGTGGTCGCGCTGGACTGGAAGTGGCTGTTCATCTACCCGGAACAAGGCATCGCCACGGTCAACAAGATCGTGTTCCCGGCGCACACCCCGATCAACTTCAAGATCACTTCCGACGCCGTGATGAACTCGTTCTTCATCCCTGCTCTGGGCGGTCAGATCTACGCGATGGCGGGCATGCAGACCAAACTGCACCTGATCGCCAACCAGAACGCTGAAATGGACGGTATCTCCGCCAACTACAGCGGCGCAGGTTTCACCGGCATGAAATTCAAAGCTATCGCCACTTCTCAGGAAGATTTCGACGCCTGGGTAAGCGAAGTCAAAAAGGCACCTAAACAGCTTGAACAAGCTGAATACGCAGCCCTGTCCAAGCAGAGCCAGAACAACCCAGTCGAGCTTTACTCCTCGGTCACGCCGAACCTGTTCCAGATCATCGTCGACAAGTACGAAGGTATGAAACCGGGCAAGCCAATGCACCACGAGAAGAAAGAGCACGAAGTGGCCGCCATGGAAGGGATGGACATGAGTTCGCATTCAGCTGCCGGGGCAGAGGAGTAAACGATGTTTGGTAAATTAAGTTGGGAAGCGGTCCCGTTCCACGAACCGATCGTGATGGTGACCATCGCCATGATCGCGCTCGGCGGTCTGGCACTGTTCGCTGCAATCACCTACTTCAAGAAGTGGACCTATTTGTGGACCGAGTGGTTGACCTCGGTCGACCACAAGAAAATCGGCGTGATGTACATCGTCGTCGCCATGGTCATGCTGCTGCGTGGTTTTGCCGACGCCATCATGATGCGTACCCAGTTGGCCATGGCCACCGAGGGTTCGCCTGGCTACCTGCCACCTGAACACTATGACCAGATCTTCACCGCTCACGGTGTGATCATGATCATCTTCATGGCGATGCCATTCTTCACCGGCCTGATGAACCTTGCAGTGCCGCTGCAGATCGGCGCGCGTGACGTTGCCTACCCGTTCCTGAACTCCCTGAGCTTCTGGCTGCTGGTTTCCGGCGTGGTGCTGATCAACCTGTCCCTGGGCGTTGGCGAATTCGCCAAGACCGGTTGGGTTGCCTATCCGCCGCTGTCGGGCCTGCAATACAGCCCGGGCGTGGGGATGGATTACTACATCTGGGCGCTGCAGCTATCCGGCCTGGGTACGACGCTGACGGGGGTCAACTTCCTGGCCACCGTGCTGAAAATGCGTACCCCTGGCATGAAGCTGATGGACATGCCGATCTTCACCTGGACCTGCACCTGGGCCAACGTCCTGATCGTGGCTTCGTTCCCGATCCTGACCGCTACCCTGGCTTTGCTGACGCTTGACCGTTACATGGATTTCCACATTTTCACCAATGAACTTGGTGGCAATCCGATGATGTACGTCAACCTGTTCTGGGCTTGGGGTCACCCCGAGGTTTACATCCTGATTCTGCCAGCGTTCGGGATCTTCTCCGAAGTCATCTCGACCTTCACCGGCAAGCGCCTGTTCGGCCACCACTCGATGGTCTACGCCAGTGGCGCGATCTCGATCCTGGGCTTCATGGTTTGGCTGCACCACTTCTTCACCATGGGTTCGGGTGCCAGCGTCAACGCCTTCTTCGGTCTGGCGACGATGCTGATTTCGATCCCGACGGGTGTGAAGCTATTCAACTGGCTGTTCACCATCTATCAAGGCCGTCTGCGTTTCACCAGCCAGGTTCTGTGGACCCTGGGCTTCATGGTGACCTTCGCCATCGGCGGCATGACCGGCGTACTGCTGGCCATCCCGGGTGCTGACTTCGTACTGCACAACAGCCTGTTCGTGATCGCGCACTTCCATAACGTGATCATCGGCGGCGCGGTATTCGGTTACATCGCAGGTTTCGGCTTCTACTTCCCGAAAGCGTTCGGCTTCAAGCTGCACGAAGGCTGGGGCAAGGCAGCATTCTGGTTCTGGATCTCCGGCTTCTTCGTCGCGTTCATGCCGCTCTATGTACTGGGCTTCATGGGCATGACCCGTCGTCTGAATGCCACCACCAACCCTGAGTGGGTACCGTACCTGTACGTGGCCATGTTCGGTGCGGTGATGATCGCTGCAGGTATCGCCTGCCAGCTGATCCAGCTGTACGTGAGTATCCGTGACCGCAAGCTGCCGCAGAACATGTGCGAGCACGGCGACCCATGGAATGCCCACACCCTGGAATGGTCGACCTCCTCGCCACCACCGTTCTACAACTTTGCCGTGCTGCCAAAAGCAGAAGGCATCGACCCGTTCACCGAAGCCAAGGAAAACGGCACCGCCTACAAGGCTCCGGCCAAGTACGAGCCGATCCACATGCCAAACAACACCGCGACCGGTCTGGTCATGGGTGCTCTGTTGACCGTGTTCGGTTTCGCGATGATCTGGCACATCTGGTGGTTGGCCATCGTTGGTCTGGTTGGCACCGTGGGCTACTTCGTGATCCACGCTGCACGCGATGATCAAGGCTATATGGTGCCGGTCGACGTGATCGAGCGCATCGAAGCCGAGCAGCACAAGCGTCTGGTAGCGGCCGGGAAAATTCCAGCCACCGCCACCCGTGTTGAAACCTCGTTGGAACAGGCTTAAACCATGTCGAACTTAGTGACCAATGCTGGACACACCCATGTCGATGGACATGGGCATGATGACCATCACCACGACTCGGGCGAGATGACCGTATTCGGTTTCTGGCTCTACCTGATGACCGACTGCATTCTGTTTGCGTCGATCTTCGCGGCGTACGCGGTACTGGTTAACAACGTAGCGGGTGGCCCGTCGGGCCACGACATCTTCGAGCTGCCATACGTACTGGGCGAAACCGCTCTGCTGCTGTTCAGTTCGATCACCTACGGCTTCGCCATGCTGGCGTTGTTCAAGGGCAAGAAGAACCAGGTCCTGGGCTGGCTGGCCCTGACCTTCCTGTTCGGCGCCGGCTTCATCGGCATGGAAGTCAACGAGTTCCACATGTTGATCTCCGAGGGCTTCGGTCCTAGCCGCAGCGGCTTCCTGTCCGGGTTCTTCACCCTGGTCGGCACCCACGGTCTGCACGTGACCAGCGGTCTGATCTGGATGGCGATCATGATGTACCAGGTGCAGAAAAACGGCCTGACGGCGACCAACAAGACCCGTCTGAGCTGCCTGAGCCTGTTCTGGCACTTCCTGGACGTGGTGTGGATCTGCGTATTCACCGTTGTTTATCTGATGGGGACTATGTAAATGGCTAACGCTCATTCCCACGATAGCCACGACGCCGGCCACGGCAGCGTCAAGTCCTACGCTATCGGTTTCATTCTGTCGGTGATCCTGACCGTCATTCCTTTCGGCCTGGTGATGTACCCGTCGCTGCCGAAAGCCCTGACTCTGTGGATCGTACTGGCCTTCGCAGTGATCCAGGTGCTGGTGCACCTGGTGTACTTCCTCCACCTGGACCGTTCGGCAGCGCAGCGTAACAACGTGATTGCGTTTGTTTTCGCCGCGATCGTAATTGTCCTGTTGGTAGGCCTGTCGCTGTGGATCATGTTCAGCATCCACACCAACATGATGGCGCACTGAGGTAAGTCCGGATGTCCTTGAAGCACTTTATCCAAATCACCAAACCGGGGATCATTTTCGGTAACGTGCTTTCAGTGGCAGGCGGATTTTTCCTGGCCTCCAAAGGGCATGTCGATCTGGCCATCTTCCTGGCCGCGATGATCGGCACGTCCCTGGTGGTGGCTTCCGGTTGCGTGTTCAACAACTGCATCGACCGCGACATCGACCTGAAGATGGAACGCACCAAGAACCGGGTGCTGGTCCAGGGCTTGATCTCCCTGAAACTGGCCCTGGCTTATGCGACCGTCCTTGGTGTTCTCGGCGTTGCACTGTTGTACAAGGTGGCCAACCCGTTGGCCGCGTTGTTCGCGGTGATCGGTTTTGTCATCTACGTCGGCTTCTACAGCCTGTACCTCAAGCGCAAGTCGGTTCACGGCACGCTGGTGGGGAGTCTGTCGGGGGCGATGCCGCCGGTGATCGGTTACGTCGCCGTCAGCAATAACTTCGACATGGCCGCGTTGACGTTGCTGGTGATGTTCAGCCTGTGGCAGATGCCGCATTCCTATGCCATCGCAATCTTCCGCTTCAACGATTACCTGGCCGCATCGATTCCGGTGTTGCCAGTGAAGCGCGGCATTGAAGTGGCCAAGAAACACATCCTGCTCTACATCCTGGCCTTCCTCGTGGCGACCTTGATGCTGACCTTCAGCGGCTACGCCGGCATGAGCTACCTCGCCGTCGCCGCGGCCATGGGCATGTACTGGCTGTACATGGCCTGGACGGGCTACAAGGCAGTGGATGACACGGTCTGGGCACGCAAGCTGTTCGTGTTCTCGATCTTCACCATTACTGCGTTGAGCGTGATGATGTCGCTGGACTTCAAAGTGCCGGGCGAGCTGTTGCTGACGTACGCGCCTTAAGCGTCGGATGCTGTAAAGAAAAGCCCCGCCTTTCGAGAGAATGGCGGGGCTTTTTGTTGGGGGCGATTCAGGTGGTTCTGAACTCGAGCCCCTTTTGCATAACTCTTGGTTGTGCGAAGGATCAGATTGTTTAGGAAAACGGAGTATGGCATTTAGGAAGTCTCCTAATGCCAGCACCTGCTTTGCTCGCTACGGTTCAGCTGGGCCGGGCAGGGATGAATGACCATCTCGGGTCAGGATTAGTATCGTGAAGGGAAATGGAATCAGAGGGCAAGGACGTGCAGGATTTTCAGCGATCTCTATTATTTTCAATCGTGTTGTCGATCACCTTTGGGCCGATTGCCTTGATTATATTGAGGCAGTCCATCTTGCATGGACGATTGAGCGCCGTACCAGGTGCGTTCGGAGCAGCCCTGGCGGATGCTCTGTATGCCGCAGTCGCGTTGATGGGGGTAGCGCTGATCAAAACCTTTGTATTGGGCTATCTGGATCTTCTGACAGTTGTCTCAATAGCCTATCTCTTCTATTTGGGTATAAGGATCACTGCGTCCTCTGATTCGACAATGAGCATCACACGCCAATCAGGCTTTTTCTCTGTGTTTGCGTTAACGCTGAGCAATCCGTTGACCATTGTGGCAATCACCTCTTATGTCATCGCTAATCAGTCAGACGAAGCGACTGTTAACGTGCCTCTTTCGCTCGCTGGTTTTTTCGTCGGCAGTCTCGCCTGCCAGATGGTGTACGTAATGGGGGGCGATGTTATTGGAAGGGCATTGTCTGGAAGGAAAAGCACTCGCCTATTGAATTGGTCTAGTGGTCTTTGTCTGATCGTTTTCTCTTTATGGAAACTACAAGATTTCATCAGGGCTAAACCGTTTTTGTGGGCGGTTTGAGATGGCGTGCAGCACCTGAGCCGAGTGCCAATCTCGTGCGCGCAGGCAATAAAAATCCCCGCTCGATGGCGGGGATTTTTGTGTGCAGCGTTTAGCGTTACTGCGCGGCGATGCTGTAACCGTCGAACGCGGTCTGCTGCTGCAGCGCGGTGATGATGTTTTTTCGGTTGACCGGTTGTTCGGCCCCGGCATTGTCCAGGAACGTCTCGCTTTCCAGCTCCGCTTCTTCACCTTCGCCGACGAAAGTGAAGCCCAGGAATTCCAGCGCTTCACGGTCAACGTTCAGGCGCGAGCGCGGGGTGCGCAGGGGCAGGGTGACGCTGATGCCGTCCTTGCTGATGGTGAACACTTCGACTTCTTTCTTGGCGCGAGCCGCTTTACTCTTGCCGTTGCTCGGGTTGCTGATGGCCTGGTGAGTTTGGTTGAGCACCTTCAGCGCCAGGCCATAAACGATTTCCTGGAACGCCGGATCGTCCTTGAAGCTGGACAGAATGCGGCTGATCGGGAATTTGCTGCTCAGGTCTTCCAGGGCCGCAATGTCGGCCGCTTCGGCGTCTTTCAATTGCTTGAGTTCGCCCATCAATTCGTAGGCTTTATCGTCATCGAAGCTGTCGTGAGCCTGGCGAATCGCGGCGCGCAGTTCGCGGATCTGATCGCTTTCCCGGGTGGATTGAAAAGCGTCCAGAACCATCTCGCTGATGGTCTTGGCCTGAGGCACGTGTTGTGAAAGATTGATGGAGTTTTCGTATTCCGCTTTGGACGACAAGGTGACTACGGATTCAGCGGTATTGGAATCGGACATTGAAATTTCACTACTTCTTTAACTTGGATTGAGGCGAGAAAGCACAGGGCCTTTTCAGGCCGCCTAATCTATTGGACCCGCGCTGCGTTGTCACGGATGAACAGGTGGCTGGTCTGCATTTTTGGTGAGAGCGCTTTTAGCTGACTGACATCTGCGGGCGTTTTGCCTGGAGTGTCAGCAGCACCCGATAAAGTTTCAGCGCCCGCCCGCTGATCAATCCGCAGACAAAACCTGACGCCGTGGCCTTGAGCAGCAACATCTCAACAGTGACGGCGAACTCCGGATGCACCTCATCCTGATAGCCGAAGTAATAGTTCACGGCAAAAAACAGCAGGTAGAGCACCGGTGTTTTAACCGTGCCCGGCACGATCAGCCCGGTTTCCGGATCATCCAGCTCAATACCCTTGTGCGCAAATACAACCAGTGCCGTGAGGCTGCCCATAATGACGGCGGCCAACCAGCAGCCAATCGATAGTTGAGGGTTCAGCGTCAGGTTCAGCGAGTACAACGACCAGCCGAGCAAAAGCGGTGGAGTGACAAGCAACGACGTTTTGCTTTCATGGGTTGGGGATAAGGCTTTGACGCCGTAGTAACAGAGCAGCAGAAAGATCGCATAAACCCATAGCGGGGTGTTTTGCAGGGTATTGAGCATTACGTAGCATCCGTGCCGGGAATGAAGAGTCCGGATAATAGCTGCTGCCATGGCCGAGGCTATCGACTATTTCCCCGTCGAATTCATATTCATCGAACGAGTCATCCATTGCTCCGCCGTTTGCTCATCCGCCGGCAAGGAAAAACGAAAAGTCGCACCGCGTCCCGGCACTTCGATCAGCTCAATCTCGCGACCGTGCAATTGCAGGATCCGGTGCACGATCCGCAGCCCCAGCCCGCCATCGCGCCGTGCGCCGCCAATGTTGAATGGCCGCAGGAACAGACCTTCACGCAGTTGGGGGGCGATGCCAGGACCGGTGTCGCTGACGGTCACTTCGATAAAAGCCCCTTGGGGGCGGAGGCTGAGTTCGATTTCTCCCCCTCGGGGCGTGTGGCGCAGGGCGTTATCGAACAAATTGGTCAGCACCCGCTCGATCAGCCCCAGGTCGGCGCAGGCCACGGCGACGTTGGGGGCGAAGGTGGCCTTGAGTTCAATCTGGCGCGCTTCGGCGCTGAGTTCGAACTTCTGAAAAATGTCCTGTACCAGATCAGTCAGGGAGAAACGCTCCAGCACCGGTTGCACGAAACCGTGTTCCAGCCGCACCAGTTCCAGCAACGATTGCGCTAGGCCGCCGACCTTGCGGCTTTGATCCAGGGCGATTCCCAGATAACGACGGCGGTCGGCGGGGGACAAGGTGGCGTCCTTGAGCGACAGGGTTTCCAGGTAACCGTGCAGCGAGGCCAGCGGTGTGCGCAGGTCGTGGGAAATGTTGGCCACCAGTTCGCGACGCTCCTGATCCTGACGGGTCAGCGAGCGCCATTGTTCACCGAGGCGTGCTTGCATCTGCCGAAAGGCCGCGTCGAGTACGGCTATCTCATCGTGGCTGGCGGCCTTTTCCATCGGCTCCGGCTCAGGATCCGGCGAAGCGGCCGGAACGCCGTTGATATCAAACTGACTGACTTTTTCGGTCAAGCGCCGCAATGGCCGGGTGATCAGGGCAAATGCCGTGAGGCCGGCAATCAGGCACAGCAACGCCACCAGTCCGATGGACAACAACGCGGTATTGAGCGCCGCGCTGGTGGCTCCGCGCTCGGCGAAGCGGTCGTGCGCTTCGCTGAGCAACACCACATACAAATAACCGGCCGGCTGACCGTTGACCCGCAAAGGCGCGGCGCTGAACACCTTGCGACCGTCGACGCTGCGCGGATCGTCGCCCAGAATCGGCAGGGCCTCGCCTTTTAGCAAACGCTGGATCGGCACCAGATCGACCTGCTCCCGATGTATCCGGCCTTCGGGTGCGGCGCTGCCGACAATCCGGCCTCCTGTGTCCAGCAGATAGACCTCGACACTGGGATTGACCAGCATCAGTTGGCTGAACAGTTCGCGCACGGCATTGGGCATCGGGCCATTGCGGTCCATCAGCACGGTGTCGTGGGCGATGTGTTGCGCCAGATCCCGCGACAAACCCTGCACCACTTCCAGTTCATGCATCTGACTGGAGCGCACCTGCATCCATGCCGAGGTACCGCAGCACACCAGCAACAACACGGCGAACACCAGGGACAGGCGTTGAGTCAGGGTCAGCCTCATGGCTGCTCTCCGCTTGCTGCGAATTTGTAGCCACGGCCCCACACCGTGAGGATGCGCGCCGGCTGCGCCGGATCGGCTTCGATCTTGGCGCGCAGGCGGTTGATGTGGGTGTTGACCGTGTGTTCGTAGCCTTCGTGGCTGTAGCCCCACACCGCGTTGAGCAGGTCCATGCGCGAGAAGACTTTGCCAGGTTGGCGGGCGAAGAAGTACAGCAGGTCGAATTCCCGTGGCGTGAGGTCAAGACGCCGGCCGTCGAGGGAGACTTCACGGGTGATCGGGTCGATGGACAGGCCATCGCTGATCAGACTGCCGGCATCCATTTTCAGATTTCGGGCCATGGCGTCGACCCGTCGCAGGAGTGCCTTGACCCGTGCCACCAGCTCGAGCATGGAAAAGGGTTTGGCCAGGTAATCGTCGGCACCCAGCTCCAGTCCCAGAATCCGATGCACTTCGCTGGAGCGCGCACTGGTGATGATGATCGGTGTGTAACGGGCCATGGCCCGGGCGCGGCGGCAGATTTCCAGGCCATCGACGCCGGGCAGCATCAGGTCGAGAATCAGTGCGTCCCAGCTTCCTTGCTGCAGCAGTCGCATGCCCTCATCGCCGTCGGCGCAGTGCACCACCTCGAACTGCTCATCGCGAAGATGCAGGCAGATAAGGTCGGCGATGTGCAGGTCGTCCTCGACCACCAGGACGCGTTTGGTCTGTTCCATGGAGCTCGATCCTTTGTGACGCAATGAACACATTGTGCGGGTTTTCCTGAGGTTGAGTTATCACGAATTATTTAACTCCTCGTGAGGATTTGGCGATCAACTCAAGCCTAGGCTGTGTTCCATGCAAGGCACCTGGAATTTTGGAGAAGGCCCATGTTTTCACGGCGACAGTTTCTTGTAGCGAGCGGCGGGCTGGGGGCTGCAGCCCTGGTGATCGGTGTATTGCCAAAATTTTCCGCAAGCGTCGCGCTGGTCGATGAAGCCCGCGCGCAGGAGGTTTTCGAGGTGACTCACAGCGACAGCGAATGGCGCGCCAGGCTCAGCGCCGAGCAGTACGAAATACTGCGCGAAGAGGGCACCGAACGGGCCTACAGCAGCCCGCTGAACAATGAGCACCGCAAGGGCGTTTTTGCCTGCGCCGGTTGTGATCTGCCGTTGTTTTCTTCCGACACCAAGTTCGACAGTCGTACTGGCTGGCCGAGTTTCTGGGCGCCCCTGGACAACGCGGTGGCCACCCGTCAGGACCGATCCTTCGGTGTATTGCGCGAAGAGGTGCACTGTCGTCGTTGTGGCGGTCATCTGGGGCATGTCTTCGAGGATGGGCCAAAGCCCACCGGTCTGCGCTACTGCATGAACGGCCTGGCGCTGACCTTCAAGCCACAGGCGTGATCCATGGGCACTTCCTTTCACTCACTTCATGCAGGTCGACGTTATGTGGCTTCTGGTCCTCGCTTATCTCGGTGGTGTGCTGACGATTGTCAGCCCGTGCATTCTGCCGGTATTGCCCTTTGTCTTCGCTCGCACCGGGCAGCCGTTTATGAAAAGTGGCTTGCCGTTGCTGGCGGGGATGGCGCTGACCTTCGCGCTCGTCGCCTCGTTGGCGGCGGTGGGCGGCGGTTGGGTGGTGCAAGTCAATCAGTACGGTCGCTGGCTCGCGTTGCTGTTCGTTGCTCTGTTCGGGCTGACGCTGTTGCTACCGCGGCTGGCCGAACGCCTGACGCGTCCATTGGTGGCGGCCGGCGGTCGGMTGTCGGAAGCCGCTGGCGTAGATTCCCGGCCGCGTCCCGGCGCTTCATTCCTGATCGGCGTCGCCACGGGCCTGCTCTGGGCACCCTGCGCCGGGCCGATTCTGGGTTTGCTGCTGACCGGCGCGGCGCTGCAAGGGGCAAGTATCGCGACCACCCTGCTGTTATTGGCTTACGCGGCCGGTGCCGCCACTTCTCTCGCCGCGGCACTGCTGCTGGGCGGTAAAGTCTTCGCCGCGATGAAGCGCTCGATAGGCGCTGGCGAGTGGCTACGTCGTGGCCTGGGCGTTGCGATGCTGGTCGGTGTGGTGGCGATTGCCCTTGGGCTGGACACCGGGATTCTGGCGCGGGTTTCGACGGCGTCCACCGGCGGCATCGAGCAGGTGCTGGTTAACCGATTGGCCAATAGCGGGACAATGATGGCGCAGATTCCACGGGCCGGCGATCAACCCGCCGGCAGCATGATGGCCGCTGGCGATGCGATGAAAGTGACCGCGAAGGCGCCGAACGCACTGCCGATTGAGGGCAGCCTTCCATCCCTGGACGGCGCCGTGCAATGGCTCAACTCGCCCCCACTCACCGCTCAGGCGTTGAAGGGCAAGGTCGTGCTGGTGGATTTCTGGACTTACTCCTGCATCAACTGCCTGCGCACCCTGCCGTATGTGAAGGCCTGGGCTGAGAAGTATCGCGATCAGGGTTTGGTGGTGATCGGTGTCCATGCGCCCGAGTTTGCCTTCGAACGGGATGTGGGCAATGTCACCAAAGCCATGAAGGACCTGGGCATCACCTACCCGGTGGCCATCGATAATGACTACAAGATCTGGCGTGCTTTCAACAACGAATACTGGCCGGCCCATTACTTTGCCGATGCTCAGGGACGCATTCGTTATCACCATTTTGGTGAAGGCAAGTACGCCGAGTCCGAGCAAGTGATTCAGCAACTGTTGCGTGAGGCGGGAGCGGCGAAAGTCGCGCAGGGGCTGATCAATGCCAACGCCCAGGGTGTTCAACTCGCCCCGGACATGAATGAAGTGCAATCGCCCGAAACCTATGTCGGCTACCGACGGATGGAGCATTTCGCCTCTGAAACCAGCCTGGTGCCGGACAAGGCGACTGCCTATAAGCCACCGTCACAACTGGCCCTCAATGACTGGAGCCTGGACGGTCAATGGGCTGTCGGTCCGGAGCGGGCCGTTTCAAACGCTGCGGCCAGTCGTATCGTCTATCGCTTTCACGCTCGCGACTTGCACTTGGTGTTGGGCCCCGGTGCTGACGGAAAACCGGTGCGTTTCAAAGTGTTGATCGACGGCAAGCCCCCAGGTGATGCCCACGGTATCGACGTCGCGCCCGATGGCAGCGGCAGCGTCACCGAGCAGCGGTTGTATCAACTGGTACGCCAGACCACAGGCGTAAAGGACCGGACGTTCAGCATCGAGTTTCTCGATCCGGGTGTGTCGGCGTATGCGTTTACCTTTGGTTAATCGCCCCCATTCATTCAGGAGACAGCCCATGAAAACCCTATTCAACTGGCGTCGCATATTTCTGGGTTTGGCCGCCGCCAGCGTTATCGGTCAGTGCTCTGCGTTTTCTTTCGCAGGCGCTGAAGAGGCGGTCGTCATCCCCGCGCCGACGCTCGACGAAACCACTCAGGCGCACAGCGAAACGGCGGTTTTTGCCGGCGGTTGCTTCTGGGGCGTTCAAGGTGTATTTCAGCATGTCAAAGGGGTGAAGAACGCCGTCTCCGGTTACGCCGGCGGCGCAGCCAACACCGCTCAATACGAGCGGGTCAGTGAGGGTGACACCGGTCATGCGGAAGCCGTCGAAGTCACCTTCGATCCCGCCCAGGTCAGTTACGGAACACTGTTGCAGATCTACTTTTCGGTGGCCCACAACCCCACCGAACTCAACCGCCAGGGCCCGGACCGAGGCACTCAGTATCGGTCGGCGCTATTCCCGAAAAGCACCGAACAGCAGCGCGTCGCCCAGGCCTACATCACTCAGCTCGACGCCGCCCATTCGTTCAACAAACCGATTGTCACCAAGTTGGAAAGCTACAACGGTTTTTACCCGGCGGAGGAGGAGCATCAGGACTTCCTGACCGAGCACCCGACGTACCCCTACATCGTGATCAATGACCTGCCGAAAGTGGCTCAGTTGAAGCAACTGTATCCGGATCGCTATCAGGAAAAACCAGTATTGGTGAAAGCGGGCATGTAGGACGGCTGACAGGACGGAGCCGCCTCACCCCGAAATCAGGTTCTTGCCCGCGATTTTCGACCGATACAACGCCTGATCAGCCCTGGCCAGCAACCCGGTCTGTTGTTCTTCTTCAAAGCGCTGCACCACGCCAAAACTCATGGTCACTTGATAGTCCCCGACCGGCAGCAGGCTTGCCAGGCCATGACGGATTCTTTCAGCGAGTGACCTGGCGTCCGCCAACAAGGTATTGGGCAGGATCAGGATGAATTCGTCACCGCCCCAGCGCGCCAACAGATCGCCTTTGCGCACGCAGTGCTTCACACTCTCGATCACTTGCACCAACGCTGCATCTCCCAGGGCGTGACCGTAGTGATCGTTGATGTTTTTGAAGTCATCGAGGTCCATGGCGATCAGCGACAGGGGTTCGCGGAAGCGTTGGGCGCGGTCGCATTCCTTGGGCAGGGCTTTCTCCAGTCGATAACGATTGGCGATGCCGGTCAGCACATCGGTTTCTGCCAATTTTCGATTTTCTTCGAGTTGAATCTGTAACTGCAGATTGACCCGGGACAACTCCCGAGTGCGTTCTTTGACGATGGCTTCCAGGGATTGATTACGCCGCTCCATTTCTTCGATCAGGCGTTTCTTGTCTTCGATGCTGCGGTGCGCGCCGATCATTCGCGCCACCGAGCCGTCGGCATTCCGTGCCAGCACGTAGCCGCGATCCTCGATCCAGGTGTAAGTGCCATCGCGCATGCGGCAGCGATACTCGGCCTGATAACCTGAAGCGCGCTGATCCAGGTAGTCATCAAACAACGCCATGACCCGAGAATAATCGTCGGGGTGGATCACGTTTTCCCAGGTCAACACATTGTTATCCAGGGAATGAGGCGTATAGCCGAGCATCTCGTACCACCCGGGGTTGCGATAGACGAACCCGGTGTTGGCGTTCCAGTCCCAGATACCATCGCTGACCAGTTCCAGAATGGTGTGCAGCATGTCTTCGTTAAAATCTGACAGATCGAACTTCAACGGCTCGATTTTCGATGCCTCACCCATTATCGGTCTCCCTGCCGTCCTGATATCAACGTGACTCGTCAGTCGAGGAGATTAGTTCATGGCGTATTGCCCCTGCTAGGGGGCGTTCTCAATTAGTTTCCCCGCCGCGTTGTCGCCTTAAAACGGGCCAGGCAAGGCGCAGGCCGCTGGGAATGGTTGTTCCCTTTCCAAGGCCTGCAACACAGGCTGGCCCGCTTTAAGGCACAACCCGAAGGGCCGGGCCTGCTGTTGTGCAGGGCTGCGTTGCTCGAAGCTTATTTGGAATGACCAAACTACGCTTCTCGCGCCTTGCCCTGCACAACAGCAGACCCGGCGCGGCGGGGAAACTAATTGAGAACGCCCCCTAGTGCTTGCCCCACCACCGCAGTGCAAAGTCAACGAAGCTGCGCAATTTCGGCAAACGGTAGCGGTCCTGGGCGTACACCAGGTTCATCGGCCGACTTGGCAGTTGGTAGTCCTGCATCAAGGCCACCAGTTTTCCGTCCCGAAGGTCTTGCTCCACCAGCGCATCGGGCACCATCACGATGCCCATGCCGGTTCGCGCCGCTTGATGCAGCCCCGCCGAGCTGTTGATCAACATCGGCCCGCTGACCTCCACCATGACTTCGCCTTCGGGCCCCTTCAGGCGCCATTGTTTGGCTACCGAGTGCCAGTCATCTCCGGCCGGGTAGGCGAAGGCCAAACAGTCATGGTGTTGCAGGTCGGCGGGTTTCTCCGGTGTGCCTCGACGCTCCAGATAATCCTTCGAAGCGCACAGGGTCATCGTGTAGTCGATGAGCGGGCGAGAAATCATGTTGGACAGTTCGGTCGTGCCCAGACGAATCGCCACGTCGAAACCGTTGTCGAGCAAGTCCAGGCGCTGGTTGGTCAAAACGACGTCGAGTTTGACTTGCGGGCAGCGCAGGGTGAATTCGCTCAGGGCCGGCGCGAGCCGTTCGGTGCCGAAGGTCAGCGGTGCGGTGATACGCAGAGTGCCGCTGGGTTCGTCGAGGGTTTGTTCGGCCAGGCGTTCGGAATCAGCCACCAGCCCCAGCACTTCGAGACACCGCTGATAGTACGCCGTGCCGAATTCCGTCAAACGCTGACGCCGTGTCGTACGGTTGAGCAGGCGTACACCCAGTCGTTGCTCCAGAGCCCGCAGGTGATTACCGACCATGGTCGTGGACATTTCGCACTGCAAAGCGGCGGCGGTCATGCTGCCGGCCTCCACCACTCTTACGTAAACCGTCATTGCCTGGAATAAGTCCATTATCAAGCCCAGCTTTAAAATGATTGAAGTGTTGCGGTATTTATCCAGCTCAGGTGGCTAACCATACTGCAAAAACACCGACTATTGATGGAGCTTGATGTCATGACCGCCGCCTGCCTGATGAGTACTTACCAACCCTTGGCCCTGAGTTTCAGCAAAGGTCTGGGCACGCGCCTGTGGGATCAGGCCGGTCGTGAATACCTGGACGCGGTGGCGGGCGTGGCGGTGACCAACGTCGGCCATTCCCATCCGCGAATCGTGTCGGCCATCAGCGAACAGGCCGGGTTGCTGTTGCACACATCCAACCTGTACAGCATCGACTGGCAGCAGCGACTGGCGCAGAAACTGGTTCAGCTGTCGAGCATGGAGCGGGCGTTCTTCAACAACTCCGGCGCCGAAGCCAACGAGACCGCGCTGAAACTCGCGAGGCTTTACGGCTGGCAAAAAGGCATCGAGCAACCGCTGGTGGTGGTCATGGAAAACGCTTTTCACGGTCGTACACTTGGCACCTTGTCAGCCAGTGACGGCCCGGCGGTGCGCCTGGGGTTTAACAAGTTGCCGGGGGACTTCATTAAAGTGCCATTCGGCGACCTCGCTGCCCTGGATAAGGCGCAGAAAGCCCACGGCCCACGCATTGTGGCGATTCTGATGGAGCCGATTCAGGGCGAAAGTGGTGTGCAAGTGGCGCCGCCCGGTTATCTCAAAGCGGTGCGCGAGCTCTGTGACCGGCGCGCCTGGTTAATGATGCTCGACGAAATCCAGACCGGCATCGGCCGTACCGGCCAGTGGTTTGCGTTCCAGCACGAAGGCATCATCCCGGACGTCATGACCTTGGCCAAAGGCCTGGGTAACGGAGTGCCCATCGGTGCCTGCCTGGCTCGGGGCAGAGCTGCGGATTTGTTCACACCCGGCAGCCACGGCAGTACATTCGGCGGCAATCCTCTGGCGTGTCGGGTGGGTTGCACCGTGCTGGAGATCATCGAGGAACAGGGCCTGCTGGAAAACGCCAGACTTCAGGGCGAACGCCTGCTTGCCAGATTGCGCGTCGAACTGGCCGACGACCCGAACGTCCTGGTGATCCGTGGCCAGGGCTTGATGATCGGTATCGAACTCGCCCAACCAATCCGCGACCTGACCCTGATCGCCGCGCGGGATCACGGCTTGCTGATCAACGTGACACGGGGCAAGACCATTCGCCTGCTGCCACCGCTGACGATCGATGAGCGGGAAGTGGAAATGATTGTCAGAGGGGTGGGGCGGGCGGTGAAAGCGGCCTGACACCTTCTGGGTATACACCGCTTCCCCCTGTAGGAACCGGTGCCCCTGTCAGTGGGGTAAATCCCCAAAGAAAATGGCGAGGCCAATCAGTCGGTTGGTCGCACCGCACTGACGAAAGCCGAGACTTCAGCCCGGTTCATCAGTTGACGTTTCGAACCGCTAAACCCTTCAAACAAACGCTGATGCGCGGCAAATCCACTGGACCCTTGGCGAGTACGGTAGCTACCGGCCCATTCCAGTAACGCCATCAGCAACTCATCATCCTCGTTCCGCCTCGCTTCTCGCTGACGAATGTTGTTCACGCAATCTTCGTCCTCCAGGCACAGCCAGATCAGCGTTGTGGCCTGCTCCACAAGTTCGCTGRCCATCCAGCCGTAAACACCCTCGATAACCCAACGCTCTTCACTCGCCGCCACCCGCGCCATTCCCAGTGCTTCGTTGCGGGGACGGGCGATGCTGTGTTCATCGGATACCCAGTGAATCAGGTCGAGATCGGTCCAAGGCACTTGCAGATGCTCGGCCAGTCGTTTGGCCAGCCAGCTCTTGCCCGAGCCGGAATTGCCGATGATCAGGGTTCTAGCGAGGTTTAGGGTGGCCGGGTAATGATTACTCATGGTCATTCGTGCAAAGTCAGTCGGCTGTTTCGGACATTTCTGGCGCAATCATTCGCGTCTTCGGCGATCCATCCGCATTGAATTGATAAATATCCTGTGGCTGGCCCTTTTCATTGAAGAACACTTGTCCAATTCCTGCCGAGTTCCACAACCGTTCCCCTGCTTCGGCGTGTTCGGGGATGTGCGGAACAATGCGCATGCGTCGGCGTTTGGTCAGCCAGTTAAGGGGCGAGCGGGGCGAGTAGAGCCAACGGTTGAGGCGGTCGAACCATTCGAGCAGGGCGGGTGGGAATTCGTTTTTGATGCCGCTGCTGGTGATCTGCCAGATACGCGGGCCGGCCTTGCGGTGTCGGATCAATACTTCATAGACGAAGGAATAATGCACATCACCGGACAGCACCACGTAGTTACCGGGTGTGCGGGAGTGTCGGAAAATGTTCAGGATCACCTGAGCCGCGCCACGATGGGCCATCCAGTTTTCGGCGTCTACCAGCAGTGGATAACCGCACCAGCTGAACACCCGCTGCACGGTTTCGATCAGCTTGACGCCGAAGATCGGCGCCGGTGAAACGATGATCGCCGAAGGGTGATCGAGCAATTCCTGTTGCAGTTCACTGAGCGCTTCCCAGTCAAGCAGGCCCGACGGTTGTTTGAGGTTCATCTCGCTACGCCAGCGCCGGGTGCGGGTGTCGAGCACCACCAGCGCCGGGCGAGTGGGCAGCACGTAATGCCACTGCTGAAAACTCAGCAGTTCATCGATCAATTCGTCCTGGATCTCGCTGTCGAGGTGATGGTCTTGCCCCGTGACGCTCAATAAGCGGGTTTTTTCCAGTACGCTGCCAAACGCATCCGGGTTGTTGCCCCAACCCTGACACAACATATAAGCAAGCAGCGCGTTGCCGATGATGCGCTTGGAGAACGGATGGTTGTAGGCCGTTTCCTCCCATTGCGCAGAAAGATTCCAGTCATCGGTAATATCGTGGTCATCGAAAATCATCAGGCATGGCAAATGCGCCATCGCTCGCGCGACGCCGCCCAGCCCCGCCTTGAACCCATCGATGCGCGTCTGCTCCAGGGCATAACGCTTGCGTCGTTCGGGCGTCAGTGTCGGTGGTTGCGGCGCGATCAGCGTCCAGGACGTTGGCGACCACACCAGCAGGTACATGGCCATGACTTCGACGAAGGTCACCAAATGATTGTCGGCGCTGCTGCTGGTGAAAATCGGCTTACGCACGCCACCGAAAAATCGCTCGCGCAGGGTTTCGTTGCTCTCAAGCGCCGGTAACAAATCCGCACGATGGTAGTAACTGGCCGGATGTTCGTAGAGTTTGGCGCTGTCGCTGACCACTGCGCCGTCGAGGTGTTCATCGAACAGCCCCAAGCGTTCGATCAAGGCATGAATTGCACGCAGCATTGGCCCCGCGACATCATCCGCATACACCTGATCACCGCTCATCATTAATAGAGCCGGACGCTTGCTTGCGTCCGGCTCTGACGCGAGCAACCGGTCGACACACAGCAAGCCATCGGCCGCCGGATGGTGAGGTTTACGGCAGGAGCCATGCAGCAACTGATCGATCTGTGAGCGCAATACAAAGTTCGGGCAGCGCGCTTCGCCATATAGTAGGTGAGGTGCCCACTCGGCGATGCCCGACGGAGCGCCATCCGCCTCGGTGATCAGCAGGTCGTACTCGATCAGCGTGTCGCAGGGCAGGGCGGTGTTCAGTGGTACATCTATTAGATGGATAAAGGCATGAGTGCCGACGGGTATGATCGTGCATTGATCCGCATTGAGGCGGATATCGATGCCTTGCAGGCGCAGCGTCAGCGTCAGCGTACGTGACCCCACCAGCCAGAGTACCAGCCGCGTAGGCTCCAGGCGCCGCAATAGCGGGCCGACGAGGACGGGTGGCAGTGATTGAGGAGCGTCAGTTAGTGGCAAAGACATGGACATCCCGTTCAAGACTCTTGGCGCAGAGGGGCGCGATCATAGCGCAGCTGGTAAAGAGGGCGGGTTTGTCGACGGGTAATGCAAGCAAAGCCTGGACTGCTCATGAGGCAGAAGTCGGTGCTCCGCCTAAGCCGCATGGATTAGGTAAAAATAATTACAACAGGTGGTTGACCACCAAATAAAACACTGTATTATTCGCCTCCCGCTAACGAGGAGTTTGAAACTGAGTTGGCGGCAAGTAGTTGAATTTCATGAAGAAAATTTGAAATTTACTGCTTGACAGCAACAGAGGCTGCTGTAGAATGCGCGCCTCGGTTGAGACGAAAGATCTTAACCAACCGCTCTTTAACAACTGAATCAAGCAATTCGTGTGGGTGCTTGTGGAGTCAGACTGGTAGTCAACAAGATTATCAGCATCACAAGTTACTCCGCGAGAAATCAAAGATGTAACCAACGATTGCTGAGCCAAGTTTAGGGTTTCTTAAAAACCCAAAGATGTTTGAACTGAAGAGTTTGATCATGGCTCAGATTGAACGCTGGCGGCAGGCCTAACACATGCAAGTCGAGCGGCAGCACGGGTACTTGTACC
>NZ_JBFTZE010000026.1:0-83601 GCF_056406935.1 Pseudomonas sp. P1_A1 | reverse complement strand
AAGAGAGAAGGGCTATCTGCCATGAAGGATATGGTTATAAAAAATATTTTATAAATATTTTTTGGGAATTAGCTTAGTGATTTTAAATATTCAATTTAGGAATAAATAAATTATTATTTATTTCTTTTGATGTTGTGGCAGGAGGCGCACCTTAATGCCCTGCACATCCAGTGCGAATAGCCACTGTGCTGATGGAGTTGCCCGGTGAGGAGTTGCTGGCGCAATCACAAGTGATCGAAGAGTTGCCGGGAATGGAATTGAAAGTGTCCCTTGAAAGAACCACCGCTGCGCCGCTGCCCCGCGACGTTTTCCTCGAACGTTCGGCGACTGCTTGATAACGCTTGAGCAGTCGCCTTCGGGCTAAAGCGCCTTGCCGAAGCGGAATGAGGCGCCATAAGCCGAGCCAGGTAAATGGCTACTGCCATCTTCCCTTAACCTGGACCTGAAGGTACCGCTTTGCGGCTGGGTTCTGTAGAGACCGCGCTTCTGTAATTCGGGAATGATCAACTCCACGAAATCTTCGAGTGTGCCAGGGCTGATCAACGGATTGATCATGTAGCCACTGGTGCCGGAAATGCGTGCGTGTTCTTCGATCCGGTCGGCTACCTGTTGTGGAGTGCCCACCAGAATCAGGTCGCTGCCGCGGGTGACCTTGGCAAAACGTTGCTTCACATCCCCGGCGGTCAACGGCTTACCACTGCCATCGGGGTGCATGACATAGGACGTCAGCCCTTCGGTGTGGGTCGACAATGCATCGCTGTCGGCATAGCGACTGATATCGATACCTGTGTCGCCTGCATAACTGACCAGTTGCGCCTGAAGGTGGTAGTTGCTTTGCAACGCCTCATATTTGCGCTGGGCTTCAATTTCGGTTTTGGCGGTGACGATGCGCAATACAGTCAGGGACTTCACATCCTCACGCTGGCGACCGAGCGCCTGGGCCTTGGTCCATATGTCCTCCAGGCCCTGACGGATTTCCTGAGGGTTGGATTTGGCAATGAAGATCAGTTCAGCGTGCTTGGCGGCGAACTCGCGACCGCGACCCGACCAGCCGGCCTGGATCAGTAGCGGTGTGCGCTGCGGCGACGGTGAGGTGAGGTGCGGTCCGGCGACTCGATAGTGCTCGCCGACGTGGTTAATCGGCCGTACCCGATCACCCCGGGCATACAGCTGATGAGCTTTATCCGCGACCACCGCGTCATCGGCCCAACTGCCTTCCCACAGCTTGTACACCACATCGAGAAATTCTTCGGCGCGTTCGTAGCGGTCATCGTGTTTGATCATCTGTTCAAGGCCGAAGTTACGCGCGGCGCTGGACAGGTAAGAGGTCACGATGTTCCAGCCCACCCGGCCGTTGGTGAGGTGGTCCAGGGTGCTGAAGCGCCGAGCGTGGGTGAAGGGGTGTTCATAGCTGGTGGTGACCGTGACGCCGAACGCTAGGTTTTCGGTGACCGCGGCCAGGGCGGGAATGATCATCAGCGGGTCGTTGGCCGGAGCTTCTACGGCCCACTTCATCGCGGCATTGGCATTGCCGCCAAAGACGTCGTAGAAACCCAGCACGTCGCCGAAGAACAGCATGTCGAGGTTGGCTTGATCGGCGATGCGCGCCAGGTTCGACCAGTAGCCCAACGAGTTGATTGCCAGACGCTCGTCAGCCGGATGCGTCCAGAGGCTCGGCGCCCCTCCACATCCCACACTGGCTTGTTCGTAGAGTGCAAACAACAGAGGTTTTGGATCAGCCATCATGGCTCCTGAACAAATTTAAAGGGACGTTTCTGTATCAGCTCCAGCGCATAGATTGAAACGCACTATAAAAACAATATGTACTTCTTTAATGGAATAAGAGCCTTGTGTCAGGCTATATGGAACCTAAGCCTCAGGCGCCATCCTTACCGGGCTCGGCATTGATCAGAATGAATGGCTGCACTTCGAAATACCCTGCGATCTTTTGCTCTTGCTCTGCGCGCCCGAGGAGTCAGAACGCGTATTGCAGGCGGGTGTAGTAGTAACCGCCAGTGAAGCCGAAGGGTGAATAGCTGCCCCAGTTATCGCCGAACGAAGAGTTGCTTACGCCGATATGGTCGGGGTACTTGTCGAACAGGTTCTGTGCGCCGACGGCCACGGTCAGTTGTTTGTTGATCGCATACGCCACGTCGAGGTCGGTGATCCATTTGGCCGAATACTCGCGATCCAGGCTTGGATCGCTTGAGCTGTTGACCTCGGTGTAGGTGCCATAACGGGTCAGCCGCAGATTGACGTCGAAGTCGCTGATCGCCCAGTCGGCGGAGAAGATCATCTTGCTGCTGGGGGAGGTTTTGGTAATCAGCGCTCGCGATTGGCGTCCGAGCAACTGGAAGTTACTGCCCAGGGCAGTCAGTTGTGATGGTGTGTCGTTGACGCTGAGAATTTGCGTGTGGTTGTAGTTCAGCGCCGCGGTCCATCTCACCGAGCCGAACTGGTTCAGGTTCTGCCGGTAATTGCCGACCACATCGACCCCGGACGTTCGGGTGTTGGCGCCGTTGGTGAAGTACTGCGCGCCGGCGGTGGCGGGTACGCCGATGCTGTCGAGCAGGGCCGCGACGCCCGGTCCCTGGAAACGCTCGCTGAGCACCAGGCGATCGCGCAGGTTGATCACGTAGCCGTCCACGGTCAGGCTCAGGTCTTCGCTGGGAGTCAGGGCGAAACCGAGACTGAAGTTGGTCGAACGTTCGGGTTTCAACGACTCGGCCCCAAGGGCCTGGGCGCCGACCGAGTCCACAGGCAGAATCACGTAGTTGTAAGACTGGTAGACGCCATTGATGGTGTCGAACCCGGTCGAGCGCGCGGTGAATATCTGGTTGGCCAGCGACGGTGCGCGAAAGCCGTTGCTGATGGTGCCGCGCACCGAGAACACCGGGTTGAACTCATAACGGGTACTGAGTTTGCCACTGCGGGTGCCACCGACGCCTTCGTTGTAATGCTCGTAACGCGCGGCGACGCCGAGGTACCACTGTTCGACAGGGTAGAAACCCAGGTCGACGTAGCTGGCGACGCTGTTGCGGCTGACTTTCTGTGTGTCTTCAGGGGTGATGCCGTTGGTGACCTGAGCACCCGGGTCGGGGCGCTGCCCGGCGCGTGGATGGCCGGCGGGAAACACGTAGCCGCCATCGATATACGAGGCTTCGGAGCCGGCGCGGGTCTCATAGCTTTCACGCCGATGCTCGAAGCCGAAGGCAACATCCAGCGGCTTGGCCAGGCCGATTTCGTAGCTGTTTTTCAGGTCCAGGTTGCTGGTCAACTGGTCGGCGATGTAGATGCCGGAGGTGAACTTGTTCGGGGTGTTTTCACCCAGCGACGGGTTCTGGTTGTCGTAGGTACGTTGCTTGGCGTAGTTGCGCCCGTAGGTGCTGCTCAGGTCCCAGGCCCAGCCGCCGAAATCCTCGCCCTTGGCACCGAAGGCGGACTGAAAGTCGGTTTCGTTGATCAGCCAGTAAGGACTGTAACCGTCGGGATAGCCATTGGGGCCGGTGGTGATGGTGTTGCGCCCATTGGGCAAGCGGAAGTTCTGGCCGTCATTGTTCTCCCGGGTGGCCAGGGTCGAGAACGAATAAAGGGTGACGGCATCGTTCAGCGGCAGGTCGAGGTTGTAGGCGACATCGGCCAGTTGGCTGCGGGGCAAGCCGTAGCCTTTGTAGGTGTGGTGGCTGGCATCGGCCTCGCGCGGGTCGGGCGAACCGTCGGCCTGCGGATAGTAATGCGCACTGTAGCCATTGCTGCCGGCCTTGTTGTCGCGCTCCTGGTAGCGAGTGTCGAGCGAGACATTGAGCACACCGGCTTCGCCGACCTGAAAACCATAATTGAGCGCTTCCTGCGCGGTCCCGCGTTTACCATCGTAGCCTTGGCCGAGGGTGGTGTCGGAACTGCCGCCGGTGGTCTGCTTGAGGATGATGTTGATCACCCCGGAGATCGCATCCGAGCCGTACTGTGCCGCCGCGCCATCGCGCAGCACCTCGATGTGATCGATGGACGCCACCGGGATCAGGTCGAGATCGCTGGGCGCCGCGCCGCTGTTGATGCCGTTGATGTTCAGCGTGGCGCTGGTATGCCGGCGTTTGCCGTTGACCAGCACCAACACATGGGCCGCGGTCAGTCCCCGCAGGGTCGCCGAGCGAACCACGCCGCTGGCATCCCAACCAGCACGGTCGGGCAGGTTGAAGGAGGGGATGAATTTGCTCAGGGCCTCCAACAAACTCGGTTTGCCCACCGAACGCAATTGTTCTCCGGTTACCACATCGATCGGCGTCGGGCTGGTGGTGACGGTGCGTTCGACGGTGCCACGGTTACCCGTGACGACCACGGTGTCGAGGGTCGGTGAGGCGCTTTCGGCGGCCTCGATGTTGAATGAAGCCAGGCCGCAGGCAATCGACAGCGGCAGTAATAACGGACGGTAAGTCGGCGCCGTGCGGCGTGCTGGGCAGTTGAGCATCAACGTGGAACTCCGTGAATGTCGGATGATGGCCGTGTCACTTCTTGCGCGCGGCGACGGCTTCGATTTCGACCAGCCCGCCCGGCAACGGCAGGGCGACCACCTGCACGGCGGTGCGCGCCGGTTTGTTCGGTTGCGCGGTGCTGCCGAAGAACGGCGTATAGCCTTCCTGCAACCCGGCGAAATCGAGCTTGCCGCCCTTGGCCGGATCACCCACCAGGAACACCCGGAGTTGCACCACATCACCCAGGTCCAGGCCTTGGCTTTGCAGTACGCCTTTGAGCTTGTTGAGGATCGAGGTGGTCTGGGTTGCGGTGTCGCCATAGGCGGCGAAGGTATCCTTCGCTGCTTTTGGGTCATGCAGGTCGGCGAGCAGGCCACTGATGAACAGCAGGTCGGTTTGCGCCGGCACCGACACCGCCAGCGAAATCGGGAAGTTCGAGTTGGGCAGGGCGACGCGTTTGATCTCGTCGGCGTGGCTGCTGAGGGCGGTCGCGGTCATGAGGAGTCCTGTGAGCAAAGTCATGGTTTTCATCGGTCAGTCCTTTATTGGAGAAAGTCAGGCAGCAACGCCCGGTTGCTGGCGTTCGGCATGGCGGCCGATCAGGGAAACGATGCGTCGCGCCGAGTCGGCGGCGCTGTTCTGCCAGATGCCGACGCCACCATGGGCGAGGGCGTCGCTGGCCAGATACGTGCGGCCCTGGGGTTCGTTGAGGATCTGGTAAGCGCTCTCGCCGACCTCGTCATTGACGATCCACGGACCTTTGCTGAAGGGCACCTTGGCCCAGTTGATGGCCACCGGTTTTTGCAGTTTGGTGCTGTGTCCGGGGTGCAGCAGTTCGACCGCTTGCCGCGAGGAGGCGAACTGTTCGGCGAGGGATTTTTTGCTGAAGGCCTGGGCCGATTCGCTGGTGTTGTAGGCCGCGACCAGAATGCCCTGGGCACTGTTCAGCCGATCACTGGGGTACCACAAACCTTTGACTTCATGGTCCAGATACGACAATCCGCCGTAGATGTTGAAGTCGGTTTCCCAGAAGCGCGGTGACTGCCAGGCGACTTTGTTGGCCTGATCGCTTTGTGCGCTGAGAATCGCTTGCTTGAAGGGCGCACTGAAGTTGCTCGGTAGTTTGGCCAGCAACGGCAGGGGCACCGTGACGATGGCGTAATCGGCACTCAGCGTCTGGGCTGTGCCGGTCTTGCGGTTCCGGTAGGTGATGCGGCTGCCGTTTTCGGAGGTCTGAATATCGCTGACTTCGGCGTTGAAACGCACCGCATCCTTGAGCTTGTCGTAGAGCGCGTAGGGAATCCGGTCCATGCCGCCAACCGGTTGGAACATGGTCGAGGAAAACTCCGGGATTTCATCGAACACTAACGCACCCCAGAGCTTGGGGTTGAGCAGGGTCTGTAGCTCCAGCGGTGCACGGGTGATGCCGGTTTGATCGCCGGCACCGGGGATACGGGTGTAACCCGAGCGCACCGAACCTTTGTATTTGAAGTCGGCGTTGAGGTCGCCATAGACCTTGAGGAAGTTCAACAGTGCCTGACGGTCGTCGACGCTCAAGTCCTGGTCCAGGGCTTTGCGGCTGACGGTTCTCGCCAGCAGTTCCGATAGTTGCCCGCGAGTGTCGTTGACCGCCTGGCGCAATTGGAAGGCCGGTCGTTTCGGGTCCGGCAAGGCCAGTGCGTTGCGGCTGCTGTTGACCAGCACTTGCAGCTCCACGCCCAACTCGCGGCAGTAGCCGAGGATCGTTTGGTGATGGCTGGGAATGCGCGCGGGACCGGCGTTGAAAAAGTGCCCCTCATCGAAGTCGACGGTCTGGCTGACCCCGTCATCGAAATCGACTTTGGTGCCACGCCGCAGGGTCCAGTTGCGTCCGCCCACTCGCTCTCGGGCTTCGAGTATGGTCACGGTAAAGCCAGCCTTGCGCAGTTCATAGGCACTGACCAACCCGGAAATACCGGCGCCGACCACCACCACATGCTTGCCTTTGCCACTGCTGCCCAGTTGCAACGGGTTGAAGCTCGCCGCCACGGCCTGAGGTGTGAGCCCCAGCGCGCCGAGGGCGCCGACAGCAGCGGAATAGCCACCGACGGCGGCAATACGGGAAATCAGTTCTCTGCGGGTAAAAGCCATCGTGGTGCTCCTTGCGTTCAGGCGGTAAGGAATCCGGTGTTCGCGTTAGGGGTTAAAGGTCGTAGCGCACGGACAACAAGAGGGTTCGTGGGTCGTTGATGGAGTAGAAGCGGGCACCGCTGGAGGGCACGTAGCCGACCGATTGCGGGTAGGCGCGGTCGAGCAGGTTTTTCACCGCCAGCGTGGTGGTCCAGTGACCGTCGCCGGAGATGTAGCGGGTGTTGGCGTTCCAGAAGGTCTGCTGGGGGATTTCCTGGACGTCGTCGTTGAGCGCGTTGGCGTAGGACTTGGTCTGGAACTGGGCATCGGTGCCGGCCAGCCAGGTGCCGGGCAATCCGGCCGGGATGGTGTAGTTGATGCCGACGCTGGCGTTCCAGCGCGGCGAGAACACCAACTGTTTGCCGTTGGCATCGACACCGGCACCGCTGGCATTTTCAAAGTCGTCGTACTGGCTTTCCAGGTAGCCGACATTGGCGGTCAGTTGCAGGTCACGGGTCAGCGCGGTCAGGGTTTCCAGTTCTACGCCATAGGTGTGTGCCTGGCCGACGTTGGTCCTTAGGCTGACACCCAGCGCCGGGTCGTAGGCGTTGGTTTGCAAATCCTTGTAGTCGTTGTAGAACAGCGCGAGGTTGGCGCGCAGGCGCTGGTCGAAGAAGTCGCCCTTGAAGCCGGTTTCCCAGGTGGTCACGTCTTCCGGCGAGAACGCCTGCTCGGCGGCGGCCCGGGTCGGCGCGCGGTTGTCGTAGCCTCCGGCCTTGAACCCTTTGGCGACGTAGGCGTATTGATTGAGGTGCGGCGTCCAGGCGTATTCGAAGCCGAGTTTCGGGCTGGTGGACTGCCACGACTTGCTTGATTCTGCGGTGAAGTTGGTCCCGGTGATCTGCCGGTTGGTATTGATGGCGTAGTTGGTGTACTCGAAGTTTTTGTGCTCGCGGGTAAAGCGCAGGCCAGCGATCAGCGACAGCTGCGGCGTGATTTTGTAACTGCCCTGGCCGTACAACGCGTAGCTTTCAGTGTTGGTCGTGCTGTATTGGCCCTGGCCGATGACCCGGTTGCGTGCAACGGAATAGGTAAGGTTGTCGCGGTCCGCTTCGAACTTTTCGCGGTACAGGTACAGGCCGGTGCTGAAGCTGAATTTGTCGTAGTCGCCGTTGAGCTGGAATTCCTGGGTGGCGTAGTCCTGCCTGTAGGTGATCAGGTTTTGCTGGATCAGCGCCGCTTGGCCCGAGTTGTCGTAGTCCACCGGCTGGTTGAACGCCGAATAAGCGGTCACTGATTTGAAGTTCAGGTGGTCGTCAATGGCGTAGATAGCGCGCAGCACCGAGCTGCCTTGGTCGAGACGGTTCTTCGGGTCGAGGCTGCTGTAGCTCTTGAATTTGTCGAAGTGGCCGTTGGCATCAAACGGCGTGTAGCTAGTGGTGTCGCCACGGTCGAAGGTGCCGGCCAGGGTCAGTTGCACATCCCACGGCGAATCGATGGGGTTGAAGCGCAGCTTGCCGCGGTAGGACTGGATGTCGACGTTGTTCACATCCTCGCCACGGGTCGGGTTGGAGACGGTGCCGTCACGGGTCAGTCGAATCGCCGAAAAACTGCCGAACAGCGTGTTGTCCACCAGCGGACCACTGATCAGGAATCGGCCGTTCTGCGCGTTGTAATTGCCGGCGCCGAGCTCGAAGAAACCCCGGGTTTCCTGGGTCGGATCGCGGGTGATCACGCGGATCGCACCGGCGCTGCTGTTGCGCCCGTAGAGCGTGCCTTGCGGGCCACGCAACACTTCCACACGCTCGACGTCGTTGAAGTCGAGCATCGAGGAAATGGCCCGCGGGATGTACAGGTCATCGGCGTAGACCGCGACGGCGGATTCCTGGATCGGATCGGTTTCGCCGATGCCGCGTATCCCGTAGGTCTGGGCGCTGTAGGAGATCGACTGGCGGCTGAGGGTCAGGTTCGGCACTTGCCCGGAGAGGTCGCGGATGCTTTTGATCTGCTTGTCTTCAAGGGCTTTTTCGTCGAACGCGGAAATCGCCAGCGGGGTCTTTTGCAAGTCCTCGGTATGGTGTTCGGCGGTCACGGTGACCACGGGCAGGGCTCCCTCCCTGGCGGCTTCTTCGGCCTGGGCCGACAGTCCGAAAATCGCCAGCGACACGGCCAGCGGCAAACGGTTTGTACTGAAAATGTTGTGCATGGTGAGCCCCGGGTGTGTAAGTGCTGCGTTGGCGTCGTTATGTTTTTTCGGCAAAGCGTTGCCCGGGCCAGGGTCCGCAGGCCTTGGCGGTGGGGCGGCTTGAGCCGGTTTTCAGGTTTGGGTGTGGCGATTGACCGTGGGGTGGTGTCGGCCGGAAAAACGTACAGTTCCGTGGGCCTCCACCTGGTCAGGGGTCGGTGATGGTGGTAACAATATTTGTATAAATAGGCGCTGTAAAAGTCCGATTAGTTATAAGTTAATTATAAAAAACAGGAATTAAGTAGAAATATAAAATGCGTAAAACTGATGTAGTTTTTTGGCAGTTGAAACGCCATCGCGGGCAAGCCACGCTCCCACAGTTACTGCATAACCTGTGGGAGCGAGGCTTGCCCGCGATGAGGGTAGATCGGCTGGACTCAGTACCCGCGTTGTACGTTCGCCTGATTTTCCAACGCCAAACCGTTGAGATAACGCTCAAGATTGGCCAGGAAACTGTCAGCAATCTCATGCCGACTGTTGGTGGAAATCGCCGAGGTATGGGGTGACAAGCGCACCCGTGGATGGATGTACAACGGATGTCCGTCCGGCAGTGGCTCAGGCTCGGTGACATCCAGCGAAGCCAGGCCGATCGTTCCGCTGTCCAGTGCTTCAAGCAACGCCCCGTGATCCAGCAGACCACCACGGGCGATGTTGATCAGGTGCAGGCCGGGTTTGGCACTGGCGAGCACGGCGCGGTCGACGATATGCCGGGTCGCCTCGGTCAACGGCGCGGCCAACACCAGATGGTCGGAGCGGGCGAACAGTTCATGGATGTCGCGCACCGCCTGCACGCCTTCGACCTCGAACGGCGTCTGACTCTGCCGCAACGCCAGCACCTGGATACCCAATGCGTGGGCCTTGCCCGCCAGGCTGCGGCCGATGGCGCCGAAGCCGAGAATCCCCAGGGTGCTGCCCTTGAGCGGGGTCAGCGCGCTGAAGTTCCATTGCGAGTCGTGCACCCAAATCTCCGGCAGACGCTTGGCAGCGGCGAAGATCGCCGCCAGGGCGAATTCGGCGATGTTCTCGGCGGCGCTGCCCCGCGACGTGCTCACCGGCGGGCCGTTGAACAGCCATTGCGGATAGAAGTCGATGCCTGAAGACACCACCTGAATCCACCGCAGGCCATACGGCCAACCCGGTGGCGGCGTGTCCGGTGCCAGATAGCCGCGCACATTGATCGGCCGCGCCAGCAAGATGCTGACATCCGCCGGCAGGTCGCTGGGCACTCCGACCGGCACGCTGAGGACCTTGGCCCCCGGGTGTGTTTGCTCAAGGCGCTGGCGGATCACTTCGTTGAAGTCTTCATCCAGTTGGCTAGCGATAACGAGCTGGCTCATGGGCGCTCCTTTGGTTGGCGCTGAGCGAAGACCGCTTTACCGACGCCTTGTAGAACGGCGTCATTTTGAGGGGTGTGAACACGGCTGCACAGCACGTCGCGGTAATGCCGTTGCAGCGGATTGTGGCGTGACAGACCGGGATTGCCGGATGCCTCGATGGCCAGCTCGACGGCGCGGATGGCGTTGCCGGTGACCAGGTATTTCAGCTGCGCAGCATTGCTGGCCGGTGTGTGACCGTTCGCGGCAGCGTCAAGCAGGCTGCGGTTGGCGAACAGCAGGGTGTCGATGTGTCCGACGGCTTCCTGAAAGCGTGGCAGGGTCGAGAGCGCCGCCCCGAGGTTGGACGGCTTGCGTGTTTCCAGCCAGCCCACCAGCCAGTCGCGAGCTGCCTGGGCGACCCCGTCATAGACCGATGCCAGCAACACCGACATCCACAGGAATCCATCAGCATCGAGCTCGGGTTGTGGGGCACTCCAGCGACTGACGCTAACCGCGTAGTCCAGCGGCACCAGCACATTGTCGAACACCACTTCATGGCTGCAGGTGGCGCGCATGCCCAAGTGGTCCCAGTCTTCGATGATGCTGATGCCGGGGGTGTCCTTGTGCACCAGCCAGGCGCCGACCAGTGGGTCTTCATCGTTGCTGCGTGCCCAGACACTGAACCAGGTCAGGCCATGGCTGCCGGTGGAATAAATCTTTCTGCCGCTGATCCGCCAACCGGCGGCGGTGCGCCGGGCAATGGTCGCCGGCAGGCCACCGCGTGCTGGAGTGCCGAGATCGGGTTCGACCCGCAGGGCGTTGATCAATGCCCCCTGTTGGATCGCATCTTGCGCCACTTGCAGGCGCAGCGCTTCGGGCCAGTTTTTACTGTCCTGCAAGCGTGCGTGCTGGATGTACTGCATCACCAGGATCAGCGCCGTCGAGGGCTCACCTTTGGCAATTGCGCTGATTGCGTTGCGTGCCTGGGCCAGGCTCGCGCCACCGCCA
This sequence comes from Pseudomonas sp. P1_A1, assembly GCF_056406935.1. Lineage (NCBI taxonomy): Bacteria > Pseudomonadati > Pseudomonadota > Gammaproteobacteria > Pseudomonadales > Pseudomonadaceae > Pseudomonas > Pseudomonas sp. P1_A1. Next base: position 72,454 of record NZ_JBFTZE010000026.1, on the reverse strand, counting down.
CCGAGTGCTTTGGGTACGGTCAGGGCGACCAGACCGTGCTCATGCAGCAGCTTGAAATTGTCATGGGGGAAGGCGCCGCTCTCGTCATAAACGTGGGCAGTGGCGCCGAGTTGTTGGCCGATGCTTTCCAGCAAAGCTTCGAAATTGGCCGCTTCGACCGATCGCAGTGGCGGAGCGTGTTGAGAAGAAAGACTCATAGGAATTCACTCATCAAAAGGTGAGAGCCGAAAGTGGTTCCACCGCCATCAACTGTGGTGTTTGGCGATTTGATTCATAACGGCAGCAGCTTGAAGTTCTTGTCCCACAACGGACTCACATCGAGCCGTTCGCTCAGCACGCCCGCATCGAAGAACAGGTCGGCGACTTCCTGTTGCGAGGCGATGGCCTGATCGTTCACTTCGATGATTTTGTAGGGTTGGCTGCGGCTGTTGTGCATGTCGAGAAACACCGCTTTGTCGACGCCCAGCAGTTGCGCCGATTTGGTCGCCCAGGGTTCGGGGTTGTTGTTGATCCATTCCAGTGTGCGCGCCTGTCGTTGCAGGTAATCCTGGATCGCTTGCTTGCGTAGCGGGTCTTCGAGTGCGGCGGGCCGGGCGGCGATCAAGTAGTTGCCGGACAGGTAACCCAGGGCGGTTTTCAATACCCGGGCGCCACTGCGGAATTTCGCCAACTGAATGAACACGCCGTAGATCACCCAGGCATCGAGCTGGCCACTCTGAAACGCCGTGAAACCGTCCTGCGGGGTGAGCGCCACCGCCGTGATGTCGTTCAGGGTCAGACCCTGCTCCTTCAGCGCCTTGATCAGAAAATAGTGCGAGGTGGTGGAGCGCACATAACCGACCCGCTTGCCGCGCAATTGGCCGACCGACTCGACTGTCGAGTCCTTGGGAATCAGGAACACCTGATTGTTCACATCGCCTTGCAGCACTGCGATCAATCGCGGCTGGCGATGGCTCTGGATCGAGAAGATCGGCGGGATCTCACTCATGTTGCCGAGGTCCAGGCTGCCCGAGGCCAGCGCTTCGACGATCAGGTTGCCACCCGCGAACTCCGAATATTCGACTTTGTAAGGCGTGGTGGCGGTGCCGGCGTCTTCGACGAAGTACGAGTCCTGGCCCCGGTAGGTGGCGACCCCCAGGGTCAGCTCCGAGAGGTTGGTGCTTTGGGCGAACGCGCGTGAGGCGAGTCCGAGCGACGACAACCCCAGCGCGCCGAGGGCGATGGAGCTGGCCGCCAGGAAGCCGCGCCGATTGAACTGTCCGTGAGTGTTCGGTTTCGTCATGGTCAGGCTCTCGTCAGATGGCCGCCAGCAGCGGGTTGAAGGATCCGCTCACTGCCGCGCGTTTTTCTTCAGCCTGCGCGTAACGGTTGACGGGCACTTGCAGGCCAAGGTTGTCGCGCAGGGTGTTGCCGCTGTACTCACTGCGAAACAGTCCGCGCTGTTGCAGCACCGGCACCACGAGTTCGGTGAAATACTGCAGACCGTCCGGCAGCAACGAATTGATGATGAAACCGTCGGCTGCACCGTCTTCAAACCACTTCTGAATGGCATCGGCGACTTGTTCGGGTGTACCGACGAAATCGCGCCGTGGCCGGGAGAAGCGCAGGGCCACTTCACGCAAGGTCAGGCCTTCGTCTTTGGCCAATTGTTTGATCCGGTCCGAACCACCTCTCTGGCTGTTGGAGCCCAGGTCGCCCAGCTCGGGGAACGGTGCGTCCAGCGGGTATTGGCTGAAGTCATGGTCATTGAACGGCCGGCCGAGCGCGACGATGGCATCTTCGATGCTCACCAGCTCCACCGCCTGTTGATAGCGGCTTTCAACTTCCGCTTCATCGCGGCCAACAATCGGACGGATGCCGGGCAGGATCGACAGCTTTTGTGCGTCGCGACCGAAGCCGTTGACGCGTTTTTTCAAGTCCTGGTAGTAGGCGCGCGCTTCGTCGAAGCCCTCGGGGCTGACGAAAATCGCATCGGAATTTTCGGCGGCGAAGTTACGGCCGTCCTCAGAAGTACCGGCCTGGAAAATCACCGGCTGACCTTGCTGCGAACGGGCGATGTTGAGCGGGCCTTTCACCGAGAAGAATTCACCCTTGTGTTCCAGGGCATGCAACTTGCCAGGGATGAAAAACTCACCGCTTTGTTTGTTGTAGGCGAAGGCGTCGTCCTCCCAGGAGTCCCACAAACCCTTGACCACCGCCACATGCTCCTTGGCGATGCGGTAGCGCACAGCGTGGGGCGGGTGCTCGGCCTTGCCGAAGTTGTCGGCGGTGCCGCTGAGCCACGACGTCACCACGTTCCACCCGGCGCGACCGCCGCTGATATGGTCCAAGGATGCAAACTGCCGGGCGACCTGGAACGGTTCGGTGTAGCTGACGGTGACGGTCGCCACCAAGCCGATGTGCCGGGTGGTCGCGGCCAGGGCCGAGAGGATGGTCAGCGGTTCGAAGCGGTTGAGGTAATGCGGGCTGGACTTCTCGTGGATGTGCAGGCTGTCGGCGATGAACACGAAGTCGAACTTCGCCGCTTCGGCCAATTGCGTTTGCTGTTTATAGAAGCCGAAATTCACACTGGCGTTGGCCAGAGCCTGCGGGTGGCGCCATTCGCCCCAGCCATGGCCGACGCCATGGACCATTGCACCGAGTTTCAGTTGACGTTGTTTGCTCATGGTTTCTACTCCTGAATCCGTCGCATCGTTAGCGCGATGCCTGGTTAAGTTGCGCACGCGGGGCGTTGAAGCTTTTATCGAAGCCTTGGGAGACATCGATGTGTTTAGTGAGAATGCCTTCCTGCTGATAGATATCCGCGGTGGTTTGCAGACCGCTGATGACCTGGTCGTCAATCGCTACCGGTTCTATGTGTGTGGCTTTGGCCACCGCCAGGTGCACCGCCAGCGGCAAGCCAGTGACTTGCGCCTGGGCGGCGGCAAACTCTTCGGGATGGGCGTTGGTCCAGCGGTAGGCACGATCGATGCGGGCAACGAAGTCGTCGAGTTGCTGGCGCTTGTCGGTGATGGCCTGGCGGGTGGCGGCCAGGTACAAGTGATTGGTCAGCAAGGTGTCGCCGCTGACCAGTACCTTGGCCTGACTTTGCGTGGTGGCAATGGTGGTGTAAGGGTCCCAGGTCGACCAAGCGTCGGCGCTGCCGTTATCCAGCAGAATGCGCGATTCGCTGGGCAGCAGGTAAATGAACTGCACGTCCTGGGTGCTCAGGCCGACATCGCGCAAAGCCTTGATCGCCAGGAAGTGACCGATGGAGCCGCGGGTGGTGACGATCCGCTTGCCCTTGAGGTCGCGGGCGTCGTTCAGCGGCGAGTCCTTGGGCGCGAGAATGGCCGTGGTGTAGCGGCCCTCGGCATGCACGATGCTGACGACTTTGAGCGGCGCGCCGGCCCCGAGGGCAAACACGTAGGGCGCATCGCCCAGACCTCCGATGTCCACCGCACCGGCATTCAGCGCCTCGCCCAACGGCGCGGCGGCGGGAAACTCGGAGAACTGGATTTCGTAGGGCACATTCTTCAGCTCGCCGGACACCTCCAGCAGTACCTTGAGCGTGGATTTCTGATTGGCCACCCGCAGCGGCTGCAGGTCGGCGGCTTGCGCCGTGGTCCCGAGGCTGAGGGCGACGGCCAGTAGTAGCGATTTGAAGGGCAGGGTGATGCGCATAACGGCATGCTCCAGGCGGGTCTTGCTGTTTCAGGGCACCTCCGCCTGGAGAAAGGGGTCGGTCCGAATTTAATGTCAGGTGGCTGATGTGCCCGCAAAAGGCACACGAGCCGGGGTGTTCAGATCACGAAAAAGCCGTGGGTACCGTCGCGGGCCAACTGGTCCACCAGCCCGAATTCCCAATCCAGATAAGCCTGCATCGCTTCACGCGGGTTATCGGTGCCCTCGTAAGGGCGGCGATAGCGGTCGATGCGCGGCGAAGCCAAGTGAGTTTCGCCGTGCTCCAGCGGCAGTTGCGCGGCGATCCAGCTGGCGGTGCCGTCGCGCAGTAGAAACACCGTTTTGCCGGTCAACGCTTCGACCTCGGCGACCGCCAGCCGCGCCAACTGGCTGCTGCCGCAGGTCAGTACATACCGCTGCGCCAGCGGCACCTTGGCCAGGGCCTCACGCAGTTGCCCGCGCAATGCCCACCACGCGCCGGGGATATGGCGCTTGACGTAGTTGCCGCTGCTGGTGAAATCCAGCACCACGCTGTCACCCTCGGCCAGCCATTGAGACAGGGTTTCAGCGCTGATTTCCTCGACCTGCGGCGGCGTGGGAACCGGCGCCTTCCACGCACCTTTTTCACTGAAGTGCGCAGGCTGCAAGTCATCCAGCACGTGCACCTCCCAACCCAATTGTGCGAGCCAGGAGGCCGACATGTTGGCGCGCACGCCATCATCGTCGACCAGCACCAGGCGCGCGCCGCGCACACTGGCGAAGTGGTCGGTTTCCTGTACCAGTTGGCCGCCGGGCGTGGAGCGGGAAGCGGGCAGGTGACCGGCCTCGAATTCTTCCGGGGTGCGTACGTCGAACAGGTAAGTGCTGCGGCTCGGTTCCTGTTGCCAGCGTTGCAGGTCGGCCAGGGTGGCACGGCCCACCAGCGCTTTGTCGGCGATGCGACGGGCATCGCGGGCGGCGATGTGTCGATTCTCTTCGCTGGTCGGCGCGAATCGGCGCGACTGGCCGTGTTCCAGGGTTTGACCGGCGAGGGTCCAGCCGATGGTGCCGTTGCGCAAGGCTGAAACCGGGTTGGCGATGCCGGCGTTGATCAGCGACTGCGTGCCGATAATGCTGCGAGTGCGTCCGGCGCAGTTGACGATGATGCGGGTCGCCGGATCCGGCGCCAGCTCCCGGGCACGCAGCACCAACTCCGCTCCCGGTACGCTGATGCCGGTGGGAATGCTCATGGTCTGGTACTCATCGAAGCGCCTGGCGTCGAGCACCACCACATCGGCCTCGTTGTCGAGCAATGCCTGGACCTCTTCCGCCGCCAAGGAAGGCGTATGACGCTGGCTCTCAACCAGTTCACCAAAGGCTTTGCTCGGCACATTGACGTCGATGAACAACTCGCCGCCATTGATGCGCCAACCTTCCAGGCCTCCCTTGAGCAGGCTGACATTGACATAGCCCAGATCCTGCAAGCGCTGCGTGGCGATGCTCGCCAGACCCTCGCCATTGTCGTAGACCGTCACCGGCGTATCTCGCCGAGGAATCCTCGAGAACACTTCAAGTTCGAGCTTGGACAGCGGAATGTTGGCAGCAAACAGTGGGTGCGCTTCGGCGAAGGGGGCTTCTTCGCGTACATCCACTAACGCCAGTTCTTCACGGTTCAGCAGCGCCTGGCGGATCTCGGCGTAGGAGCGGGTGAGTGCAGTGCTCATAAGGCTTGGCTCTCTTTGGACACATCCCAGATATTGGGGAGGAGGGTGTTGGAATAACCGGAGATGAACAGTTTCTCGCTGCCATCGGGCTGGTACACCGCGCGGCGCACGGCGCCGATGTTGGCGCCATAGACATGGATGCTGATGGAGACCTGATCGTTGTAGGCGTTGCTGACTTGATGAATGTCGCCGATCCGGGGCGATACGGCTTCGACCTGGCCCGGGAGCAGATGAACCCGGTTGCCCTCGGCCACCAGTGTGCCGTCGGCGTGTCGTTCGAACCCTTGCGAATACTCCGCGCCGCGCAACATGCCGATCAGCCCCCACACCCGATGGTCATGGATCGGCGTGCTTTGCCCCGGCCCCCAGACAAAACTGACGACACTGAAACGCTGCCGTGAGTCGGCATGCAGCAGGTATTGCTGATAGCGCTCCGGGTCTGGTCGGGCAAAGTCTTCAGGCAACCAGTCGTCATGGCAGACCAGTTGGGCGAGCAGTTTGCCGCCACGGTGCAGTAAATCGCCTTCGCGGGGGTTGCTGTCGATCAGTTCCGCCAGGGCACCTATGAATGCTCTGAGTCTCTCTGGGTGTCGGGCTTGGGTCATGGTGATTCCATCGTCCGTGTTGAAAAGTGATGTCATGATTTAAGCATAATGATTTTGCTTAATATGCTATTTTTTAATGATTAGGTTATAGCTGAAAGGAATTTAGAACCCTTGTGCATAGCGTTAGACGTTATCGATAGGCGCGCCGGGCTATCCAGATATCACCAATAGAACTATGCTTTTCAGACATCTTATTGACTGTTCTCTATGTGCGGGCCAAATGAAAATTGATGATATCGACGCCTTTGTCGAAGTGATCCGTTGCCAGTCCATCAGCCATGCCGCCGAGTCGCTGCAACTGACTCAACCCGCCATCACACGGCGTGTGCAGAACTTTGAGCAGGCGTTGGGCGTGGAGTTGTTCGACCGCAACACCAAGCCGCTCAAGCCCACGCTGATCGGCACGCGGGTGTACGAGCAGTGCCGTTTGATCCTGCGGGAAATGGATGCCTTGCGCGAACTGGTCGCCACCGACGCGCCGCCCACCGGGCTGTTGCGCCTGGGCGTTCCGCAAACCATCGGCGATGTGGTGCTGCTCGATGCACTCAAGCACCTGCGAATCGAATACCCCGAATTGCGCGCCCAGGTGGCCACGGGGTGGGGCAGTCAACTGGTCGGCAAAATCGAACGCGGTGAACTGGACGCGGCAGCTGCGCTGTTCCCGGCCGGGAAGATTTTCCCCGACAACATTGTCGGTGAGTCGATCGGCAAGATGGAACTGGTGGTGGTGTGCGCCCAGGCGCAATTGCCCAAGCGTCCGTGCAAACTCGCCGACGTTTACCAGAGCGGCTGGATTCTCAACCCTGATGGTTGCGGCTTCCGCGCCGGGCTGCAACGAACCCTGTCGGACCAGGGCCTGGCCCTGCGGGTGAACCTGGAAACGTTCGGTACCGAGTTGCAGCTGGGCCTGGTCGCCGATGGCCTGGGCCTTGGGCTGGTGCCGCGTCCATTGCTGGAGCGCAGTGCCCACCGCGAGCAATTGGCGGTGATGCCGCTCAAGGATTTCAAGCCGCTGATGGACCTGTGGCTGATCTATCCGCATTTTCTCGGCAACCTGCAAGGGCCGGTTGACGCCTTTGGCAAACTGGTTGCCGGGTCGCTGCAGAAGATCAAGAGCGCGGCGTGAGAGGGGGATTTATAATAAAAAAAAATAATAATTAGCTTAGACTAAAATGTGCTTTTTATTATTTTTTGCCTTCCCCTAGGCTTGCTGGAGATCCTTAAGGCCATCCAGGAAGTTTTGCCATGAGCAGCGTCAGCCCGTTATCCAGTGTCTCGAAAAATGTTCGCCAGCGCGTCAGCCCCGAAGAGTGGGAGGTGCGTGTGAAACTGGCCGCGGCCTATCGGCTGGCGGCCTTGTTCAAGTGGACTGATCACATCTACACGCACTTCTCCGCAAGGGTGCCGGGCCCCGACGAGCATTTCCTGATCAACGCCTTCGGCTTGTTGTTCGATGAAATCACCGCCTCCAACCTGGTCAAGGTCGACATCGATGGCACCCTCGTCGACGACCCGACCGGGCTCGGTATCAACTACGCCGGTTATGTGATCCACAGCGCCATTCACGGTGCGCGTCCAGACCTGCAAGCGGTCCTGCATACCCACACCCGCGACGGCATCGCCGTGTCCGCCCAGCGCGATGGCCTGCTGCCGATCTCTCAGCATTCCATTGGTTTTTCCGGGCGGGTGGCTTATCACGGTTATGAAGGCATTGCGCTGGACCTGGACGAGCGCGAACGGCTGGTGGCGGATCTGGGTGACAAGAGCGTGTTGATCCTGCGCAATCATGGGTTGTTGACGGCGGGCATCAGCGTCGAGCATGCGTTCCAGCAACTGCATGTGTTGGAGCGGGCCTGCACTATTCAGATCGCGGCACAGGCGGGTGGCAACGCCGAACTGATCTTCCCGCCGGCCGAAGTGGTGGCCAAGGTCGAGAAACAGGCCGAGGTGTTCAAAAGTGGTGACGGGCCGGGTGTTGCCCGGCACTGGAATGCGCTGATTCGGCAGTTGGAGCGCAGCGATACGGCTTATAAAGAGTGATACGAATCCACTTCAAAAGAGAGGGGCCTACCGCAAGGTAAGCCCCTTTTTTGTTTCGCAGAATCGGGGTGGTCAAGCCACTTTTTCCGCTGCTTGCCGTTCACGCTCGGCCACCAATTGGCGGGTCAGTGGGATCAGCCGCTTGCCGTAGTCGATGGCATCGTCGAGCGGGTCGAAGCCGCGAATCAGGAAGGTGGTGATGCCCAGGTCGTAATAGTCGAGCAGGGCTTCGGCGACCTGTTCCGCAGTGCCGACCAGCGACGTCGAATTACCTTGCGCGCCTAGCAGGCCGGCGATGCCGGTCCACAATCGCTTGTCCAGCCGCGAGCCCTGGGCCGCTGCCGCGAGCAGGCGCCGGGAGCCTTCGTTCGGTGGTTCGCGGCGGACAAAACCGTTCTGCTCAGCGAGGGCGGTAGCCTGTTGCAGGATGCGTTCGGCACGCTCCCAGGCTTGCGCTTCGGTGTCCGCCAGAATCGGTCGCAGCGACAGGCTGAAGCGGATGCTACGCCCGTGTTTGGCCGCTTCGGCACGCACCTGGTTCACCACTTCGCGCACCTGTTCGTAGGTTTCACCCCACAGTGCATAAACATCCGCATGCCTGCCCGCCACTGCGATGGCCGTTGCCGATGAGCCGCCGAAATACAGCGGAATGTGCGGTTGCTGCGGCGACTTCACCGCCGAATGCGCGCCCTCGACCTGGTAGTACGTGCCCTGATAGTCGAAGGGCTTTTCACTGGTCCATTCCTGGCGCAACACATCGAGGTATTCATCGGTGCGTGCGTAGCGTTCGTCCTTGCCGATGTAACTGCCGTCGGCCCGCAGTTCGCGGTCGTCGCCGCCGGTGATGATGTGCACCGCGGTGCGTCCGCCATTGAGCACATCAAGGGTGTTGAACTGCCGCGCGGCCAGGGTCGGCGCGGCGAAACCTGGCCGATGGGCGATCAGGAATTTCAGATTCTTGGTCACGCTGGCGGCATGCGAGGCAATCAGCGTGCTGTCCGGGCTGTTGGAGTGGAAGGCCACCAAGGCGCGGTCGAAACCGGCCTCGTCATGAGCGCGGGCGACTTTCTCCACGTACTCCGGTTGCAGGGTAGGGCCGCTGCGAGGGTGGATCTCTGAAGAATGATGACCGCCGATGTAACCGATGAATTCAATACTCATGATGAGTTCCTTGTCGTTGAACGGGTGTGATTAAAGCCTCCACCGGGCAAGGGGTCGGTCTGTGGTGTGGAAAGTAGGCGCAGCGGGACAGGGCTGTGAAATGCCGTTTTGTTCTAAGTTAATTATTAAATTAATTGATTACTTGTTATTTGATGTATCAGAGATCCGCATTTTATGTTGAGTCGGTGGCGCACCCTGCAAAGGGCCCGGGCTGAGCCGGTTTACTATGCAAATAATTTATCTGGCTGATCGGCTATCTGATTTTTAATCATATTAGGTTATTCCCAAAAAGAATTTCACTGAGGTTTTTTATGCGAATAGCATGAATCCGAAGCAGATGCATGGCGCCTCCAGCCATGTTCTTTATGAGGAAGGAAGCCTGATGACTGAAAAGACTTTCGATACGCCGAGCGCCAGTAGCTCGTTTTCCGTCAATAAGGCCGCTCGCCTCACTGGTGATAGCCGGGGTGCGTCAAGGTTGCTCCCCGACTGGTTGCGCAACTGGCGAACACCTGAGGCATTGCTGCGATTGATCAGCCCGATTGCGCTGCTGCTGTTGTGGGAACTGGCGTCGCAGTGGGGGCTGATTCCGCAACGGGTGATCGCCGCGCCGTCGCAGATTGGCGGCACGCTCTGGGCCATGATCACTTCCGGCGAGCTGGGCAAGCATCTGCTGGTATCCCTGCAGCGGGCGCTCGTGGGGCTGAGCATCGGCGTGAGCATCGGTGTCGTCGCGGCGCTGATTACCGGCCTGTCGAAGCGCGGCGAAGTGATCCTCGATTCACCGATGCAGATGCTGCGCACCATCCCTTCGCTGGCGCTGGTGCCGCTGTTCATTCTCTGGTTCGGTATCGGCGAGTTCACCAAGATTGCCCTGATCGTGACCGGTACCACCTTTCCGGTGTACCTGAACCTGTTCGCCGGCATTCGCAACATCGACCCCAAACTGATCGAGGCTGCCAACACTCTGGGCCTGAATCGTCGCGAGTTGATCTGGCATGTGATTCTGCCGGGCTCGTTGCCCTCATTCTTCGTCGGCCTGCGTTACTCCCTGGGAATTTCCTGGCTGGCCCTGGTGTTTGTCGAGCAAATCAACACCACCGCCGGCATTGGCTATCTGGCCAGTGATGCGCGGGATTTCATGCGCACCGATGTGATCGTGATCTGCCTGCTGATTTACAGCGTCCTCGGCCTGTTGATCGACGGACTGATTCGTACGCTGGAGCGTTTTGCCCTGGCCTGGCGCCCATCCTTTGTGAGGAACTGATATGTCGAGCATCGATCTTTTGGACGCGTCTAAAACCGCGCATTCAGCAGCACCCGTACAGCTGCGCAATGTGGTGCGCCAGTTTGGTCAACAGCGGGTCATCGACGGCCTGGACCTGGACATTGCCCCCGGCGAATTCGTCGCGCTGCTGGGGGCCAGCGGTTCGGGTAAGACCACTTTATTGCGCAGCCTGGCCGGACTCGACAGCATCGACAGCGGCCAGCTGCGGGTGCCCAAGGCGCGGGCGGCGGTGTTTCAGGAACCTCGGCTGATGCCCTGGAAGCGCGCCTGGAAGAACGTGATTCTCGGCCTGCACATCCCCGATGCCAAGGCGCGTGCGGTGCAGGCGCTGACCGAAGTGGGCCTGGCCCATCGCCTGGAAGCCTACCCGGCGACGCTCTCTGGTGGCGAAGCGCAGCGAGTGGCGCTGGCCCGCGGTCTGGTGCGCGAGCCCAAGCTGTTGCTGCTTGATGAACCGTTCGCCGCACTCGATGCCCTGACCCGGATTCGCATGCATCGGCTGATCATCGAGCTATGGCGCAAACACACGCCGGCCGTGCTGCTGGTGACCCACGACGTGGATGAAGCGATCCTGCTGGCCGATCGGGTCATCGTGCTGGCCAACGGCAAGATCGCCGAGCAATTGACCATAGACCTGCCGCGGGCCCGGGATACTGGTCAGGAAGGTTTTCAGCAAATCCGCGCGCGTTTGTTGAGCCTGTTGGGGGTTGAAGCGAACGAGCCAGCGATTCAAGCGGCCGGCGCTGTACCAGCAGTGTCGACTGGCAACGTCCGGCGTTTTGCTCATGGCTGATTTTTTGATAAAGGAATTTTTTGCCATGCCAGGACGCATCTGGAAAACCACGGCTGTGCTGTTGTCTGGCGCCGCGCTGTTGCTCGGCGGTTGCGGTGAGACCGTCGAGACAAAGTCCTCATCGGCGGCCCAGTCAGATTTGTCCGGCGTGACGCTGGTGCTGGGCGATCAGGCCAAGGGCTTGCGCACGGTGGTCGAGGCGGCGAATGCGCTGGAGGGCATCGACTACAAGGTGCAGTGGGCCAACTTCCAGGGCGCCGCGCCGCTGTTCGAAGCCCTGCGCGCCGGCGCTGTCGATCTGGGGCCGGCCGGTGATACCCCGGTGCTCGCGGCGGCGACTGGCGGCACGCCGTTGCGGATTGTCGCGGTACGGCGCAGTCAATCGAGAGGGATCGCGATTCTGGTTCCACCGGATTCAACGATTCGCAGCGTTGCGGATTTGAAAGGTCGCAACGTGGTGGTGTCGTCGGCCCGAGGCAGCATTTCCCAGTACCTGCTGATTCGCGCGCTGGCCAATGCCGGGGTCGATGAGAAAGACGTCAACGTCGGCTTCGTCTTGCCGACCGACGCCTTGCCGGCGTTCAACGCCGGGAAAATCGAAGCCTGGGCTACGTTCGGGGTGTATCAGGCATTCGCCGAGCAGAAGGGCGCGCGGGTGCTGATCAGTGGCGAAGGCATCAACACCGGGCTGACGTTTATCACCGCCTCCGATGAAGTGCTGACCGACCCGCTCAAACGCAAGGCACTGAGTGATGTATTGCAGCGCTTCGCCAAGGCGTTCGAATGGGCGCAGCGCAATCCCGACGAGTACGCTCGGGTGTTCGCCAAGGTCAACGACATTCCCCTTGAAGTCTCGCAGACGCTGCGCAGCTGGGGCGATGAGTCGCTGTTGCCGGTTGAACCGCGGGATGTTCAGGCCTTGCAGCAAGTCGATGACTTGTTCGTGGAAAAGAAGATCTTTCCCCATCGTGTTGATGTGGAAAAACTCACCGATACGGCGGTGTTTTCCGCTGCGCCACTGACAGTCACGCAATCGGAACCGTCGCGGTAGTCCGGGTTCTACCTGAAGATTTACAGGAGTCTATCAATGGGCAATGTCCAGAATGCCGCCAGTGCCCTAGAGGTGTTCCGGCACCCACTACCCGGCGGTGAACTGCTCGATCTTGGCCGGGTCTTCCGGGAACCCTTGGCGCTGTCGCGGCAGCTCAGCACGCCCAGGCACGTGTTGAGTCGCCGCGAAGCGGTCTTGCTGGGGGTGTTCGCGTTGGTGTTGCATGGCGCGGTGATTGTCTGGGTCAACCAGACCCCGCCGCCGCAACTGCCGGTGGTGCCGCCTGAGATTCCGCCGATGACCATCGAGTTCTCGCAGCCGGCGCCTCCCGTTGTGGTGCCGCCACCTCCTGAGCCGATACCGCAGCCGGTGGTCGAACCGCCACCTGTGGAGGACGAACTGGCCGTGAAGCCGCCACCGCCCAAGCCGATTCCCAAGCCCAAGCCGGTGGTGAAACCGATGCCCAAACCTGCCGCCAAACCGGTGGAACAGCCGCCGGCACCGCCCGCGCTACCACAACCGGTCGCGGCTCCGACGCCATCGGCACCGCCAGCCCTGAAACCGGTGACCCCTGCCTCGGCCAGTGCCGCGTACCTGAAGAACCCAGCACCGGAATACCCGTCGCTGGCGATGCGTCGCGGCTGGGAAGGCACGGTGTTGTTGCGTGTGCACGTCCTGGCCAGTGGCAAGCCCGGTGAAATCCAGATCCAGAAAAGCAGCGGCCGCGACCAACTCGATGACGCGGCACTGGCGGCGGTCAAGCGCTGGAGTTTCGTCCCGGCCAAGCAGGGTGATGTCGCCCAGGAGGGCTGGGTCAGCGTGCCCATCGATTTCAAAATCAAGTAACGCAACCTGTCGACGTATACCGCGGGCCACCTGACAAAAGGCGCATCGCTACAACCGATTTAATGCCTTGTTGGAGAGCCTGACCATGAACCTGATCGCATCCCCTTTCGAATCCATCGAACACACTGTCATCTGGCTGTTGATCCTCTTTTCCGTCGCCACCTGGGGCCTGGCCTTGCTCAAGGGCGTGCAGTTCACCCGTCTCAAGACCCAGGATCGCAAATTCCATAAACACTTCTGGGCCGCTTCCAGTCTCGATTCCGCCGCTGAATTGGCCCATGGCCAACCGGGCGCTGCGGCTCGCGTGGCACTGGCCGGTTATGCCGCGATCCAGGTGCCAGAGGGCGCACAAGCTGCCGACTTGAGCCAGGCAATCAATCATCAGGACCGTCTCGAGCGCGCCTTGCGCCAGCAGATCGTGCGCGAACGTCGCTCGCTGGAAAGCGGACTGGCGATCCTCGCCAGCATTGGCAGTACGTCGCCCTTTATCGGCTTGTTCGGGACAGTCTGGGGCATCATGTCGGCGTTGAAAGGCATCAGTGCGGCGGGCTCGGCGAGCCTGGAAACCGTGGCTGGGCCGATCGGCGCGGCACTGGTTGCGACGGGCGTAGGTATCGCCGTCGCAGTGCCGGCGGTGCTGGTCTACAACTACTTCCTGCGTCGCCTGAAACTGACCGTCGCCGACCTCGACGACTTTGCCCACGACTTCTACAGCCTGGCGCAGAAAAACGCGTTCCGCGTTCTGCTGCACCCGGTGCTGAGCAAGTCCGGCGCGACCGTCGCCGGACAGCAAGTCAAGGAGGCCTCCTGAAATGGCCTTCTCCACACAAGACAGCGATGAAGTGCTCAGCGAGATCAACGTTACGCCACTGGTGGACGTGATGCTGGTGCTGCTGGTGGTATTTATCGTCACCGCGCCACTGCTGACGAACGCGATCCCGATCAACCTGCCGAAGACCGAATCGGTGGCGCCGGTGGAACAGAAAGACCCGCTGGTGGTGAGCATCGATGACAAAGGCAAGGTGTTCATCAACAAGGACGAGATTCAGGCGGATCTGCTCGAGTTCAACCTACAAGCGGCCAAAGCGAAAAATCCCGACGTGCGCGTGCAACTGCAGGCGGACAACGGGGTGAATTATGGCGAAGTAGCGCGGGCGATGGCCTCGATCGAGCGGGCGGGGATTACCAAGTTGTCGGTGATTACGGCGAAATAAGTTTCGGGTTTATTGCATTGGATGTGTGGCGGCGAATTATGGGGGAGGCCGCGTTTGGCGAGCAATCTCCGCTAGCTGTTAGTAAGCGGGCGGTGAATCCATCTTGCTTTTTTATCGTCGTGAGTTCGAAGCTCCGGAGGTAGCCAACAGCGCCTTCCTCAGTCGCGACAAAACGGCTTAAGAAAATCGGTAGTGTGGCAGGGAACGACCTATGAAGGCCGTCCCCATGCCGATTGTGGCGCAAACCACTTGAGGTCGGTGCTCTCCCGTATTTTCGCCGGTCGACTACGAGCTTCTTCGGTCAGCTCAAACACCTCTAGTTATCGATTAAAGCGCTCGACCAATGAGTACTGAGTATTGGCCGTCCGGGTCAATTCCTTGCTTAACTCTGCCGAATGATGGGCCTGCTCTGATGTCTGATCTGCCAGGTGCGCGATGGTGGTGATATTACGGCTGATTTCCTCTGCAACGGCGGTTTGCTCTTCAGTGGCCGCTGCAATTTGGGTTGTCATATCAGTGATGTTGGCGACCGCTTCACTGATACCTACCAATGCTTTGTCTGCCTCAAGCACCCACGTCACACCTTCTTCGGCCTGACGGCGACCACTTTCCATCGTTTGCACGGCGTTATCGGAAGACATCTGGAGCTTGGTTATCAGGCCATGGATTTGCGTCGTGGATTCAGAGGTGCGCTGCGCCAACTGACGCACCTCGTCCGCCACCACGGCGAAGCCTCGACCCATATCACCAGCGCGGGCAGCTTCGATCGCGGCATTCAGGGCCAGTAGGTTGGTTTGATCGGCAATGCCTTTGATGACATCGACCACGGTTCCGATTTCACTGCTGTCCTTGGCCAACTGCGCGACCGTCTGCCCGGTTTCGCCAACCACTGCGGACAGTCGCTGGATCGCTTCGCGGGTATCTCGGGCCACATCGCGTCCGCGTCCGGTCAGCAAGTTAGCTTCTTGGGAGGCGTCAGCGGTGCGTTGGACATGGCTGGCGACTTCTTGTGTGGTCGCCGCCATCTGATTGACCGCTGCGGACACTTGTTCGGTCTCGACACGCTGGCGATCAAGACCCCGTGAGCTGTCGGCGGCCAATACGTCGGACCTCCCGGCTAGTCCGCTGAGTTGCTCCGCGGTGTCCTGCAGACGTGTAAGACAGGTCTTCAGGCGCGCGGCCTGGCTCACAAAGGCGGTTTCCAGGCGTGCCTGAGGGCCGCACTCGTCGCTGTACATTTTCGCGATCAGTTGATCGGAGGTGGAGGGTTCAGCCATCTGTAACAAGCGCAATGTCCCCTGCTTTTGCCAGCGCGTGACGATCAGTCCGAGCGGTGCAGAGACAGCTGCGGTGATGGCAATGGCCACGAAGGTGTTGAGTAAGACACCACTCAAAGCCCCCGCCAAGCCCATAACCAGGAATGGCAGCCAGCCAAGCAGGGCCGGTTGCCACTTGTCACGCACGGGGATGGCCGCCTTGCCCTGACTGATGCGCTTGTAGAGGGCTTCGGCGCGGTGAACTTGTTCGGCAGTGGGTTTGACCCTGACCGATTCATAGCCAACCACTTGGCTGCCTTCGAAAATCGGTGTGACGTAGGCATTGACCCAGTAATGGTCACCGTTTCTGGAGCGGTTTTTGACAATGCCCATCCAGGGGTTGCCTTGCTTAAGAGCGCCCCACATATGGGCGAATACGGCAGGAGGCACATCGGGATGGCGGACGATATTTTGCGGTGCGCCAATCAGGTCGGCTCTGTCGAAGCCACTGATTTCTACGAAGGCGTCATTGCAGTAAGTGATGACTCCTCGAGCATCTGTTGTCGAGATGAGTTTCTGTTGAGGTGCAAGCGCGACCTCACGTTGCGTAACGGGTTGGTTGTTCCTCATTCCTGCAGCTCCCTGGGTCCGGTAAAAAGCCATCGGCAGACGCCAGAAAAATGTGAGTGATTTTTTTTAAAATTATATTTAACAACAATGAGTTACATCAATTTTGCTCATTGGAAACCGGGTCCGGATTAGATTTTTTTCAGGTCCGTCCTCGACATCCAGGTTTACGCAAGGTTGTAGGAATGGCCTTGTCTGGATTACTTGATTGACGTCAACCGCCTGTGTCGGCCTGCGCTGTATTCTGCGCTGAAACCGACTGTTGGTAGCGCAACAGCGGATGATGGCGTCTAGTGCACGCCAAACCTCTCTGATTCTTTGAGGAAGGGAGATTGGCTGCGACGCAGTCAGACGATAAAAAAAACAGGGAAATATCTGGATGCCTCTCCGGATATTTCCCTGTTGCTCAATGTTTGGAATGGCTATCGATAAACCTCTCGTAATACATCTGGAACTGCTCGATCTTCTGATCGTTGAACCAGGTTTTAATCGCGTCGACCATGGGCGGAGGACCGCACAGATAGATGTCGAATGGGTTGGCTTCGAAGGACTGACGGTCGAAGTGGTCAGGAATCCACCCGGTTTTACCTTGCCAATCCACGGAGGGTTTTGAAACCACAAGGTGATAGTCGAAGTCGGCGATTCGTTCGCGATAATCAGCCAGGCGTTGAGTTTCGCACAGGTCATTGTCCTGTGTGACGCCATAGAACAGTTGGATCGGGTGCCCGCAGCCACCTTTCTCTGCAATGTTATCAAGCATCCCGAGGAAGGCCGACAGGCCGGTTCCTCCTGCCACCAGTACGAGAGGTTTGGTTACCTGACGTAGATAGAAGCTCCCCAATGGGGCCTCGAGCTCGAGTACTTGACCGGGGCGGCAATGCTCACGGATGAAGTTGCTCATCACGCCATCAGGCAAGAGCCTGATGAGAAACTGCAACTGGTTGGTGGGGTTGGGGCGGTTGGCGAATGAGTAGGAGCGCCACTCACTGGTGCCCGGTACATGCAGTCGAGCGTATTGCCCCGGAAGAAAGTCCAATTGCTGCTGGTGGCCGCAAGCGTCCAGATGAAGGATCGCCGTGGTGGCCGAAACCTGCTCCACACCGGTAATCACCGCTTGCAACAACTGGGTGGCCCCAGCGTTGCACAAGCTCGAATCGAAGTCGAAATAGAACGACGCATCCGATTGCACGCGGGTCTGGCAAGAGAGCATTTTGCGTTGCGCCAGATCCTGCTCGGAAAGGGCCTCTTCATCGACGTAGTCTTGAGTGAATTGGCCTGATTCGCAGCGACCCTGGCAAGTGCCACAGACACCTTCGCGACAGTCCAGCGGGATGTTCACGCCATTGCGTAGCGCGGCGTCGAGCAGCAGTTCGTTGGGCTTGACCTCGAAGAACGAGGTCTTGCCATCTGCGAAGCTGAAAGCGACTTTATGGTTCATGACAGCGTGCCCCACAGTTCACAGGTGATAGAAATCAAGCACTGAGTTGATCGTGTCGTTGAGCAGCACGATGTGCTTGCGGGTGATCTTCCAGCTGTCTGCGTCCGCTTTGAGGTGGTAGGTCACATGGCCGTAGAACTGCTCGGACAGCCCTTGCCGGGTGTAGAGCGTGACCCAGGCGGCCTTGACTTCAAGCAAGCCGTTATCGATCTCCTTGATTCGCACATTGCTGATTTGATGCAAGGTGCGCGGCATCGGGTTTGAAGCTGCCGACTTGCCTGTGCGCAGACGAAATACCCGGTCTTCCAGACCGGAGCGGTTCGAGTAGTAAATCAGCGACATGCCGCGCTTGGGATCGGTGGTGTACACATGCTCCGACTCCCATTGCGGCAGGTGGAATTCGCTCTGTTCATCAAACAGGGCGATGTAGGCGTCCCAATCCTGCTGATCACACAGCTCGGCTTTGCGGTAGAGGAATTGTTCGACGGAATGTTGTAGTGCGCTCATTTCACACCTCCTTCAACTTCAGGGCTTTTTGTGCAAGACCTTGCAGAAGGAAGCGCTGCCAGGATCCGTGCTGATTGATGTAGAGCCCCTCATGCGTGAACTCGGTGCCGGTCAGTACCGGGTTGATGCCCAGAACCTCGCTGTTCGGGGTGGGGCCTTCGACCCATTTCTCACTGCCGCGGGATACTTCGTTCCAGCGCTCGAGGCGGGCCTGGAATCCGCGTTGGGCTTCGCGAAACTCCACCAGGTCGTCGGGAGTGCCCATGCCTGAAACGTTGAAGAAGTCCTCGAACTGGCGGATCCGGTTTTCCCGATCTGCGTCGGACTCACCCTTGACGCCGATGCACTGGCTGGTGATCTCGGTCTTGTTCCAGGCCACTGGGCGCACGATACGCAGCTGCGAGCTGATCTGATCCATGAAGAACAGGCTTGGGTAGATGTTGAGATTGCGTAGACGATGCATCATCCACTCGGCTTGTTGCTGGCCGTATTCCTTCACCAGGCGCGGCATCACGCTGGCATAACCGGCGCGTACAGTCGGGTTGGGCATGTCGCTGAACAAGAGGCTGTGGCCATTCTTGAACGAGAACCAGCCGTCGTCGGTTTCGGCATCGCCGGCGCCCAACTTGCTGTAGTCCAGCGTGTCGGAACCGCCGCCCTTGCCCGCGTTGACTTGCTGGCGATGCTGCACCGTGGAGACGTAGTTGTAGTGCACGGTGCTGACGTGATAACCATCCAGGCCGTTTTCGTGCTGCAGTTTCCAGTTGCCGTCATAGCTATAGGTCGACTTGCCGGGCAGTACTTCCAGCTCGCCGGTCGGAGACTGCGCGACCATCATGTCGAAGAACACTTTGGCATCGCCGAGGTAGTCCTCCAGCGAGTCGCTGCCATTGACGTCCAGGCTGATAAAGACGAAACCCTTGTAGCTCTCGATCCGGGCCTTCTTCAGGCCGCGTGTTGCTTTGTCGAAACCCTCCGGGTATTCACCTGGGGCCTTGACCTTGACCAGGCGGCCGTCACTTTTGTAACACCAGGCGTGGAACGGACAGGTAAAGGTAGATTGGTTGCCTTTGCTGACGCGAGTCAGGGTCGCGCCCCGGTGCTGGCAAGCGTTGATCAGCGCATGGAGCTGATTGCTCCCATCGCGGGTGATGATCATCGGCTGACGACCTGCACGCATCGTCAGGAAATCATTGGGATTGGCGATTTCGCTCTCGTGGCAGGCGTAGATCCAGTTCTTCTCGAAGATCAGTTCCATCTCCAGGTCGAACAGTTCCGGCTCTGTGAACATGTCACGGGCGACGCGGTAAATACCTTCGGCCGGCCGAAAATCCAGGCAACCCTGAATGTAATCTTGCCACTGCGCAATGCTTCTAGTGCTGTTCATCAGGTACACCCTTTTTGTAGTTTTAGGCACGACCCGATTGAAAGCCTTTCTGTGCGGTGGATCTATCCGGATTCGAGGCGATATCTATCCGTTTCTGAGGGGGCGGGGGGGCGCTTTTCGTGAGGCCTGTCAGGCGAGGGTGTTTTAACATTTGCGGTCCCCACGAGCTCAAGGCCTCGTACCCACAACGCCTTCATTTTCAACATGCCGGAAACATCAGCTGCAGGTGCCGGGGGATCGGGCACCCGCGTGATGTCGGCTTACTTCGATCCTCTACCGATCTGCCAGACGTAGGGAGGTTCGGTGCCGTTGATTTCCCAATCGCCGATGATGCGTTCCTTGTAGATCAGCGGGTTGTGTGAGGCCGCGGTGCGCGCGTTGCGCCAGTGCCGATCGAGGGCCTTGCCGGTGCTGGTGGCCGAGGCGCTGAGGGCGTTGAACAGATCACTGGTGGCGCGCAGCACCAGGTCGGCGACCACCACTTGGGCCTGGGCCGATTCCAGTTCGGCAGCGATGTTGGCCTCGCGTTCGGCGACGTCGTCATGGGCGAAGCGGCTTTCGTACGCCACCTGCAAGGCGGCCGCCGCGCGCAGGGTGGTGGCGTGTGCGGCGTAGACCTGCGCCGACGCCTTGCCCACCACTTGCTGCACCTGAACGTCCTGGCTGACGTGACTGGCATTGCCGGTGCTGAAGATGCGCGTGCGCTTGCGCACTTCTTCCGTGATGTCGTGCACCGCGGCACGGCCGGCACCGGTCTGAACCGCCAACAGTACCAGTTGGTAGAAGGCCGTCTGGTACTTGAAGCGGGTGGCGAAGTCCAGCAGGTTCTCGGGCTCCACCACCGCGTCCTTGAACACCGAGGTACCGCTGCCGGTGGTGCGCTGGCCAAAACCATCCCAATCGTCGCTCTGGGTGATGCCCGGTTGCTGTACACGAACGGCGGCAATCACGTCGGCGCCGGTGTCATCGCGCTGGGCATAGAGGTCGATCCAGTCGGCGAAGATGCTGCCGGTGCTGTAGTACTTGGTGCCGTTGACCACCCAGTGTTCACCCAGGCGCGAGACACGGGTGCCGACCTGGCCGATCTTCACGCTGCCGACTTCGGTCCAGGCGTTGCCCACCAGGTCACCCTCGACAAAACGCTTGAACCAGGTGTCCTGCGGCGCGTCGGCCTGCGCATTGAGGCGGTCTTCGACAAAGGCAAAGTGACCGCGCAACGCCTGCGGCAGGTTGGAATCGGCTGCGGCCAGTTCGATCAGCAACTCAAACAACTGGGGCAGGGAAGCGCCGGCGCCACCGTACTGCACTGGCACGCGCACGGCGCCAAAGCCAGCTTCCTTCAGCCACTTCACTTGTTCAAAGGGCAGGCTGCGGCTTTGCTCGCGTTCCAGTGCGCCGGCGGCGATGCGTGCAAAGATCGGCCGGAAGCGCTCGGCCAGGGCCTGGTATTCGGTATCGCTGGAGAAGGGACGTGGCAGGTGTTGTTGCTGGACAGTCATGGTGTTGCTCCTTATGGAAGGCAAGAGAAGCAACAGAGCAGTCGATCTGTTGCGTACTGCAGTCAGTGCACAGGTCGTGCCTGGCACTGCAAAGGCCATTTTAGCGGGCGCGTGGGGGTGTTGACGAAGCTTGCGCCTGTCGCCTGCCGGGTAAACTTGCTGAAGCACTGACCGCCCGGCAACAGTGGCCGAGACGTGCTGTGTTGCGCGGACCCGGAGGCAACTGTTGGGCGCGCAACAGTTGATCATCAGCCTGTCCGGTAGGCGACACCGCATAAGTCCGAAAAAAATAAATAACTGTTTGATTAATTTAGGTTTATTGAAGTGGCACGGTTGCTGCCTTAGTCCTTGTGCAGGTGCCGTGATGGCTTCCGCCATCATGAGGACGGGCAATGAGCAACACACTGAACGTGGTCGCAATGGAGTACATGCAATGAGCCAGGACAACATCAAGTTTGCTTACTGGGTTCCCAACGTCAGCGGCGGCCTTGTGGTCAGTAAGATCGAACAGCGCACCAGCTGGGACATCGATTACAACCGCAAGCTGGCGCAAATCGCCGAAAAGGCCGGCTTCGAATACGCCTTGTCACAGATCCGCTTTACCGCCGGTTATGGCGCCGAAAACCAACACGAGTCGGTGACCATCAGCCACGCACTGTTGGCCGCCACCGAGAAGCTCAAGGTGATCGCGGCGATCCTGCCTGGCCCTTGGAGTCCGGTGCTGGCGGCCAAGCAGCTGGCCACGATCGACCAGTTCACCAACGGTCGGGTGGCAGTGAATATCGTGTCGGGCTGGTTCAAGGGCGAATTCCGGGCCATTGGCGAGCCGTGGCTGGACCACGATGAGCGCTATCGTCGCTCGGAAGAGTTCATCCAGGCGCTGAAGGGCATCTGGACCCAGGACAACTTCAGTTTTCACGGCGACTTCTACCGCTTCCATGACTACACCCTCAAACCCAAGCCACTGCAGCAACCGCACCCGGAAATCTTCCAGGGTGGCAGCTCGCGCGCGGCGCGGGACATGGCTTCGCGGGTTTCCGATTGGTACTTCACCAACGGCAACAGCATCGAAGGCATCAAGGCCCAGGTCGACGACATTCGGGCCAAGGCCGCGATCAATGGTCACTCGGTGAAAGTCGGGGTGAACGCTTTCGTCATTGCCCGCGAAACCGAGGCTGAAGCCCGCGCGGTATTGCAGGAGATTATCGCCAAGGCCGATCCGGAGGCCGTCAATGGTTTTGGCAGCGAGGCGAAGAACGCCGGTGCCTCTAGCCCGGAAGGCGAAGGCAACTGGGCCAAGTCCACCTTCGAAGACCTGGTGCAGTACAACGATGGCTTCAAGACCAACCTGATCGGCACGCCGCTGCAGATTGCCGAACGTATCGTCGCACTCAAGGCTGTGGGGGTGGATCTGGTGCTCAGTGGCTTCCTGCACTTTCAGGAGGAAGTGGAGTACTTCGGCCGCAAGGTGTTGCCGCTGGTGCGTGAGCTGGAGCGCGAGGCGGTGGCGACCAAGGCTGCGGCACTGGCGTAAGGGACGGGAAAGGTCATGCCTACATTTCGATTCAATTCGCAGGTACCGTGATCACATAGCGCTGGCATCAGTTTCGTGTTCGTCTGCAAATGCCATGAGCACCTCCAGATCGAGCACATCCAACTTTATCCGAGCGATAAAAGCGGAGAAGGCCAGGTTGGCGGCGAGTAGACGCAGATCGGAGGCCCAGGCCGGTAGATGGATCGGGCTCTGGAGCCAGCCGGACTCGAAAAGTGGAGCCAAGCGTACGGTATCACCCAGACTGAGGCGCCCCGCAAACAAATGGCCCACCAATTCCGGCCGGTTGTCGCGGATCGCGATGCGCAACAAGGTATGGACGCCGAGCAAACCGGTCAGGTAAACGGCATCCTTGGTAAACGCCGAACCGCCATGCAGGTCGGCGCCACGGAAAACCCGTTGGGTTGAACGGAAGGACTCCTCTTGCGACTGACCGGCAGCCAGAAAACCTTCGAATACCTGGATGAAATCGGCGCCATCCAGCGCCTGCTGGACCGCAAGCACGCGCAGGGCAAGGCGCCGCAAGCGGTTGATATCCATGCTGCCGGTGAACAGTTCTGCCAGGGTGGCAATACCTTCCTGAGTCTGAGTCGTGCGTGGCGCCCCCAGTCCCAGGCTTTTGAGGTTGGGTTGGTGCGCGCCGTTTTGTGCCGTGGCGACATGCACGAAGGCCTCGTGGTGCAATAACTGATTCTTGTCCAGTTCCGAGAACAGAGCGCTGGCACGCAGGCGTATGCGGCTCGTACCGGCGATGGCCTTGGCGGCCAGGGTCGGGTCCAGAATGACCGTGATCCGGCCCGCGCCGAAGAAACGGTCCAGTTCCGGCTGCATCCAGGCGGCGAAGGCCTCGGCCGGGATCTCGGCCTGACTCGGCGGAATCCGGGCACCGCCCAGAAGGGCGTCGGTGGTCTTGAGGAAGAAATTGGCCGCGTCCAGCATGCTCAGGTTCTGGCTCTGATAATAGAAATCCGGGCGCCGGTACAGCGCTGACGAGTATTGAGTAAAGGCGGGAGTTCCGATGGCACCCAGCATGCGTCCAGCCGTGGCATAGCTACGCGCTGTCATGGCGAGGTAGTTCCCGGCCGGATGCCCCTCATCGCAACGGCTGATAAAGGCTTCCAGGGCGGCGATGYCGGCGCTGTGCTCGCGCGGGCGCAATTCGACTCTGGGCAATTCTGCTTTCCCGCCGCGCCATTGCGCCAGGAAGACTTCCTCGACTCCATCCGGCCAAGACAGGGCATCCAGCACGCGGATCTTGCGGGCCAAACCGGGCAGAGCGGCATCGAGTTCAGACAGGGAAGCGGCGCTCATGGAGATCCCCTTGAGAGACGAGGTTCATTGGAAACAGCTTAGTCGTCGCCGACGTATTGCGTTGTGACTGATCAAGGGACCTGCTGTCGGCAGGGGCATCGTTCCTGTTTCACCCCAACGCCCGCCGTCGGCGTCGCGAAACGCTGATAGCGCAGCGTTGCGAGGTGGATGGCAAGGTGGCTTATCGTTTCGACATACGTATTCAGGGGGAGGGTGAAACGGTGTTCTTCGATTTTTAAATCCGCTTCGTGCCGAGCCCGCGAGTTCAACGAGCCAAGCATGCAGACAACAAAAAGCCGCTGCCACCCTCACAGGGTGGCAACGGCTTTCAGGTGTTACGGGTTACTTGCTATCAGGCAGCGCGTAAGCGATCACATAATCGCCGCGATCGGGTGACTGACGCGCACCACCCGCGGTGATGACAATGTACTGCTTGCCTGTTTTCGGTGACACATACGTCATCGGGCCACCCTGGCTGCCCACGGGTAGCCGGGCTTTCCAGGCCTCTTCTCCGTTGGCGGAATTGAAGGCGCGCAGGTAGTAGTCCTGTGTACCGGCGATGAACACCAGGCCGCCCTGGGTGGAGAGCGTACCGCCCAGCGTCGGCATGCCGATCGGCAACGGCAGATGCATCTTGATACCCAATGGGCCAGTGTCCTGGACGGTGCCGACCGGCACTTGCCACGCGACTTTTTGGGTTTTCATGTCGATCGCGGTCAGTGTGCCAAAGGGCGGTGCCTGACAAGGGATGCCGGCAACCGACAGGAAGCGGTTCTTGTTCACTGCATACGGGGTGCCTTTGAGCGGTACCGCGCCCATGCCGGTGTTCAGTGCTTCACCACCGGAAGAGGCCTTGGCATCTTTCTGCGCCGCAATCATCTGGATCCACAGGCCCAGACGCATGTCGTTGACGAAGATAAAACCGTGTACCGGGTCAGTCGAGATGCCGCCCCAGTTCATCCCTCCCAGCGAACCCGGAAAGCTCAGCGAGATATCGGTGCCTGGTGCAGTGTACAGCCCGTCGTAACGCATTTTCTTGAACGAGATACGGCAGAGCAGTTGATCGAACGGCGTTGCCCCCCACATGTCCGACTCGGTCAGGGTTTGCGCGCCGATCGCTGGCATGCCCACCGATTTCGGCTGAGTCAGCGAGTAAGGTTCGTTCGGGATGTTCGAGGTTTTGACCGGAACCTCTTCAACCTTGGTCAGCGGTTTGCCGGTGGCGCGGTCAAGCACGAAGATCTGGCCGGCTTTGGTGCCGATCACTACGGCGGGCACCTTGCTGCCGTCGGCTTTGGTGAAGTCGATCAGACTTGGCTGCATGGGCAGGTCGAAGTCCCACAGGTCGTTGTGGACGGTTTGGTAGACCCACTTTTCTTCGCCGGTTGTTGCGTTCAGTGCAAGAACGGAAGCGCCATACTTGTGGTTCAGTGCCGTACGCTCCACGCCGTAGATGTCGGTGGACGAACTGCCCATCGGCAAGAACACGGTGTTCATCGCCGGGTCGTAGGACATCGGTGCCCAACTGTTGGGCGTGCTGCGCACGTAGGTGCTGCCGGCCGCCGGAGCCTGCTTGTCTTCGGGGTTGCCCGGGTCGAATGCCCAGCGCATCTCGCCGGTGACGACGTCGAAACCACGGATCACGCCACCTGGCATGTCGGTCTGGACGTTGTCGGCGACACGGCCGCCGACGACCACGGTGGTCCCGGCCATCAGCGGTGCCGATGACAGCTGGTAATAGGAATCAGGGACGTCGCCAAGACCTGCTTTCAGATCAACCTGGCCGTTGTTACCGAAGCCCTGGCAGAAGGCCCCTGTATCGGCGTCCACTGCAATCAGGCGCGCATCGATGGTGTTGGTCAGCAGGCGGCGCTGGCAGTTGGCGCCGGCCGGTATCGACACGGGTTTGACAGGTGTGCTGCCGTCAGCAGGCTGGGCGAGCGCGGCGGTAGCGTCGAAGTAGGCGATACCGCGGCAACGTTGCCAAACACGGGTCTTGGCGTTGATCTCGTTCTTCCACAGCTGTTTACCGGTATCGGCATCCAGTGCGATGAGGTTGTTGTGCGGGGTGCAGATGAACACCTTGTCGCCAACCTGCAACGGTGTCATCTGATCTTCGGCGCCATTGCCGTCGCTGATCGCGATGTCCCCGGTATTGTAGGTCCATGCCGGCACCAGCTTCGAGACGTTGCTACGGTTGATCTGGTCCAGCGCGGCGAAGCGGCCGCCACCTTCGTCGTTACCGTAGTGTTCCCAGTTTTTCTGGGCCTTGGCAGGGTCGACCTTGGTCAGGCCTGGGCCGTCACCGGTCGGCGAAACAGGGGCATGGGGAACGAACATACCGGCACCACCTGCAACGATGGCGACTGCCAGCACACCGCTCAGAGCGTAGCCACTGCGCCCGCTGGCCAGGCTATTGGCCTTGCGCAGGTGGGGGTAGACCAATGCCACCAACAGGCTCAGCACGCCCAGGGCGAACAAGCGAGAGATCAGTGGCCAGAAGTTCAGTCCGACATCGGCCAGCGCCCAAATCACGGTCAGCACCATCACCGTCGCGAACAGCCAGGCACCCTGCAGACGCTGCTTGAAGAGCAGTACCGCAGAGACGATCAAACCGAAACCGGCGAGCAGGAAGTACCAGCTGCCACCCAGTGTGGCGAGGTAGCCACCTCCGGTTGCGAAKAATAATCCAAATGCCAGCACGCCGAAGGCGACGACCCAGATGGGCCAGCGACTGACGGATGCCGAAGGTCGAGACTTAGTCATGTTGCATGATCCTACTGACGCATGAACGTTTGTGGGGAGGGTTAAGAGTCGTGAAGGCAAGTCTGAAAATAGTTGTTAACTATTTGGTTAATTGCGCAAAGATATCAAAAAAAGCGAGCCCTGCGACAAATTGTCATTTACCGGAAAGGAGAAACACTGTTGCGCAGATAGTAACAATCGAGAGAAATGCCCCTGAACACACGGGGCGAGCTGGCGAAGATTGCCTTCAGCCGGATGTCATTGGCCTACCGCAAAGAGCGATAGGCAATGGGGTCGACGTACGCCGATTGCAGGTCTCGCTCCGGGATCTCCCAGATGATTTGCTTTGGCGGCGTTTCTTTGGAAGCCGGGTCGTTGAGGTAGCTGTTTGCAGCGCCAGAGAACGCTCCACCGTCTTTGGCGAAGTTACCCACGGGGGCGCCCAGTGCCTGCTGCAGAAACCCTGCGAAGTTGGAGTTGCGTGAGAATGAAGTGCCGATGAGCGCGGTGTTGGGGAGGTCGGCATCGCCAAAAAGGTCTGCCTCAGTGTCAGGGTTGGCGGCTGACGCAACGGGAAGTTCGTGGGTGCTGGTTTGGGCGACCATGTCGGGTGCGGGTTGCCATTTGAGCGGCAGCCAGTCGATGCCCGCCAGATGGACCAGATCGCCAGGTCGAACCGCGAGCGGGGCATGACGTTCATTGAACGACCTGCTTGGCGTGGCGCTGATGCCCAGGGTCTTCAGGCGCTGTGTGATGGCCTCGGCCGCCGCTTTCGCGCCGGATTCGCTCCAGTGCGTATCGGTGCGCAACCAGGCACTGGCCCCCAGTGGCGTCAGTGCAGCGGTGAGATCCAGATTCGACACGCCGCCCGCATCCAGCTTCGAGGTCCAGGCCTGGATGCGTCCTTCGAGAACGGCTGGGCGGTGCAGTGCGCAACGCTGCTCGGAAGCGATCCGGCTCTTGTCTGGAACGATGACCACCAACAGGCTGATGCCACGTTGGGAGAGCTGCTGCTTCAGGTCAATCACGGCCTGGGCTTTGGCATCGGCATTGCGCTGCGCTTGATGATTGACCTTGAGCTCATCGGCCAAAAACAACCAGCCAGGACAACCTGAGCGAACCCTCGGCCCGGTGTCGTTCAGGAGCAGCCAACTGACTCCGCGCTCCAGCTCGGCGAAGGTCGTGGGGAGGTGAGCGTTCGACAGTTCCTTGGCGAGTCGATGTGTGATATCGCCGTCAAGAATCTGCGAGATCAGCACATCACCGGGTAACAGTGAGATATGCCCTGAAACGATCAGACGGCCAGAGGACAGCAGTCCGACGAACAGGAATATCAGCAGCGCCACGCCTGCCAACCGACTGCTGCGTATCGCCAAATCATCTGGCTGAGTGGGGAGCGGGGGGAGCTTTAGGGTTGTCATCAGAATTGGAAGTACAGGAAGGGTACGGTTTCGCGACTGGCGATCAGTGCGAACGACAGCATGAAACCGGCGATGGGCCAAAGGGCGGTGGTGTGGAGCAATAGGCCGCCCAGTCGTTTCTCACAGTAAGGGTGCAACAACGGTGCAACGACACCGAACACCCCCAGCAAACCCGCAAGGCCGTGTACCGGGCGTAGGGTCGCGGACAGTTCGTCACCGAGGGCGATGCCTTGCAGCCCGAACTGTCCGGCATACAGGCTCAGCGCGCTGTGAAAGTCGGGGGCGCGGAACAGTGTCCAGGCCAGGCAGACGAACAGCAGGGTCAGCCCATGGGAAAACACTGGCTGTAACGGGGGCAGGGTAGAGCTGTTCCAGACACGATTCACACACAACGCAATGCCATGGGCGCTGCCCCACAGCAGATAATTCCAGCTATCGCCACCGTGCCAGAGGCCGGCGATGGCCATGATCAGGAACAGGTTGCGATAAGTTTTCCAGGTGCCGTTGCGATTGCCACCCAGCGAAATATAAAGATAGTCACGTAACCAGCTGGACAGCGACAGATGCCAGCGACGCCAGAAGTCCTGGATGCTGTTGGCCAGATACGGACGGTTGAAGTTCTCGGGAAAGTGGAAGCCCAGCATCAATCCAAGACCAATGGCCATGGCGCTGTAGCCGGCGAAGTCGAAGAACAGTTGCAAGGAGTAGGCGAGGCAACCGATCCAGGCGTCATAGAAACTTGGGTTCTGCACATTGAACGCCACGTCGACCACCGGCGACAGGGTGTCGGCCACCAGGACCTTCATGCTCATCCCGATCATGAACCGGCGTGCGCCCAGCGAGAAATTCCGCAGGTTGAAGTGACGCTGATTCAGCTCACGTCGAACCCAGTCATAGCGAATGATGGGACCGGCGACCGAATGGCCGAACATCGAAATATAGGTGGCGTAATTAATGAAGCTGCGTTCGACCGGCACGGTGCGGCGGTGTACATCCACCAGATAGGAAATCGCCTGCAATACGATAAACGATAGCCCGGCCGGCATGATGACCCGCTGCCAGTCCAGCGGCATGGCGCCAGACCAGGCAAGGGCATCGATCAACGTACCGGCGACGATGTTGGCGTACTTGTACCAGCACAGCACCGCCGTGTTGAGCACGATCAATGTCACGAGCAGCCGCACGCGGCCCTTGTCTTTTTCCCGCAAGGCGTCAATCAGCAAGCCGCCGGCCCACGCCGTGATCGTCAGCACCACATGCACTGCGAGGAACCGAGGGCTCAACCAGCCATAGAACAGCCAGCTGCCGATCAGTAACGTGACGTTGCGCCAGGCGGCTGGGCACACTGCATAGCTGCACAAGAACAGCGGCAGGAACAACGTCAGAAACTCGAGAGAGGCAAAAACCATGGTGGTGGCGCGATCCGATCAGTGGGCCAGGACGTCAGTCGCGAGCAACAGGTGCGGGCCATTTGCGCCAGGTAGCAGCACAACGCTGTAGCGCTCGCCGGCCTTGAGCTGGCCCAGGTCAAGTGGGGCGCCGACGTTGGTTTGGGCGCAGACCAGTTGAACCGACAGACTGACCGGGTTGATCGCTCGGCGTTGCACGCTGCCGTCGGCCACCTCCTTGAACAGGTCGGTGTTTTTCCCCGCAGCACGCAAACCGGCCTGGGCGCACGCTGGATCGGCGCTGATAAACGCCAACGAAGCTCTCAGACTATTGAAGTCGTCGGGTTGCTCTCGGATGACGACTTGGCGGATGCCTTGAGCGCTGTCTGGCAAAGCGATCACACTGGCGAATTCCCCTGCTGCCACCTGGATGTCCAGTGGCTGGCTTTTGCCGTTGCGTTCCAGGGTGCCCTTGATCGGCTGGTTGGCGGGCACGGGCAGGTAGTCGGACACGGCATTCGCTCCCTCGAGTCTGAGGCTGGCCCGCGAGCCTTCGGCCAGCAGTTGCAAGGGGCGGTCGGCGGCGTTGATAAAGCGCAAGAAGGCCGAGTCCTGATCGGGGCCCGTCGGGTACAGGGCAATGTCGGCGGCCTGGGCGTGCAGGCTCAGCATCAAGGGCGCGAACAGCGCCCAGCCACATGCGGATCGAGTCATTTGCCGGCTCCTGTGCTGCTGACGGTGTCGGCGGGCAACTTGGCCAACGCACCACCAATCGCAGTGCCCCAGGCTTGATAACCGGCGACGGTGAAGTGCTGCCCATCGGTGGTGATCCACTGCCCGGGTTTGGAGAACGTCAGCGAATCGATGTAGGTGCAAGGCGCCACGTTCGCGGCCAAAAACTGCGACATCAACTGGGTGCGGGCATCATTCTTCTGATACATGCCACCGGCTTTGCCCCAGGCCGGGCCCACCCAGGCGCAACGGGTCCCGGTGGCCGCGATGGCCTTGGCCAGGCCGGTGACGCTTTGCCATGCCCAGGCCTTCGGAAACACGGGCTTGTCATAGGACGCCATGGTGTCGCCGATAACCAGTACCACCAGGTCGGGCTTGTCGGCGGCGATCAGGTCCTGGATCGGTGTGGTGGTGGCGTCACGGCCCTTGATCACCATCTTGTCGTTGCCTTTGCGCTCGGCACCGCAGTCGACCTTTTTACGGATCAGCCAGTCGCCAGCGCTGGCGCCACAGGCACCGATGGAGTGAACCAGAGCGCCTTGGCGAGTCAGGTTGTCGTGCAGCGGCTCCAGCAAGTGGTCCGCGAGGCTCATATGACTCTCCCCAAGAACAAGGAGAGTCAGGCCGGCAAGGGCAGAAGTGGGCATCGAAAACTCCAGAATGATCAGTTGGAATAAGGCGAGGTGTACGGGCTGACCGGCAGGCTCATGGGGCCGCTGATGTCCTCGAACAGGTAACGCAAAGACAGGGCACCGCTGAATTGTTGGTAGTCGTGGGCGTTGTCCAGGCCCAGATTGGCGCCCAGCAGGAAGTTCGAAGCGACCTTGTATTCAGCTGCCGCGGCGACGCTGTAGCCGATCCCGGTTTTGTTTTGCCCGGCATAACGCAGGCCCGAGGTCGCCTGCAGGGCTTTGTCGGTCGGGAAATAGTCGACACTGTCTTGCTCGAAATGCTGCACGCCGACCGAGCCCTTGACTTGATACGTCAAGCGCCCGGTGCGTTGTGCCCAGGTCACCGGTACGCCCAGGGCGAAGAACGTCTGCGGACTGAAATAGCCGCCGTGGCCATAGGTGAAATAGTCCTGATTGTTCGCGTACCTAATGCCGGTCATGCTCAGGCCGAGGGTCAGCTTGCTGTCCGTTGCATTTTGCAGGTACCAGTAGACACCGCTGCCCAGTTCACTGCGGCTGTTGGATTCGACATGGTTGCCCAATAGCTGGTGCCAGGAGGCGTAGCCATAGGCGCCGACTTCGCTGTCGTCATAGCTCAACTGGCCGCGCCCGCCGTTGGC
The DNA here is from genome assembly GCF_056406935.1 of Pseudomonas sp. P1_A1. Lineage (NCBI taxonomy): Bacteria > Pseudomonadati > Pseudomonadota > Gammaproteobacteria > Pseudomonadales > Pseudomonadaceae > Pseudomonas > Pseudomonas sp. P1_A1. Next base: position 40,936 of record NZ_JBFTZE010000026.1, on the reverse strand, counting down.
GGTCACACCGCCCCAGGACTGGCCGCTGCGTTTGTCCGTGGTGCCGGCAAACGAGGTGACGCTATCAGTCACCGGACGCCGGGAAACGCTCACCCCGTAGCGGACATTAGAGGAGTCGCTTATGGGGCGATCAACGCTGATGCCGCCCGTGGCGGTGGTGTATTTGAAACCGAGCGGGGTGGTGCCGAGATCGGCCTTGAGCCCATCCGCGGGCCGTTGAATAGCGACGGAAAGACCGACACCCTCGGCTTTTTGCGAGCCGGCGCCTTCGCTCTGCGCACCGCTACCGAAGCGCTGCAGTGCCTCGCCGCTGGCACTGCCGGCGTTCAGCGAGACCGGTGTCACGCGCAGGGCGACGCGGCTTTCATCCAGCGGGATATTGATTTCCAGCGGCGTTTCAATATCGGTCAGTTTGCTCAACCCCGACTCACTGTTGTTGCTGCGAATGCTCACGCCCTGGGTGACGTAGGCACTGCGCTCCTGAAGGATTTTATTCAGCGCCAGTTGTGCGGGGCTGATGTCTTCACTCACCAGTGCTGCGCGCGGCAGCTGCGACTCGAATGGATTGCTCGCCTGCTGGGGCCTTGGCAGGGCGTCGATGCCAAAAGGGGAGGTAGACCTCACGCGGCCCGGCATTTCCTGAGCCGGTGGCGGGATCGCTGCCAGCAAGGTGTCGCGACTGACCTCGCTACGTGGCCCCGACACCCCCGCAAAAGGGTTGGGTGCCACCGTCGACCCGGCCAGTTGGCCGCTCTGGTTTCTGCGTTTCTCGCTCTGTTCGATGGCCACTGCCTTGCGCAGCAGATCGGTCGCCGTGCCGGTCTTGCCCATGTTCTGATAGAGGCGTGCGGCCTCGGTCAGCGTTTGAGGGTTACCGGATTCGGTCTTGAGCAGCTGTTGCAGTGCCTGTTCGGCAAAGCCTGTGTCATGTGCCAACACCGCCGCGTCGGCGGCACCCAACAGCAGTTGCGGGTCGTTTGGCTGACGTTGTAACAGCGGTTTGTAGAGTTCGAGGGCTTTTGCCGTGTCGCCGTTGGCCGAATACATTCGCGCCAGCGCCGCGACGGCGGCGCTGTCACCGGGACGTTGCGCCAGTGCGGGCGCCAGCGTGTCATAAGCGCTGGCCAGATTGCCTTGTTCGCGTAGATGGTCAGCCTGGCGGATGCGATAGAGATGGAGCAGGTCGTCGAAACGCTTGCGAGTCGGTGCGTTCAAGGGCTTGTTCTGAAGGTCRCGCAGAATCTCGTTGACCTGTGCGTCTTCCCCGGACTCAAGCAGGACCGCCGCGTATTGCAGGATGAAGTCCGCCGAGGGCGCAGCGGTGTGTTGCAATTGGCCGCGCATGAGGGCCAGCGCTCGGGTTGGCTCGCCGATCTCGACATAGGCCGAGGCCAGGCTCGCCGTGCGATCTGGGCTGTTGTTGGCCATCGGCTGAATACGATCGAGCAAGGTCAGGGCTTCCTGACGCTGTCCGCGCTTGCCCAACCCGATCGCCTGGCTGAGTTGCAGGTTGAGGCTGACATCAGCGGCCAGTGCTTCCATGTCCGGGGTGCGCTGGTCGGGGCGCAAGCGTCCCAAGGTTGCCTGGGCGGCTTTCCACTCATCCATCTGGACCGACAGCAAAGCGCTGACGTAAAGCGCATCGGCATTGTCGGGGTGGGCCTGGAGCATGGTGTTGATCAGGTCCCGAGCCTTTTGCGGTTCGCCCATTGCCAGGTTCAGGCGGGCCAGGGCGAAACGTGTCCAGATGTTGTCCGGTTCGTAGCGCAGCGCGTCTTGCAAGGCGTTGCGCGCAGCGGGCAGGTCGTTGCGTTGTTCGGCGAGGGCGGCCAGTTGCGTCGCGCGCAAGGCTTGCAGGCGTGCGGACTGGCCGGTCTTTGCCTGTCCGGTGGCTGGCAGGCTGTTGATCAGTTGCAGGGCTTCATCGTTCTTGCCGCTCTTGAGCAGCACATTGACCAACCCTTCCTGTGCTTGAGGATCGTCGCGGCGCAGATTCAAAATCTGCCGATAGTTGCGCTGAGCCTCATCGAACTGGCCCGCGCTGGCCTGGATATCCGCCAGGGCGAGGCGAGCATCCATCCCGTTTGGATTCAGCCGCAGCGCCTGGTTTACCAAGGCCTGTGCCTGGGCCGTCTGGCTTTTGGTCTGGGCGTCGCGGGCCTGCTGCAACGCAGACCAATAGCGCACTTCGTTCAGCGCCACTTGCCAGCGGCTGCCGTCGCGTTGGCGCGTGGCCTGGCCCAGGAGTTTTTCCGCTTCGGCCAGTCGCTGTTGTTGTTGACGAATAACCCCAAGACCGCCCAGTGCGTCAGCATCATCGGGCTGGGTTTTCAAGCGTGCTTGAAACGCCTGTTCGGCGGTGGCCTGGTCGCCTGCTTTGAGCGCCTTCAGGCCGCGCGCGACTTCGGCGGGCGGTTGCCATTCCTTGCTGGCCGTCGTTGCCGGCTGTTGCTTGCCCTTGTTCATCTGCGCGCGGATTTCCACGTCATCCGGATGCGTCTTGAGGTACGCCTCGAACAACGGTACTTGTGCCGGATTGGGCGGACCGATCCAGGTCAGTGCCAGGCGCCAGCTTTCGTCGGCATCACCGGCAATGTCGCTGCGCTGGGTCAGCGCGGCCAGGGCACGAATGCCCTCGGCACGGCTGTCTTCATGGCGGACCAGATGCTTGGCGTAAAACAGCGCGACGATCGAGTCGTTGGGCATCTCACGTTGCAGGCGCTGGAATCCGCTGCGTGCTTCAGCCCAGTCAGCCTGATTGAAGGCAAGGTTGTTGTAATACTCGAGGCCGATCGTACCTTGAGGTGGGCGGCCATCGAACAGCGAGCGAAACACGGCGGTCGCCTTGTCACGCTCACCGGCATCGACGAGGCGCCGAGCCTCTTCCAGGCGCTGCTGGTTCTGCGGTTGGGCCACGCCGATGTCCTGCGCCAATTGCAGAGCCTGTCGAGGCGTTGGCTGGATGGCTTGCAAGCGGGCGAGGTATTGCTGCGCTTGTTGTGGCTTGCCCTGTTGCACGCCGATCAAGCCCAGGCCATAGAGTGCGTCAACCTGGACCGGGTCCAGCAGCAGGACTTTCTGCCAGACTTCCGCAGCGCGTTGAGGGTTGTTGTGCGACTGCCAGTAATGCCCTTGCTCGACGAGTAACGTCTGTGGCGTCGGACTTTGAGCGTGTGCAGCAGCCGTCCATGCGCTCATGACGGCGATGGCTAGCGTGCGGTGGTGCGCGTGCATGCGGTCTCCCAGGAGAGTTTCAGCGTTCCGTCTTCCCGGAATCGGTAATGTTTATCTGCCCAGCCGAGCGCGAACAGGCTAAGCATGAAGTTGTAGTAACGTGGCGGACTGGCGTCGGTATCAGGCCTGGCCAGCGCCTCTTGCAAGGCGAGTTCCACGCGCTGTCGTTGTTGATCGGCCAACCGGGGATGCCCCTTGGCCTCAAGGTAGGGAATCAGTGCAGCCCAGAATCCGAACGGGCTTTGACCTTGAACACTGCCGTGGAGAATCCGGACTGTTTCCGGGGGGGAACCCGTCGCGACAGTGCTGCGAGCCATGCCGTCCAGCCGTTTGAGCAGGAGCGCTGCCAGCGGTTCGGAGGTGTCACTCATGCCCAGCCAGAGGTACGCGCGAATGGCATCGTAGCTGCCCGTGTCGCCGTTGATCGTGTCGCTGACGAAGACACCCGATTGCGCTGAAGTGCCTTGATAACCGACCCAGTCAGCGACAAAACCGTGGTGGCTTGATTGGGCAATCATCGTCGCGGTGTTGTTGGCAATCGCTTGCCAGGGCCCGTTGGGAGCTGCCTTGGCCAGCCGCCGTAACAGTGGCAGTGGCAGGTAGCTGGGGTTCAGGCGCCAGAGAGCATCCGGCAGGACGAAGCCCTGTGGTCCAGGCAATACCATCGGACCCAGCCCGGGCAGCGTGACGACCAATTGCGCTTCGATCGTCGCCATCAGGTGCAGGGCATCCTGGCGATAGTCCGGCCGATGCCACAGGCGTGCGGCTTCGAGCAGGGCGTAGGCGATCCACAGGTCGGCGTCGGCAGCTGAATTGGCGTCTTGCAGGCGCCACTGACCGTCCGTGCCTTGCCCCCATAACCAGCCCGGCAGGCGTGTGGCGGTGGCGGAGCCTGCGAGGTTGGCTGATGTCCAGCGCCAGAGTTTGTCAAAGCGTGGCTGATCGTTGCCGATCAGTGCGAAGAGCATGCCGTAGGACTGCCCTTCAGAGGTGCTGTGATTATTCTCCAGGCTCGATTCCAGAACCCGGCCGTCGGCCTGGACGAAGCGCGTTGCATAGGTTTGCCACAGTGGCCAGGCGGGCAACTCACAGGGAGTTGTAGCGGCTATCGCAGGCACCGGCAGGGCGAGCGCAAGCACAACGCTCAACCTGCGCGCGTTACCGCGCAGGTACTGGCGAAGTGAAACAGCCCGGCTGCTCATGGACGACACAGGCATGCGCAGCTCATTGGCCAAGACGACGTTTGGCCCGTAAGCGCAGGGCCAGGTAAGTCATCGAAGAAAGCAGCAGGACCCCGAGGAGTGTGAACAGCATGAGCGCCATTACGTTTTGCGAGAGGTACCACTGCAGATAGCGCAATGGCCCCAGGCTCCCGACGTAGTAGTCCTGTTCGGCGACCAGCGATTTGACATGCTTGCCCTTGACCACCACCAGACTGCCTTGCAACTCGCGGGCGTTTTCTTCGCTGCTGAGCAGGGCGTTGGTCACGTCGGCCAAACCGTTGGGTCTTGCGCTGGCGATAAACACCACACTGCGCCCACTCTTGAGCGGCGATTCGAATCCAGTCAGATAAGCACTGCCGTCGTCAGCGCTGAACCTGAAGCTGCTGCGCGCTTCACGCAGATTGGTTTTCGTATCCGGGCTGATCCAGTTGCGCAGACGCAAGGGCAGGTCAGACAGTTCAAAGTACTGCGCAGCAGCTTCGTCCTTGGCCGGCAGCAGGCTTTGCCATTGCTCCAGCAGCGGCTGATTGTTGCCCGAGGCGAGCACCAGCAAATCCCGGTCGCGTTGCTCGGCCACCTGATCGGCGTGGACCACCTTTACGCCGGTGGCCGGATAACCGGTGGAGTCGCCGAAGCGGCCCAGAACAGTCAGATAGGCGCTCAGATCGGCCGGGCCTGGCTCGTTGGGCAGGATCACCGATGTTTCAGAAAGGTCGGCCATGCGGGTGAACGGGAAGCCGCTGTCCTTGAACACCCCGAGGTTGGGCATGGCCATGAAATGTTCGTATTGGCTGAGATCCAGGGTCGAGTCCGGGTCGATCACACCGCGCATGTTGTCGATGATGATGTCGCGGCAGTCGCCCTGTTTGATGTAGTCATACATAAAGCGAAATTGCAGGCGTGATTGCAGCGCTACGGAATTGAGCGGCAACAGCATGCGCGACGTGCGGGCCAGGCTGTCGTCGGTTTTGAGCATCGCCAGCAGGCTGTCGCTGTTGCCGAGTTTCTCGATCGAAGGCAGATCGATCGACTTGATGAAGGTATCGTTGAAGTTGACCAGCAACGAGGAATTGGTGGAGACCGGCTGCGGCGTATAGCGGTATTTCAGGTCAAGTTGTGCGCCGGGCTCACGCCAGTTGAACAGGTCGGGTGGCAAGCGCAGCGCAACCGTCATTTGTCCCGGGTTGTAACCCGACACATTGAGTTCTGCGGGCTTGGCCAGTTCACCCAGGCGAACCGGGCGGTCGGAGGGCAGCCAGTTAGGTGCGTCGTAGGGGCGGCGTGGCTTGAGCGAGTCGATCCGGTCGATCTCCACGCTCTGCCCGGAAAAGGCTGAGCCACCGAGGGCCAGCGCTGTCGCAGCGACCTTGAGATCGGCGCCATCGCGCCCGGAGACGATCAACAGTTTGCCCTGAGCATCATTCGGGTTGCTCACCAGTGTCAATGTCGGCCCTGTGGCCTCTTTGATCGGTAAGCCACTCAAGGCCGTTGATTCGTTGCCGCTGACAAACACCACGGCATTGCCTTTGGCCGGCAGGCTGGTGAGGCTGGCGGGGAAGGTTGCGCCGCGGTAGCTGGCCAGGGCGCCAAACCAGGACGACAGGATACCGGCGGCCTCAAGCTCAGGGCCGCCCGGGCGCGCAGTGAACACGAAGGGCAGCTTCAGGGGCGAAGCGTCTCGACGATCGAACAAGGGCAGAGGCAGAGCGGACAGGTCGTTGGGCTGTTTAATCGAGGACACCTGGAGGCTCAGCTGGCTCTCGTTGCCGATCTTGGCCCACAGGCTGGAGTGCAGAGGGTCTTCACATTGCATCGTGTAGTGACCGATGAACTGCAGGCTGAGCCGGTTGAATTCGGTGATGGTCTGCGGCGGAATCTGCACGGTCCGGGTCTGCAATTTACCGGCCTCTTCCTTCGGGAGGGGCAGGCTGGCGGCCACTTGATCGTTGATCAGCACGTTGATTTGCGAAAGGTCGGCCAGCAGCGCCGGTGAATAGCTGTACTGCAGCGTGACCTGCGCAGCCGTGACGACTTCGTCGGCGCGCACATTGAAATTCACACTGTCGGTAGCCTCCACGCCTTTAAGGTTCATCGAATAGCCTTTGCCCAGCTCCTTGAGGGTGCGGGTATAGCTGTTGCTCGGGGCATCGGTCCCGGGCAACGATGCGACCGGCATCACCGCCGGCTCTGTGGCGCTGATTGGGGTGGTAGCACTCAACGCCCAGTCGCTCCAGCCCACTAGTGAGCAGGCGAGCAGCATGAGTGAGCGACGAGGAGGAAAGGTCCGGCGAGTGGAAGGCTTCAAGATCGTTGCGTGTCCGCGGTGGGGTCGATGGGTGATGGAGTGGCCGGGCGTTTGCGCAGCAGCGCCTGGCTGTCCTTTAGGGTGGCGACGAACAAGCGCAGGATGGCGCGCAAGCCAATGCTGCTGACCTCGCGCAACGCTGACATTGGCGCGTCGAGGCGGCCGTTGCCCCACGTGTTGGCCCAGGTGTCGGCCCGTGAAAAGGTCAGTCGCACCAGCTCACTTTGCTGGCGCAGGGTCAAACCCTCGAATTTCACGCCTGCCACGTTGTCGTTGCTGAAGATCGTTGTTGCGGGAAAGAGGCTTGAGGGAGGTGTGCGCAGAATGCACAGCCGCAGCTTCTCTTTGGCGCTGAGCTGAACCTGCGGTGGCAGTACCAGACCCACGCCGTTTTGTGAGAAATCCCGGGTTATGCAATCGAACGATGTGCCGTCTTCGCGATAGACGCGCACGGGCAGATCCGCGGGCACCCTGGGCTCGTTGCGCACTTGAGAGGACTCAGTGGCCACCGCCACGGCGGTGCTGACGATGATGATGTTGTACAGGGTCCAGACCAGGTTGATCAGCAGGGTAGTGACCTCGGCCGAATCACTCCCGACCAGTTTCACCACGCCGATCGCCAGACCGATCATGTTCAAGGTCAGCAGGACGATGTAAGGCCGCGCGAGCTTCCAGTTGAAATAGTCCTTTTCGACGGTGCCGCCCTTGTCGGTTACGTTGAATTTGCCCAGCGAAGGGCTGATCAGGGCCAGCAGTACCGGTCGCATGATGTGCCAGGCCAACACCGACTCATACACTTCGTTCCAGAAGGAATGGCGGAAGCGCCCCTGGATGCTGGAGTTGGTCAGGCTGGAATGGAAAATATGCGGCAGTACATAGACCGTGACCATCAACGCCGAGGCATGGAAAATCTGCGCGTCGAAAAACAGGTAGGCCAATGGTGCGGTCAAGAACACCAGACGGGGCAGGCTGTAGAAAAAATGCATCATGGCGTTGAGGTAGCAGATGCGCTGCCCCAGGTTCAGTCCTTTGCCAAACAAGGGATTGTCGGTCCGAAAAATCTGCACCATGCCCCGCGCCCAGCGTATGCGCTGGCTGATGTGTCGGGAAAGGCTTTCGGTGGCCAGTCCCGCCGCTTGTGGAATGGCGAGGTAGGCGGTGTTGAAACCACGGCGATTGAGCTTGAGTGCCGTGTGCGCATCTTCGGTCACGGTCTCGGTGGCGATGCCGCCGACTTCCAGCAAGTGAGTCCGCCGGATGACCGCGCAGGAGCCACAGAAGAATGCCGCGTTCCACAAGTCGTTGCCGTCCTGCACCAGGCCGTAGAACAGCTCACCTTCATTGGGTACCGAGCGAAAGGTATCGAGGTTTTTTTCGAACGGATCGGGTGAGTAGAAAAAGTGCGGCGTTTGCAGCAATGCCAGGTTCGGGTCCTTTAAAAACCAGCCCATGGTGATTTGCAGGAAGGAGCGGGTGGGCACGTGGTCGGCGTCGAATACGGCAATGAACTCGCCATCGGTGACTTTGAGTGCCTCGTTGAGGTTGCCGGCCTTGGCATGTTGATTGTTGTCGCGGGTGATGTAGGTGACACCAATCTTCTGACAGAAAGCCTTGAATTCCTCCCTGCGTCCGTCATCGAGCACGTGCACCCGCAGTTTGCCCTCGGGCCAGTCGATGGCCTGAGCCGCGAGTACCACCAGTTTGACGATACCCAATGCTTCGTTATAGGTGGGAATGAACACATCCACCGTCGGCCATTGCGCGGGTGGCTGCTGCAGAAACTGCGGTTTACGTTGCAACGGCCAGGCGGTCTGTACATAGCCGAAGACCAGGACGAGCAAGGCATACAGTTCGGCCAACACCAGCCCGTAACCAAATACGGCATCCTGCCAGTTGTCGAAGTCCAGGGTATCGGACAGGCGCCAGTACATGTAACGCAACGAAGCGATCAGCGAGAGGGTGATCAGGGTCAGGATCGCCAGACGCCCGGTTTGCTTGCGGATGATCAGGCTGGCGGCAAAACAGACGGTGGCAAACGCGGCCTGGGAATACAGATTCTGCGGTGCAGTGAGGATACCCAGCACCAGCAATGCTGCAATCAGCCCGCCTGAGATTTTCAGGCCCAGGCGCCAACGCAGGGGCCATTGACTGAAGCGATCCTGGAAGCTATCCAGCAGCCTCTGCAACCACCAAGTCTTTGCAGGTAGCTGATTCAGCTGGACGGTCATGGCGTGCCCTGCTGGCTGGAAGCATCCGCGAACAGCAGGGCATGGACCGCGCCTGATAGCGACAGAATGTCCTGACAGCCAATGCTCTCAGGTGCGTACTGCAGCAGGTCCCGACCATAGGCCAGCGACTCGTTGAACTGGTGATCGAGGCGAATTGTCCCGATCAGGTTTGCGCCGAGCCGTCGCTGAAACAGCACGCCCATGTCCCTGCTGAACGCACGGGAGTCATCCCGTTGGTTGAGCACATACCGCTGCCGCTGAGCGCGTCGCGGGCTGGTTTCCAGCCACTGGGTCATGGTGTCCAGTGCCAGGTAGGAGGCCGCGTCGGCCACCGTCATCACCAGCACCAGATCGGCGGCGTCGAGTGCCTGTTGCGAATAGACGGTCGCGCCCGAAGGCGTGTCCAGGATCACGGTATCGTTTTCGCTGAGGTTCATTGACGCCAGGTGCTGATTCAACCAGTCAGCATCTTCAAGCAGCATCTGCCTGAGCAATCGGCGATCATTCAGCTCGCCAGTGCCGAAGGGCAGGCACTCACTGTCGCTAAAGCCCGGCAGACGATGAGCGTTCCAGTCGGCGTCCTGCTCTTTGAGCTGGATCAGCCCGGGAGCCGGCCTGGTGATACCCAAGTGGCTGGACAGCGCGTTCTGAGGGTCCAGATCAATCGCGATGACTCGCCCTCCAGGGTGCCGAAGGGTTTTCGCGAGGCCAGCGGCGACGGTGCTTTTACCCACCCCACCATTCGCTGAAACGATGGCAATGACCTTCGCCTTCGTCCGCTTGTGAATCGTTTCTGGCAGACCGTCTCGGCGAACCTGGTTGAGTTCTCGCAACAGGTCGCTCAAACGCTGACGGTCACCCGTAGCAGAACTCGCAAGTGGTTCGGTCAGGGGAGGGGGCTTGGGCGATGGTGGCGAGGGGACAGTATTTTTCACCGGTTCGACCGGCGGTTCTGGCTCAGCCACCGCAGGTATGACCGGGTCGTCTTTGAAATCTTTATAGTTCGGTTGTATTTCCTGGTAAGTCTCTGCATTTGCGCCAAAACGTGTAAAGAGTTTCGTAATGTCATCTACATATTTCATGCGTTGTACCAGGAATGAAATAACTTAGAAACTCAGCATTCCATTAACTTAACAAAGTTGATGCGTCGTCTAGGCGTTGGCAGAGTGCCATTAATTTAGGGTTTCCATGTAGGTGTGTCAATAATTGTTATAAAAAGTCAGCGAGTCAGGTTGGTGTTTGTCCAAGTATTATTTGTGTGTTGTGATATTTGTAGAAAGTGTGGATGTTAAAGTGCGCCAAAATAATAACTGTCCAATGAGGTGTGGTGCGGTAACAGGTAATAAGTGCATTTGTCGGAAGAAATAATTTCCGAATATTCCTGTTTTAGGGATAAAAGAAATCTCTTCGATTTCAATGGGGCGGAGTGTGAGTCGCGTTTTTCGCTAAAGTTATTGTTCTATTGGCTTTCGTTGAAGCTTGTGAAAATTGAAAAGAGCAACATCGGTCTCTTTTTTATGGTTACCAAGTTTCACCACTGCTAGCACAAATGTATCTCTGTGTATCCAGACCGCATGCCGATACGGAGTGTTTCTTTTATGGGCGGTTGGTGACACATCCGGGATACCTGATCGGCGTCAAATGAACTCCATCGAGACAGCACAAGGCGTCTCACAGGATCACTCAACGTCTGGAGATATCGACATGAACTGGAAGAACCTCAGCATCACTTCAATGTTTGCCGTGCTCAGCCTTGGCGCGGTAGCGGCCAACGCCCAAGACAGCACAGTTGCTCAAGATTGCGATCTAGGCAGTTGATACAAAGTTGTGCAGGAGTACAGAACCACGACTTCGCCTTCTCGCGATTCGCTCAATAGTTCAACCACCCAAGGAGTTTCCAATGAAAAAAGTAATGGCCGCTCTGGCCTGCACCGTTAGCCTGATCATCGGCGCCAACGCGTCGGCGCAAACTGAAAAGCCTACTGTCGTTCTGGTGCACGGCGCCTTTGCCGATGCTTCGAGTTGGAATGGCGTGGTGAAGATCCTCGAAAAAGATGGATACCCTGTTGTGGCCGCCGCCAATCCATTGCGCAGTGTGAAGAGCGATGGCGCTGCTGTTTCTGCGTTGCTCGATGGCATCAAGTCGCCTGTTGTGCTGGTCGGCCACTCCTACGGTGGCAACGTCATCAGCGAAGCGGCCAACGACCATGCCAATGTAAAGGCACTTGTTTACGTCGCCGCCTTCGCGCCCGAGGCGGGCGAAACGGTCGCCGGGCTAGCCGGAAAATTCCCGGGGAGTACCCTCGGCCCAACCCTCGCAGCGCCTGTCGCACTGGCTGATGGCGGCAAGGATTTGTACATCCAGCAGGACAAGTTTCACGATCAGTTCGCCGCTGACGTCCCCGCCGCGCAGGCGGCATTGATGGCGGCGACTCAGCGCCCGGTCACCGAAGCGGCGCTGAACGAACAGTCAGGTACACCCGCCTGGAAGCACATTCCGTCCTGGTACATCTATGGCGACAAGGACAAGAACATTCCACCGCAGGCCATGGAATTCATGGCCAAGCGAGCCGAGGCCAAGGTGGTGAAAGTCGTTAAAGGGGCTTCCCATGTCGTGATGGTTTCAAACCCGGAGCCGGTAGCCCGGCTGATTGAAAAAGCGGCTGCGGCGATGTGATTCCTGCGCTTGTGAAGTGTAGGTAGGCAGAGGGTCAAGTATCGAATCAAGGCATCAAGTGAGGAACTCATTTGTGCCTTGATCGATTTTTGAACGGGTGGTCGTCAGTAAGTTAATCAGCCGGTGAGCCTCTGCGCCGAAGCATTTCACCGGCTTGCCGTAGCGACGCCTCGCAAGGCGCCGATCTGTTTAACCCCTTAGAACCAATAATGCAGGCCGAGCATTAATGACTGGGCGCTGTAGTCAGTACGCACATCGCCTTGGGGCAGGCCCTGAATGTCACCGAAGTGCGCATCGCGAGTCTTGAGGTATCGATAATCCAGGGACATGGACCATTGTTCGGTGAGTTCGTAACCTACCCCGGCGCCGAGTTGATAGGCCGATACGGTGTCGCGATGAGTGTTGCCGAACTGGACGCCACCGGCTTCCAGGCCACTGACCGTCAGCGTGGTGTAACCCAGGCCGCCGCCGATGTAAGGGGTGAACCGACTGAAGGGGGCTGGCAGGTTCAAGACGTCATACCAGAGGTTGGCCATCACGCTGGTGGCTTCCTCTTCGCCTTTGCCGTCGATGCTCCCGCCGCCTTCGTAGACCCGGTTATTGAACTGGGTCAGGGTGTTTTTGCGGTAGCTGAGTTCCACTTCAGGTCTGAGCCCGATGGGGAATCGCCAACCCAATGCCAGTCCGGTGGCGTAGCCGGAGTGTAGCGGTTGGTTGAATTCCATCTCGACGAAGTCGAGGTTGTTCTGGTTAAGGTCCTGCGGAGCCACCCAGTTCAGACCACCCATGACACTGACGTAGGGGCCGAGCGTGTCGGCGGAACTGGACTCGGGGGCGATAAAGCCCATGCCAATGACGCCCATCACGAGATACTGAGGTTTTTTAAATAGGTTCATGCTCGGTCCGAAGTGTGCCGTTATCGATAAGTAAGCGGGGGGTGTTCGGGAGTGAGCGTTCAACACGCTCCCTCCCGGGATATTTCATACACGGTGCAAATGCGTTCCAGGTTTTTCGAGCCCTGGGGTACCGATGGCATTCGCTCGTTGTTCAGCCAACGTGCACAAGTTGCGCAGTGCGGTGGTCATTGCCGCGGTCAGCATTTTGCGTAGCAGCCCGCGGTATAAAAAACTCAAGGGGCCAGAGATCTTCGCGCTATGGATGACCTGGGTTTCATTCGGGGAAAGCCTGCGCATCTGGTGATCGAACTCAAGGTCGATCCAAAGCAGTCTTGCCGTATTCCGATAGCTTTCATGCAGCTTCACTGCTTCCAGTTTCAGCGGCATGTTCAGGCCATTTTTGAGGACGCATTTGCCTCGCGTTCCAGGTTGAAACGGGCCATTGAGTTCACACTGGCGAACGTCGGTATCCCATAGCGGCGCTTCTGAAAAATTGCTCCAGATATTCCAGATTTCAGCACGCGGCGATTTGACTATGACTTGCACTTTGACATCGTTCACGGCGACACCTTGATTGTTGGGGGCACGGTCATGCGGGAGAGTGGGATCAATTGAGTGCCTCAGGCAGCGGGTGCGGATTGACTCAGCACCTGAGCTGTAATGCTGGCTTGACCGATTTTTTCGCCCCGGTTGAACAGGTCGATATAGATGCGGTTGGTTTTGAACGGCTGCTGTGCGTCAAAACCCGCTTGCGGTGCCAATGACAGCGGACTGTTCCTGGGGATTGGCCGATCCAGGGTGAAACTCAAGGCCAGCAGGTTCATCGGGGTGTTGAGTGGAATCCGCAGATGGCTGTGGGCAATCTGCATGTAGCACTGGCGGGCAACTTCGAGGAAATACACCATCGAATAGTGCTCGGGGTCGCCCTCCTGGAAGAAGTGCTCATCCGGCAGTTTGAGCGTGTCCACGCTCAAACCCTGGGCGATGCCGCTCATGTCACTGACGATGACGTTTTCTTCCCTGGCCTTGTGCAGCAAGGCCTTGTCGCGGCAGCGAGTGGCCGTGAACTCGCCGGCGGGCGATTTCTCGAACGCCGAGCTGTAGGCCATCCCAAGGACGCAGGTGCACATCAGCTTTCCGGCTTGCATGACCTTGGCATTGAACACCTGGGAGTCTTTGTCCTGTTCCAGATGCAGATCGATCACACCCTCCTTTTGTACGTATTGCTGGAACTTGATATTCAGGGTTTTGACATACGCGACTCGCCCACTCAGTGGCGGCATGGCGAGTTCAATCAGTTGCAACACGCCCTCAAGCAATAGAATGCCGGGGATGTGATCAAGAGGGTGATCGAAGAAATAAGGGTGCGCTTCATTCACCACGAGCTGGGCGTGCAGTGACTGAGCGCCGTGCTGGACGTTGGCGATCACGATGTTTTCCGGGGAACGTTGCCAGTGCGCCGGGCGCTGGACTTCAGTGCCACGGTGCAGGGCGAAAAGACTCTCCATGGCGCGAACCCGGACACGCAGCCCTGAGAGCAGGGTGTTGGTCAGCATGTCGCTGAGTTGCAACACATCGACGCCGTCGTTTTGCGGTTCGCGGACAAGGCTGACAGGACGGGCAGGCGGGATCACCGTCTGCAGTTCATGGTGGGCCGAGTGAGCAAAACGCAGGGTAAAGGGATGCTTGATGGCAGGAGCGAGTTCGGCCACCGTGCTCCATTCCCGAAGCTTTTCAGTAAACAACCACATCACTGCCTTGCCGGCTTCGCGAACCTCGATCACCGTGTGAGCCGATGCACTTAACATCACCGCCAGCAGGGTTTCGATGCCGCTGGCTTCGGCCAGGAAGCCGGTAATCTCTTGCAGGGATCCGCGTGCATGGGTTGCATCAGGTTGCAGCTCGCAGACTTCAATGTTCTGGTATTGATTGCGCTCTTTGCCCAGCAGTTGGCAAGCCTCTTCCAGTGAGTTCGCGGCATGGGCGAGGACCGCTGCGCGGATCACCAGTAAAGGTTTGTCGCTGGCGTCTGGTTGATAGGGACGCAGCGCAATCAGCCCCAGTCCTTCACCTTGCACCGTCGCTGAATGTCGGGCGCGCTCGATCTCGATTTCACCGCTGATAAAGCGCCCTGCACCGAGCAACAGCGTGGTTATGCCGTTCTTGAACCATTGCTGCGATGCCAGCAAGGTTTGCCAGAACAGACCCGGGGTGCCGACCAGTGTTTGATGGAAACCCTTGAAGTCAAAAATTTGCGTCGGGTAGCCGGACAACATGTTCGGCAACATGGTTGCCACGTCCGCTACCTCCACGCCCGGTGGCGTGCCTTGAGCCTGGGAGTAGAAGGTGTGAGCGCTGCTGTACGCATTGCTGAAGCGTTCCCCGCCCATGTTGCAGCACATGACCATCGCCGTGCCGGGTGAGCCGGCCACACCCGGCAGGCGTCGCAGCAAATGATTGACGCGATCGGTGATCAACAGCTTGAACGGATCGACATGGGCCAGAGGTTTGGGACCCATGCCGAAACCGTCGATATCAATGACGCGATCCTGCGCCAGGAATTGGCCCAGTAACGGCTGACCTGGGGCAGGGGTGTAATCAACGAAACGCCCATAAGGGAAACTGACTGATGGCGCTGCCGGCCGATCGAGCTGTTGCTTGAATGACTGCAACGAGCCGTGACTGCCGATCGCTGCTTCAGCCTCGACAATCGCAAGGTCCAGCATTAACACGCCGGGGTTGGCTTGAGGGGCGACAGGGCGGTTGTCGGGAATATATTCATCCACTACCAGATGCGCATTGGCGCCGCCAAAGCCAAAGCTCGAGATGCCTATACGGATCGCTGACTGCCGGTCCGCGAGGGGCTGTATCTGCCTTGTGGCCAGTCGCAGGCTGGTCTCGTCGACTTTTGCGCTGGTACGGTAGTCGGGCTGAGGTGGAATCCCTTTGTGACGCAAGATCATCAGCGCCTTGGCGAGCGAAGCGCCTCCAGCGGCGGCCAGTGGGTGGCCAATGACGGACTTGATCGAACCGATGGTGATTTTTTTGCCGTCTGTGCAGTGGGGGGCGAAGAAGCTGTTCAACGAGTCCAGCTCTGTCGCATCACCCAGCGGAGTACCGGTGCCATGGGTTTCGATGTAGTCCACGTCGTTGGGATCCAGACCGATATAGGCACGCTGGTAAGCCGTGTACTGCGCCTGTTTGCCAGGCGCAAACACTGAACCTTCGGCGCCATCGGCGGACATTCCCAATGCCCGTAAAACACCCAGGGGACGGCGCTGCGCAATCAGGGCCTGCGATACAGGTTCGACCAAAAAGGCGACTGCACATTCGCCCGGCACAATACCGTCAGCGTCCTGGCCGAACGCCTGCATTTGGGCCCGGGCGGAAAAGGCGGTCAACTGCGAGAAGCCCAGAAACAGCGCCGGTGGCAGCACGGTGTTCAGTGCCATGACAATCGCGTTATCCGCCTGTCCGCTATTGACCAGGGCCTGAGCCATGTCGATTGCATAGGGGAACGAACTGCAGGCGGTGTCGACCGATAACGCCGGGCCACCGAAGGCAAAAGCCGCAGCCAGTTCAGCCACTTGTTCACCCGGCGTGTAGCCCTGTGGTGCTTCGGTTTTTCCGGACATGCCTGTGACGAAATAACTCTCATCACTCCAAGACGTCGCGACCACCAATGCGGTGCGTTCCTTGATCAGTGTCGAGCCTTGTCCGGCAAGCTGGTTGAGGAGCGTCTGCAGTACCTTCTTGCCGATGGCGACCTGCCGTCCTTCATGCCGTGAAGGGATTGATGCGTCATCGGTCAGGCAAAAAGCACTGTCCAGGTAAACACGATCCTTTTCACCTGTCTTTGCTGAATAGATTGACGCCTTATCCAGTTCCCAGCGTGTCAGCATCGAATTGATAGGCGCTATCTGTCCTTGCGAGAGCAAGTGCCAGAGCGCATCCGTTGACGGTGCCCCGGGAAACTCGCCGGCCATTGCGCTGAAGCAAAAGTCGCCCTCTGTTGTTACCGCGCCATTCATACCCTGTCTCCTGATTGCCAAAATGCTGGGTGATCTGTCCGATCACCCGGATTCCATGCCATTTTTTTACATCGGCTCAGTGCTTCAGCTCAGTCGTGCCAGAAGCGACAAGGCGTCCTGCGGCGTACGACGCGACATCAGTGCTTCACCGGCAAACTCGCTGGCAGAGCACTGTTGCGCCATTGATTGGCAGAGTGCTTCTCGGGCAAAACCGTTAAGCCCCAACTGTGCAAAGGGCGTCTCAATGTCGATCGACTGTGGCGCGTCCGGGATCAGGGGGGACAGGGAGTTGAAAAGCAGGTTGCTTGCTTGCCCTTGGGTGTCCGTTGTGGCAGGTGCTTGCACTTCAGTGGCGGGTGTTGATGTCGACTCGGGGGCAGCCAGGGCGGCTTTAATCAGGGCGATTGTTGCCTGCGGATACTTGGCGTTGGCCAGCTCAGTGCTGTTGGCCTTGAGTTGCGGCCACAATGCGACGACCGACTCCAGGAAGTCCAGCTGCACGAGGGAGTCCAGGCCCAGGCTTTCATAGCTTTGTTTTTGGTCGATCTGGTCAACCGTAAAACCGGTGATATTCGCCAGTTGTTCCAGTACCCATGCTTCGACATCCACGGCAGGTGCCTGCGGATCGGCTTCAAGCCGCGCCAGCAAAGCGGTAGGAGTGGGGGCATCAAAGAGCTGCGAGGTGAGCTCTTTCTTTTCCGGGAAGTGCTGGACCAGGGATTCGAAAATATCGACCATGCCGAGAGAGTCGATACCCAGGCTTTCGAAACTTTGATCGAAGTCGATTTGTTCCTTTTTGAATCCTGTGACCGAACTTATTTCGGCGCGCAACCATTGCCCGTAGTTGAGTGCAGGCGCTTGTTCCGCAGCAGGTGTCGATTCCAGTACTACCGGGCTCGAGTGTACGGGCTCCAGCACCGCAAGGTTTTTATTGACGGGGGCTTCAATCCCATTGGCATAAACGCCCTCGAGGACTTGTTGATGAGCATTGAAGTAATGCGCGGTGACGGATTCGGCCTGCTCCAGCAAACGCATCAATATTGATTCTTTTGCGATATTAGACTCGCACAGTGAATCAATGATTTTTTCTGAAAGAGAGAAATAGCTGTTGGCTATTTTTCCATTGGACACGATGAATTCCTGCACAACATCGTTGAGTTGGAAGCGCATGAGGTTCTCCTAACCAAAGTCGGTATATGTTTTCTACAAACAAGAAATAAAAAGTCTTGGCCCAGGGTTGGGCCTTGGTGAATCAATGAACCAGGTTGGCAGTAGCCATATAGCGACTTAAAGTTGGAGTTCCACTGCGTCGATCTCGGAAGATGTTGTTTTTCTGGCTCCTTTGAGCAGCCCGGATCTTACGTTCAGATAAGTGAAGAGGGTTATTGCATCGGCCCCCTGGAAAGCGATGTAGCCGTCAGGACGAATCAGCATCAACGTGCCCGCTTTGGCATGGTAACGCTTGTGCAGCCGCCAATCGGGGTCCAGCAACGTCGAGTGCCAGGAAGGCAGTTCGGCGCTGCTCAGGGCATCAATAACGCAATAAGCCTTGATGCCCGGGTAGTCCTTCTCCACCGACTCGGCCAGCGAGTAATAGCCCGGCAACAAAGGCGAAAACTGATCGGCTGCGCTGAAGATCAACAGCGTGAACGTTCCGTGGAACAAGTCGATCAAGCGTTTTGGCGGCATACCTTGCAGTTGCCACAACTCGACATCGGGTGCCAGTTGTCCGGCGCGAGGCACCGACGTCTGGAATTCAGGTTTCTTGCCTTTTTTATCCCAATTCATGCGCTGCTTTTTCGTCAGCGATTCCTGGATGTAATCACTCTTGCCGTAGTGGTACTGATGACCGGAAATCATCGACGGCAGTTTGCGCTGAACCTTGCGCCTGTTGCTTATCAGTGGCAGAACATTGTCGCGCAGCCAAACGAGGGCGCGATGCTTGACGGTAATCAGTCCGGTCAGTCGGTGTGCCGTGTTCTCGACTTCCAGGGCCACCGGGTAGCGCTCTTCGTTGTAGCTCTCCAGCAACGATGGATCAGCCAGGCCCTGATCGACATAGGCCATTTTCCACGCCAGGTTATAGGCCTCGGAAACCCCCAGGTTCATCCATTGGCCACCGATCGGGCTGCCGATATGAGCCGAGTCGCCCACCAGAAACACAGAGCCCTGCTGCAACGACTGCACGCGGCGATGTTGGAAAGAGGCGATGGTGGTCGATGAAATATTGGACAGCGTCATCTTTTGCCCGCGTCCTTCGCACAACCGCTGAAAGTTCTCCAGGCTCAAGGAAGGGCGTTCACCTTCTGGCGGCAGGTTGTAGGGCATCTCGATGAAAAGTCGATAACGGGATTGAGCGCTGATCGGCGCGACCGCGACATAACCGTCCTGTGCACCCAGGAAGAAAGCGCCTTCGTCCTTACTTCCAGACCACTCGATATCGGCATCGGCGAGCATGAAAAAGCGGTCGTAGGACGATCCTTCGAAGGTCATATCAAGACGTTTTCTGATGTTGCTGCGAGCACCGTCACACGCGACCACCCAGCGGCTGGAAAAGGATTCGGCGCTGCCGTCCGCATGATGAAGCGTCATCTGCACTGAGCCCGGCTGGTTTTCTATATCGACCAGCTCGGTGTTCCATTCAACATCTGCTCCCAACTTGTTCAGTCGCTCAAGCAGAATCTTCTCTGTCTGTGGCTGTGGCAGGCTGAGGAGCAGGGGGTAGGTGGCGTCCAGGTAGGAGAAGTTGTAGTTCAGCACCCGTTTGGCGTTCGATTGCACCGAAAACTGGTTGATAGTGAATCCGTCGCTGATGGCCTGATCGGCAACTCCCAGATCTCGGAAAATTTCCAGGGTTCTGGAATGGATGGCCATCGCTTTGGTAGCGGTCGAGGGACCGGCATTCTTTTCAATAATGCGAAAAGAGACGCCCCACTTCTTCAGCATGATTGCCAGGGACAGGCCAATCGGGCCGGCGCCTACGATCATGACTGTCGGGGTATTACCGGGTTGGCTGAAGTGCTTGGGGGCCAAAGTGCTCAGAGTGTTCATCGGTTAGTACCAGTTTCTGTAGAAGGGAGAGTTGGCAATGCCGAGCAGGGCATCGTCACCGGATGAATCCCCGTAGGCATAAATGTAAAAGTCATCAAGATTGCTCAGGCAGCCCTTGAGCCGTGTGACTTTCTCTCTCTCAACACAGTTGGTACCTGATATTCCTCCGGTCAGTTTGTTCTTCGCCGTCGCCAGGCGAGTGCCGCAGACATAGTCAAAGCCCGCTGCCTGACCCCAGGGAATCAGGTAGTTTTCCGGCGAGTTGCTGACCAGCGCAGTGACATGCCCCATGGACTGGTGCCATTGCAGCCGGCGCAGGGCCTCGGGCCTGAGCCAGAGCGGTAGCAGCTCGCTGATGAAATACTTGGCATGCTCGCGCTCTTGCTCAACGGACAGACCGCCCAGATAACAGGCAATGAATGCCA
Source organism: Pseudomonas sp. P1_A1 (assembly GCF_056406935.1). Lineage (NCBI taxonomy): Bacteria > Pseudomonadati > Pseudomonadota > Gammaproteobacteria > Pseudomonadales > Pseudomonadaceae > Pseudomonas > Pseudomonas sp. P1_A1. The sequence goes on along the minus strand of NZ_JBFTZE010000026.1, from coordinate 20,866 downwards.
GTCGAGCTTGCATCAACGGCGTGATGCCAACGATCACGCTGAGCATTTTCGGCAGCAGGGGAATGATCCTGAGCCAGAATGATCGGGTTCCCACGATATAACGCATGTAGCGCCAGAACGTATGTCTGTCGGTCAATGTGCCGTCAAAGTCAAACACGGCCAGTACCGGTTGTGTGCCATTAGCTTGCATGAATCTCTTCCTTGAGAGAGATGATCTCGATGGTTTTGGGCAACTTGAAGCCCGAGAGGTAGCGCGAGAGCAGGGTAGAGACAGCGCTCTGGGTCAGGTCGCCGCTCCCTTCAACGCACAGGTGCAGTACGTTGACCTCCTTGTTGTCCGGGACGATGTAAGCTTTCGCGCGCACCACGTCCGGGTGCTTCAGGGCAATGGATTCGATTTCAGTCAGGTCGACCATTTGCGCTTTGATCTTCGAGATTCGCAGGCGTTGGCAATAGAAGAACACATGCCCGTCGTCGTCCCGCCAGACCAGATCACCCGTATGTAGCCAACCATCACGGAAGAACCGGGCATTGGCGTCCTCTGCATCGTTATAGCCGTCAATCACCATCGAGCCGCGAATCAGCAGTTCGCCAATGCGTCCAGGTGCGACATCCCGCCCTTCGGCATCGACGACCCGTAGTTCTACGCCTCTGATCGGTTGTCCCATGGCGCCGCGATGGACCTTGCCAATCGAGCTCTGGACAATCACCGGCATGCTCTCGGTCAATCCATAGCCTTGCAGCACCGGATTGCACCCCAGCAGCCTTCCCAGTTTCTCGGCTTCGTCTGCGGGTAAATGGCTGCCACCCGAATAAATCATCAGGTGAGGGTGCAACGGCAACAGCGCGCCCTTGCGTTTGGCCAGTCGTGTATTGAAGTAGCGAATGACGTCGGGCACCAGGCAGGCAAAGGTGACCTTATGCTGGGACAAGACTTCGGCCAGATCCCTGTTGAGCAGGGTGTTAGTCATTAACAGTGTGGCGCCCACGCTCAAGGGGAAAACCATCATCACCGACAGGCCGAAGATGGCATACAGCGGCAGCGTTACCAGATGAACGGAGCCGACACCTTGAAGATGAAACTGCTCATGCAGCCCATCACTCGATTGCGTCAGGTCAAGGTAGCGGTGAGAAACGGCCAGCGGTTTGCCGATACCCCGGTAGGTGAACTGTACCGAGACAATCGGGTTGCCTTCGGGCAGTAACAACGGCTCGGTCTGTCGGGGAAGCCGAGAGTCTGCCGTTGCGTTGTCGGGCAGGGGCGATGACGGCTCGCCTGCGGCGTTCAACACCAAGGAGTGCTGGACGCCGTAGACAGGCTGAAATGTCTCGCTATGCTGCTCGAACAGCGTTTCGGTGGTCACTACCAGCGTCGGCCTGGCGATGCTGATGACGCTGTTCATTTCGAATGGCGTCAGTTTGTAGTTGAGAATGACCGGAACCGCACCGCGACCGATGATCGCCAAATAGTAAGCGATGAATTCCACCCCATTGGGTAGAACAAGCGCTACTTTGTCGCCAGGCAGTACATTTAATGCTGAGAGTGCACCATTGCACTCTTCAGCCTTTATACGCAACTCACGGTAAGTGACGGTATCTTCTTCCGCGTCCAGATTCCTGATGGCAATGTGCTCGGGGAACGACTCTGAAAAACCGACGAACCGATGCAGAAAACCTTCTTTAGATGAAAGGCTTTTCATTTACCAACCTCTCTCAATCCTTGAATTTATGGTTAGACAAAAAAGTACTACAGAGGCAGGCTATATATAAAATGTTTCAATTAAGCATCAATGTAATTATTTTTCCGATACCAATCCAAGGTGTCGGTCAATGTTTCCGCCACGGGGCGGAACTTGCACTCCAATTCTTTTAGGCTTTTGTTGTGGCTGAAATGGGTGCGCCCTTGCTCTTGCTCCATGAGTTTGACAGTGGAGGTACTGATGAGCACCGGCTTTTTCGTGATTCGGTAATAACCTTCATAGATCAAGGCAATTATACGTAGCATGAACAGTGGCACTTTGCGCTCCGGCGCTTTTACGCCGCTGACGCTGGAGAGCGCCTGGAAAATGCTTTTCATGTCCATGTGATTGCCGGCTGCCAGGTAGCGTTCTCCGGATCGGCCGCGTGTGATTGCCGCGAGTTGATGCTCTGCTACATCCCTGGCGTCGACAACGGAAAAACTTCCAGGCAGTACGCCGGGCAATTTCTGTCCGACAAAATCGAGCAGGAACTGTCCTGATGAGGTAGGGCCGATGTCCCCAGGGCCAAACATCCAGCCTGGCAATACCATGGCAACGAACATGTCCGGGTGCCGCGCCAGGAATTCCTGAACTTTCTGTTCAGACAATATTTTACTCAGGTAGTAATCGTCAGCCTCCGATTCACTGCGAGACATTGTTTCATCGATCACCTGATCTTTATCGCCCTTCAAGACGGCAATGGAGGAGGTGTGGACTGCACGACGAATGCCTGCGGCATAAGCGGCCTGCAACAGGCGCTCGGTTCCGGTCACATTAGTGTCATACAGTTTCTGCCAGTGCTTTCCGCCTTTGTAACTATCGCGGAAATAGGCGGCTGTATGAAACAAGGCATCACAGCCTTGCAAGGCATGGCTGAAGGCATCGACATTGAGCATGTCGCCTTCGACAAATTCGACAGGCAGATTGCCGAACTGCTTCTTGGCTTTTTCGACGGAGCGGACCAGTGCTTTTACTTTGATATTTCGCTTTAAAAGCGCATGAACCACGTTATTACCGAGCAGGCCTGTAGCGCCTGTAACAAAGGCATATTCCATTAAAATCCAGCTCCTGTGGGGTAACCTGCTACTGCATTGAGATTGATGTCACCACGCTCGATGCTTTGATCAGGCAGGGGGCGTCAACGGCGGCAAGTAAAAACCATTCGGTATCTGGAAATCAAGCGGTATTTAACAGTCGCCGCAAGGTCGATGCCCTTGGACCCGACCTGAAACACGAAAAATACTGCGGTTTAGAGCCTTGTCTACAGCAGGCATTCACCTGGATCGAGTGGATCAAGGCCATCGCAAGACATTTTCGCCGTCCGTCGCCTGCCTTCTGGGGGGAGTCAAAAGACACCTTTGCAGACTCGATTCGGTAGGGGCATGCGTCCGGCTGGATACCAAGGTGCCTGAACGTGCTGGGCTCAATACATGGCATTTACATGGCACTCGTTAAAAGTTTAAACGCAAAATGATTAAGAGGGCTTAGTATAAGATATGATAGTTAAAACAGGTTTGCGCAGTGAGTGGCAGATCCGTTGCATCCAGTTACAAATAGAATTGTTTGGCCAAAGGAGCCTAAGGCGTGATTAAAAAGAGATTAGGTCGAGAAGAAAGTCAGCAAGTAACAAGGGACAAGTTATTCGATACCGCCACAGACCTTATGGTGAGAAAAGGTTTTCACGCCACCAGTGTCAACGCTATTTCCGAGGAGGCCGGTTTTTCGAAGGGTGCCTTCTTTTCAAACTTTACAAGTAAGTCGGACTTGCTTCTGCAGTTAACTCAGAGATTCAAGGGGGTTGAGATCGATCGATTGAGTGTCACCTTGACTTCAGGGTATTCATCGGAAGAACTGACTCATGGGTTGAATGCCTATATTGACACGCTTAAAAATAATACCAGTTGCGCGATTCTTGATGCTGAGTTGCAACTGATCGCCTTGCGTGATGAAGAGTTCTCAACGCATTACTACGATCTGCATCAGGAAAATAGTGAAGCCTTGGGTAAGTTGATCACCATTATATTTAATCATGCAGGCAAGAAGCCTCCTTTGGCGAATGCCGCTCTTGCAAGGACCTTCACCGCTTTGTCGGAAGGTTTGATACTGCAAGGGCATAAAGATCCGGCCTCTGAAATAAAACTGGTGTTGAACTCGCTTATCCAGACAGCAGAGCCCTTATAGAACGCTGCCATTCTTGTGATACATACGATATTCGCATGTCCGGGGCTCAGACCTCGGGCAGGATGCGAGCTGCCATGCCCATCTTTAGCGCCCACAATAAGGTCTGCGCAGTAGCGCTCAGTGATTCTGGAACGCTTTCAATCCTCGCTGTACGGCGGGCCTGGCTTCGATCGCGTCGAACCAGTGTGATAAGCGTGAAAGCACTGCCCAATCCAGCCGATCACGAAATGATGCCGCAATGGTGAAAGCAGAGATGTCCGCCATGGAGAACTGATCTCCGGCCATAAAGTCGTCGGTAAGAAACCGTTCTGCATAGACGAGTTGTTCAATGACGCGTTGATCGATAACTGTGGCCGCATCATTAAATCCTGCCTGGCGCAGGAAAAATGCGGCATGACTGGGCCCGATGACGTCCGTTACGAAAAAGAAATAACGATCAAACACCCGGTCGCGTTTTGGTCCACGATGCGCTGGTGCGAGCCGACCCGGAGCTTTTGCATCAGCGAATTGAATGATTGCGTTCGATTGGTTAATGACCAGCGGGGGTGTCGATGTAGGGTCGACCAGGGTTGGGACTTTGCCTGCCGGATTAAGCGCCAGGTACGACAAGTCGCGTTGCTCATTCGCCTGTAAATTCAGTCTTCGTGCGGTGTAGGGGATACCTGCTTCTTCCAGGGCTATTGCAGCCCTCAGACTGTTGCCGGTAGGAGCGCCATACAGCTCTATTTTCGGGCTCATCAGACACTCCCTGAAAATGAATGGATGATTATTGGATGCTACGTGAAAAGCGGCATACGCGCCTGTCTACAAGGAGTACGCACAACGTTTCGCGCCAGTTAACGAGCCCGCTTAGGTATGCCCATTCGACGAACATGGGCAAGTAGAATGTGAACGCCGCTCAGCACTAATGTGACTTGTGATGGTCAATAAACCCCGCGCGACCGTCAGCGGTCGTACTGCCCGGCGTCGACCGGATCCGCATCGGCATTTTGATCAAGGACAGTGAAAGCATGCTCACCGCAATATAATCCGCAACCGCCTCCACCTGGTTCCGTGAATCGGGATTCGCCGTACGTTTACCCCTCAATCCAATTCGAAGATTTAAAGCATGCACCTACGCAAAATTGCAGTTGGGCTGTCGGCCCTTGTTTTGCTCTCGACCGGGGCACAAGCCCGCAGTCTGCTGGATCTTATCAAGCCCCCCAGCCACCATCAGGAACAGGCGTCCCACTCGGGCTCGATCAGCCAGAGCGCGGCCCTGGAGCTCTATTCAAACAAACAGAAACAGGCATCATTTGATGGCTGCGCGGATCTGTTCCCGGCCGCGAAACCGATCAACATGGGCACTGTGCCTGCCACAATGAAACCCTTGGCCCTGTGTTCCGATAACTTCGCGGTGCTGTACTCGCAAACCAGCAAGACGCCGCTGGTAGTGGTCGAACGCCTTAATGCCGCCCAGCTGCAGGATGCCAAAGGGGAGGAGCGCACCAACCAGTTCTATCCGGACCCACGCATCCCCAAGAGTGGACGGGCAGAGTTGAGCGACTACCGTAGCCAACATCCGGCCGTGGACCGTGGCCATCAATCCCCGGCGGCCGATGCACCGAACCCCAATGCAATGGCTCAATCCTTCGCGCTGTCGAACATGGTGCCGCAAGACCCAACCAACAACCGGAAGATCTGGAGCAAGGTCGAGTCCGATGTCAGAAAGTTTGCCAAACGAGCCGATGGCAATGTTTTTGTCTTTACCGGCCCGCTCTTTGATTCAGGCCACGGCACCGTCGGCGACAACAAGGTCTGGGTGCCGACGCGCCTGTTCAAACTGGTTTACGACGCATCGTCCAAGCGTGCCTGGGCTTACGTACTGCCCAACGCTGAAACCCGCATCGAGAAACCGATGGACTATGACGCTTTCGTGAAGAGTACCGGGCTCAACTTGCTGGGAAATCTACCGGTAACAGGTTCCGTGGGGCGCTCTTGATGGCTTGATGAATTGCACCCCAAAGTCTGCTCCAGCGATGGTCAGCGTGACGCGCGAACCCGTACGCACGCCGACTGAACGTATTGCGCTGATCATCCCCGTTGCTCAGCCACCAGCAGCAACGACTGCGGCACCGGACTTTGCGGGTGCTGCGGCTCCTGCAGCGCGGCCAGCCGAAAACCGGCCATGTCCAGAGCATTGAGCCAACTGGACAACGTTCGGAAGTACCACGGCATGGATTGCCACTGCCCCTTGAACCCGGCAAAGGTCTCTTCTCGCCAACCGTCCTGATAGTCGCCTGCCGCCGCGGTCCACGGGTGCAGCGTCTGGATCACCAGTGCGCCGCCGGGGGCGAGCAGGGCGTTCATGGCGGCGAGCAGGGGGATGATGTCCTGCTGCAACAGGGCGAAGTTGGCGCAAATCAGGTTGTAGTGGCTGCCGATGTCCACTTTCGCCTCCACCAACGCTTCATAGCTCGCCAAATGCACCGGCGAAGAGCCCGCCGCCCGCGCTGCCTCGACCAGCGTCGCATCGCCATCCACACCGACCACCTCGATGCTCCGTTCAGCCAGCGCGCGCAACAGCCAACCCTCGCCGCAGCCCAGGTCGAGCACACGCTCGGGTTGACGACCCAGTATCGCCAGCAGGATGGCCTGGTCGGTGACTGTGAGGCGGCTTTCGATGGCGCCGGTGCGGATAGCCTCGATCCAGGATTGGGCGTTGTGGTGCCAGCTCTGGAGGAGGATGGATTCGGGGGCGGGCATTTTGATGTCCAGAGTAATGGGGTGGATGGAAGGATAGGACAAGTGCGGGGCCTTGTTGGGGAAAGAGCTGAACCGGGGCAATTGCAGGGATAAAACTCGTGTGCCTTTGACGGTCCGTCGATTGCTACGCACAGACGTTCGGCATGATCTAAGCTCCTCAAGGTATGACTTTCCGAGCAGGGGTTTCCATGCGAAACACACCTGAAAACAGTCTGAAAATAGCGTTGAAAGCCTGTAGAGACAGCTTTGTTTCTGTTGGCTTTTTCAGCTTTTTCATCAACGCGCTGATGCTCGTTCCTACCTTCTATATGCTTCAGGTGTATGGACGAGTGGTCACCAGCGGAAGTCTGACCACCCTGGCCATGTTGACGCTGATCATGACCGGACTGGTGGTCACGCTCGGCGCCCTGGAATGGGTCCGTTCGCGCATCATGGTTCGGGTCAGTACCCGGCTGGATGTGTTGCTGGGGCGCCAGGTCTATAAGGCCAGTTTCAAACGGGCGCTGGAAAGTGGCGGCATGGATGCCTCGGCCCAGCCGCTCAACGACTTGACGGGCTTGAGACAGTTTCTCTCCGGTAATGGATTGTTCGCCTTTTTCGATGCGCCCTGGTTACCTATCTATATCGCTGTGATGTTCATGTTCCATCCCTGGTATGGCTGGGTAGCGGTGGGCAGTGCGTTGTTATTGTTATTGCTCGCGTTTATCAATGAGAGGTTGACGGGGCCGACACTTGCCCAGGCTAACAAGGAACATATTGGCGCGACGCTCCACACCACGAAAAATCTGCGCAACGCTGAAGTCATCGAGTCCATGGGCATGCTTGAAACCCTGATGGACCGTTGGGGGCGTCGCCAGAGAAATGTCCTGTTGCTGCAGTCCGGGGCGAGCGACAGAGGTGGCATCATCAGTACGCTTTCCAGGTCCTTCCGGATCCTGGTGCAATCGCTGATCCTTGGTCTGGGGGCGTACCTGACCGTGGACCACCAGGTGGGGGCAGGCATGGTATTTGCCGGGTCCGTGCTGCTAGGGCGCGCCTTGGCCCCCATCGATCTGATCATCGGCAGCTGGAAGGGCTTTATTGCAGCCCGCTCGCAGTACCGCCGTCTCAACGAGATCCTCGACAAACAACAGGCTCAGCCCGAGCGTATGTCATTGCCTGCGCCTAAGGGGCATGTGCAGGTGGAGAGTTTAGTCGTCGCGGCACCTGGCTCGAAAACCCCGATCATCAACAACATAAGTTTTAACGTACCTGCCGGCTCCGTTGTCGGAATCATCGGTCCAAGTGCCGCGGGCAAGTCCACCCTGGCCAGGGCACTGATGGGGGTATGGGCGCCGCAGCATGGGGTGGTCCGGCTCGATGGCGCGGACATCAGCGCGTGGGACAAACATGAACTTGGGCCGTACATAGGTTACTTGCCCCAGGACATTGAGTTATTCGAAGGCAGCATCAGTGAGAACATTGCCCGTTTCACCGAGGTCGATTCCGAGAAAGTCATTCTGGCGGCCAAGACTGCCGGCGTTCACGAAATGATTCTGCTGCTGCCCGATGGCTATGACACCGTCATTGGTAGTGGTGGCGTCATGCTATCGGGAGGGCAGCGCCAACGCGTAGGCCTGGCCCGCGCCCTGTATGGCAACCCGCGGCTGATTATCCTCGACGAGCCCAATTCCAATCTCGACGAAGTAGGTGATCGCGCCCTGGCGGCGGCCATCCAGCAGCTCAAACTGACAGGGGCAACCCTTTTTGTGATTACCCACCGAACCAACATCGTGTCCCAACTTGACCGGCTGATGGTGATGATCAGTGGCACCGTCAGTCACTATGGGCCACGCGAGCAAGTGCTGGCCGAACTCAACGCGCAGCAGGCGCAAAGGCACGCCACGCAAACAGGCGCAAGCGTGGCTTCGGTTACTACTCGCAAGGGTGATGCCGATGGACCGTACGATGCTCAGTCGTCAAATGGATAATTTCGCCGACCTGGCGGTATCTGATCGAAAGATCCGTCGCCTGGGTTTTGGCATTGTATTGATGACCTTCGGGGTGTTCGGCACCTGGGCGGCGATCGCGCCGCTCGATGGCGCTGCTTACGCGCCTGGCGTGGTCACCGTGCAGGCTTACCGGAAAACGGTACAACACCTCGAAGGTGGCATCGTCAAAGAGGTGCTGGTCCATGACGGTGACATCGTCAAGCAAGATGATCCGCTGATTGTTCTCGATGATGCCCAGCTGCGAGCCGAATACGAGATGACCCGAGGCCAGCTCATTGCCGCCAGAGCCATGGAGGCAAGACTCAAGGCTGAGCGGGACAATCTGCCGGTGATTGACTTTGGCGTCATGACCGATCCCGACAGTCTGCGAGGTGCCGAAGCCCGCCAGGGCGAGACCCAGGTATTCAATGCACGACGGGGGTCACGGCTGGGCCAGATATCGGTGCTGCAAGAGCGCATTGGTCAGTTGAACCAACAGATCAAGGGGCTGGAGGCGATGATCGGGGTCAAGGGCCAACTGAATAAATCCTACAGCGGTGAAATCGTTGAATTGACCGACATGTTGTCGCAAGGGTTCGTCGACAAACAACGTCTGCTTGAGCAGCAGCGCAAGCTTGAAATGGTCAAGTCCGAATTGGCCGACCACCGTTCCACCATCACCAGGACTCGCCTGCAGATCAACGAAACACAGCTGCAGATTCTACAAGTCGATAAAGACTTCAATGCCGACGTCGCCAAACAATTGGCCGAGGTTCAGACCAAAATCTACGACCTGCAAGAGAGAGCTTCCGCCTTGGAGGACCGGCTCAGCCATATCATCATCCGCGCACCCGAGGCGGGTATGGTGATTGGCATGACGGTGCATACGATTGGTGGAGTTGTGCGCCCGGCGACGCCGCTGCTGGACATTGTTCCATCGGTTTCCGAACTGGTCATAGAGGCCCAGGTGGCACCGGTCGATATCGACCGCATCGCAATCGGCAAGCGTGCCGATATTCGTTTCGGTGCGTTCAAAAGCTCGACCACGCCGGTGATCGAAGGCGAGGTCAGCAGCGTATCGGCTGATCGGCTGACCAACGAAAAGACCGGTGCGGGCTATTACCTGGCGCGGGTTCGGGTAACCGAAGCCGGTGCGCGTACCTTGGGTGAGCGCAAGTTATTGCCGGGGATGCCGGCGGACGTGCTGATCATCACCGGGGAACGCACGCTGTTGCATTACTTGATGCAGCCGGCCCGCGATGTCATGTCTCAATCAATGATCGAGGAATGATCATGCGAGCGTCGACAGTTCTGCTGGGCGGGGCGTTCATGTTTGCAGCAGGTGCCGTTCTGGCGCAAACCACCGAAGCAAAGCCGACCGGGGTCAATGCCTCGACGTATTCCACGGATCTCATGCAGTTGTATCGCGAGGCCCGGCTGGAAGACCCGCGGGTATTGGCCTCGTATGCGCAAGCGAAGGCGGGCCAAGAACATCAGCGCGAGGCCCTGGGCTCGCTGTTACCACAGGTGTCGCTCAACGCCGGGCAGAACCGGATTCATCAGGAGAGCGACCTGGTGCAGCGCAGTTACGATAGCGAAATCTACAGCCTGGTGCTGCGTCAGTACCTCTACAACAAGGCCGCGTGGGAGAACTACCAAAAATTCAAAAGCCTGGCCAAGCAATCCGAGTCGCAAGCGCAGGAGGCCCAGGCCGAGGCCACCGTGGACTTGGCCCAGCGTTACTTCGCCGCGTTGGCGGCTGAGGATGAACTGGAGTTGGTAAAGACGGAGCGTCAAACCACGCAAAAGAGTCTGGACAGAGTCAATGCGTTGTACGAAAAGCAGCTGGCAATGATTACCGATCAGCTCGACCTCAAGGCTCGGGTCGATTTGCTGGCGGCGCAGGAACTGGATGCCCGGAACCAGGCCAGTATCACGCGCGAGGCACTGGCGGAGATCGTCGGTCGGCCGGTCAAGGAGAAGCTCAACCGGATTCGCGATGACGTGCAACTACAGGTGTCGGCGCAGAGTCTTGAATCGTGGGTCCGCGAGGGGATAGCGCAAAACCCGGCGCTCAAGGCCAATCAAAGTGGCGTCGAAGCAGCAGGCGCTGCGTTGCGCAGCGGCAAGGGCGGACACTATCCAACCGTGAGCCTTACGCTGAGCGCGCAGCAGACCAACGAGGGCTACAACAACTCCCTGGCGCCCCGTACCGACAGTTATGTCGCGGGTATTGGCGTGCAAGTGCCGATATACAGCGGTGGTTCAACCTCGGCGCGGGTGCGTGGGCTCTATCAGGATCAGATTGTGGCAGAGCAGCAACTGGAATCGGTCCAGCGCCAGGTGGTCAAGGAGATCACCACCGCTTATCTGACCGCCAACTCCAGCGCAGAAAAGATCAGTGCGAGCCGGCATGCCCTGGCCTCGGCACAGTTGTCCAGAGTGGCGGCAGAGAAAGGACTCAGTTACGGAATGGTCAATGCCGTCGATGTACTGACCAGCGTACGCAACGAATTCCGGGCTCGTCGAGATCTGCTCAAGACGCAATACGACTTCGTCACCAATGTCTTCACGCTCAATCGCTGGGCGGGAAAACCGCCTGTCGAGGGTGTCGAAAACGTTAATGCCTGGTTGGGCCCGGGCAGCTCCAGCCAAAGCCTCACATCCCCCTGATCCTGCCAGCAATACCGATTTTGTATTCCGGCCTGACTGGACGCTGCCAGGCTGGTTTTTCAATGCGTGCTCGACAGATTTAGACGTTAAATTGACGCCATTATTACCTCTATACTTGCTTGTACACCATTCGTCGGTTAATTGACGATTTGGTCGGGGTCAGACTTCGGTTTCGAGTCGCCAAGTTCGAAGCTATTACATTGATTTTAAAGAGTTTTATATCTATTTTGAGCGTCTCCCGTGCTATCCGTATAAGGCTGAGTCGACGACTGGCAGATGGGCGGGCCGGCAGCGCGCTGTGCTGGCCTAGACTCAGTTGAGCGGCTGGCAGTAGCACATCATTATGCGCAAGCCATTGATGATTATTCCTAGTTATGTCGTTTCGATGGCTTTGCCCGGCGAGTTGCTGATCCAGAAAGGCCAGCGGGTGTAAGGCCATAGTCCATCTTTCAAGGGAGTCAGGAAAGTAATGACGGCCCAAAGAAATCCAATACGCGTGATGCTGATTGATTGTCGTCCCCTCGTGCTCATGGGTCTTCAAGACGTGATCAATGCCCGAAAGCCTCAGATGGAAGTGAGCGGCCAGGCCACCACCTATACCAACGCGCTGGACCTTGCCGATCAGTTGCGTCCCGATGTCATTTTTTTCAGTTTCTTTCCGGATGCGCTGAACCCTCTGTCGGTCATCACCGGACTTGCCCGTAGCGCCGAAATGAAAGTGCTGGTGCTCAAGGGCCTGTACGAAACCGTCCCCGTTGCCCAGGCGATAAAAGCGGGTGCACGCGGCATCGTGCTGGCAGAAGACACGACGGAATCGATCATCCGGGCCATCATCGCGGTCCACTATCGCGACATCGGACTGAATAGATCCTGGGCCGTTGGGCTTTCCGGCTATGCTGCGACCGGGCATATGCCCTTGAAACGCAATTCGGAGCAGGCGAAACAGGCGCAGCTGACGCTGCGCGAGAGGGAACTGATTCGCGCCATCGTGGGGGATCCGTCCGCCAAATACATGTGCATCGCCGGGCGCCTGGGCATCAGTGAACACACCGTGCATAACCACCTCAGCAACATCTATCAAAAGCTTCATCTCGTTAATCGCATCGACTTGCTGATGTACGCGCAGAAGCATGGGCTCACCAACAACAACGAAGACCCGCCTGAGTCCACTCGGGCGCAATCGGACTGATCGGACCGACGGGGGCGCGCCTCGGTACGGCGCGGGCAGCCATTGGGCAGGGGACAAACGTGTTCTTGTACGCCCGGTAATCTCGTCAATAGCTTCTACCCGACCCCAAACACCCTGGACCCATCGTTTTGCTGTGCAGCAGCGTCAGAGGCTGTGTGCGGCGTTGGTGCGCCTGGTGTCAAAGGCTTTGCATCCCCTGAGCCCGGGAAGCTCGTCTGGCCTCGTTGGCTCAGGAACGAAGCGACCCAAATGAAAACGGCCTGGCCCCTTGTGGGAGCCAGGCCGTTTGCCCTCAGTGATGTTCAGACAATGTCAGTGCTTGCGATGTGGGTCACACCGACCAATTCGATGATGGTGGTAATGCCATTGCCGTCGGCATCAAATGCCAGGTAGCCGTCGCCTCCAACGACGCCGAAGTAGTATTTCGTCGTGCCGTCCAGCGCGGTATCGGCGGCGGCGGTGAACGCCGCCAGGTTGGTGGCTGGTGCCGGCACTTCGGTAAAGTTCGTCACCGAACCCGCCACTGTGAAGTCCAGCTTGTCAGTGCCAGTGGCAAAGCCGCCATCGACGACAGTCAAGACCGTGGAGAGCAGCCCGTCGACGTCGGTATCGGCGATCACGAACGTGTTCACCCCCGTTGAGGCCGTCACGCGGTTGTCGCCAACAATCGTTACGTCCAGGGTTTGCGTGGCCGTTGTGTCAGCGTCGGCATCCGTCAGCGCCACATCGAAGGTCAGGTGGGCGTCCGGTGTAGTCGTGGACACGAAGCCGATGTTGACGATCTTGATGGGTTCGTTATTGCCCTCCGTGGTGTCGCCGCCGAAAGCTGTCAGGCTGGAACTGAGCGTTGCGCCCTCAATCCCCGGAGTCGCGGGATTGTCGATGGCCCCATTGAGCTGGTACCCGCTTCCGCTTGTGTTTTGGGTCGATGTCACCACTTGCGCGCCCTGGATCGAGTAGTGCTCTGTGCCGAAGTTGTAGTCATTGCTCTCGAAGACCACGATGCCGTTCTGTGCCTTGGCCACGAAGCCGTAGGTGGGCACACTGTCATTGAGAACGTCGTCGTTACCGACGGAGTTCCCAACAATGAAGGTCCGATTGATGGTTGCCCCGGAAACATCATCAACCAGCTTCAATACCACTACCATGTCTTTACCGGCGCCAATACCGGCTTGTGTGAACTCGATAAAGATCGCCTTGCTCGTGGCCCTGTCCAGGGCAGAATCGGTGTGCCCTTTCGGATTTGCCTTGTAAAAGTCCAGATCAATCACCTCGTCCGATTGGAGTGTGTCGCTGGCAGCGCCAATCGAATCCGATGAGACCGTGACATACCGTCGATCATTCGAGAACAAGCCTGTGCTGGAGTCATAAGCGAAGGTTTGCGGCGTCCCATTATTCACGCCGAATCCTTCGAACTGCACAAAGAAGTTGCTGGCAAGCGTCATTACCGAGACCGGTGGATTCGATCCAACGGGCGTGTCTGAGTTGAACGCATAGCCCTGAAGGGGGTTTCCAGGCGTCGAGGTGTTCAGGATGCTGAAGCTCTGAATTTCCTGATCCAGTTTCAAGGTATAGGTGTCAGCCACCTTGTCAAAGATCAGCGTGCCGGTGGCGTTGCTGGTCGCTCCCTGCGCCGGATTGTTGGACACGTAGGTGAAGCCCACGTTGAACGTCGCCTGGCTATCAGTCTCCGAGACCCAACTCACCGATTTGTTGGTGATGGCGTTCGTACCGACCGTGACGCCCGTGAGGGCCACGGACAGGAAGTCGGAGTTCGACGCGCTGTAAGGTGTCGCGTGGGTGTCCGCGCCAATCGAGTAACCGAAGACACCCGTTCCACCGTGATCCGTCACAAGCGACCCGTTGCTGCTGTTCGCATAGATCAGGTTCGACTTGGTCGTCACGATCGGCGTGTCGTCGTCGACGGTGATGACCAGCTTGTCGGCCGCGGCCGTCACCGTGTCGCTGTCCTTGTCGGTGGCTTGCAGCAGCGTGCCCAGGTTGATGGTGATGTCGTTCTCGTCGTTGCCAGCCGCGTGATCCAGCTGCTTGAGCAGCGTGAAGGTGTAGGCACCCGCTGCGGTGAGGCTGAACGTGAACACGTCGGCACCGGCTACGCCGGCCTTGGCGGTGAGCGTGTTGCCTGCGACGCTGTACACCAGCGCCACCCCGCCCGAGCTCAGCGCCGGCAAGCCGCTGGTGACACTCGACAAGGCATAGGTCAGCGGCGTATCGGCGCCGGACTGGAAGATGCCGGTCACGCTGCCGCTGGCCGTGGTCGCCTGGCCAGCCACGTCGCCCGTACCACCGGCGATGCCATTGGTCAGGCCGTCCTCGTCAACGGTTCCCGTCACGGCGGTCCCGGTCGCCGTCGGCGTGTCGTCGTCGACAGTGATGACCAGCTTCTCGGCCGCGGCCGTCACCGTGTCACCGTCCTTGTCGGTGGCTTGCAGCAGCGAGCCCAGATTAATGGTGATGTCGTTCTCGTTGTTGCCTGCCGCGTGATCCAGCGGCTTGAGCAGCGTAAAGGTGTAGGCACCCGCTGCGGTGAGGCTGAACGTGAACACATCGGCACCGGCTACGCCGGCCTTGGCGGTGAGCGTGTCGCCCGAGACGCTGTACACCAGCGCCACCCCGCCAGAGCTCAGCGCCGGCAAGCCGCTGGTGTCACTCGACAAGGCATAGGTCAGCGGCGTATCGGCGCCGGACTGGAAGATGCCCGTCACGCTGCCGCTGGCCGTGGTCGCCTCGCCAGCCACGTCGCCCACACCACCGGCAATGCCATTGGTCAGGCCGTCCTCGTCGACGGTTCCCGTCACCGCGGTCCCAGTCGCCGTCGGCGTGTCGTCGTCGACGGTAATGACCAGCTTCTCGGCCGCGGCCGTCACCGTGTCACCGTCCTTGTCGGTGGCTTTCAGCAGTGAACCCAAGTTGATGGTGATGTCGTTCTCGTCATTGCCTGTCGCGTGATCCAGCGGCTTGAGCAGCGTGAAGGTGTAGGCGCCCGCCGCGGTGAGGCTGAAGGTGAACACATCGGTCGTGCCGGCCTTGGCGGTGAGCGTGTTGCCCACGACGCTGTACACCAGCGCTACTCCACCGGAGCTCAGCGCCAGCAAGCCGCTGGTGTCACTCGACAAGGCATAGGTCAGTGGCGTGTCGACACCGGACTGGAAGATGCCGGTCACGCTGCCGCTGGCGGTGGTCGCCTCGCCAGTCACGTCGCCCACACCACCGGCAATGCCATTGGTCAGGCCGTCCTCGTCGACGGTTCCCGTTACAGCGGTCCCGGCTGCTGCCGGCCCGTCGTCTTCGAAGATCATCTGGGAGCCGATTTCGGCTTTCGTAATAGAGGCTTGGAACAGGTGGAGGCCATCGATATCAAAGTCGGCGTGGGCATTGCCCTTGGCGTTGAGAGCCGCCCCGTTCTCGATGAGCACACGGTTGTGAACCGCCGTTGTGGTGTATTCAATCTGGTAGCCGGCCAAAATTCCGGTGATGGTTGCAACCCCATTAACAATGGTGATGCCAATGGCCGGATCATCCTCCTGTCCGGGGGCTGAATTGTCGATCACCGTCCCGGCGCTGTTGAGGACGCGAACATTGACGATGTCAACCTTCGTATCATTCCCATATCCGTCGATGAATTGCGTGCCAGATTCAACAGCGGTGCTGAATGCGCTGATTTTTACGACAGCACTCTTGCCGCTTTGCAACTGCACGACGTCGAAGCTGACCGTATTCACGTTGACGACGCCGGTAAAGTCGGCGTTGGCTTCGACATCTGCTTCATTCTGATCCAGGTTGGGAATGGTCACATTCTGCCTGGCACCCGAGACGAACGAAAAACGAATGCCTTCCTGTTCCGTAATCATCTGGTTGTTGGTGCCGAAGGTGGTCGGCCCACCTGCCTGGCTGGTATTGATCGTGTCGCCAGTATTTATACTGACGCCAGTTGACTGATTCGCCGGATCCTTGCCGGTGGCAATGATGGCGGGATCCGTGATCCGCACGACACCATTGACCGTTTCAGTTGCCGGGGTCGCTGTCGTGAACATCAGGAAGAGGTTCTGACCGGAGGGCGCATTCTCGAGACTGAATTCCAGGTTCTGACTGGCTCCGATGAAAACCACACCCGACAGATCGACCGGATCATCGGGGTTTGTAGCAACTGGATTGCTGAGCGGTTGGTACTCCACGGTCCAGATCTTGCCGCCCGTAACCGGCGATCCGGTTTCTTCAATATAGGCAGCGAACACGATCGCGCCACCTGCCCCAGCTCGGCCCACAAGGATATTGTTGTTCACCGTATCGGTATAGAGAAGGATGCTGGTGCCATCGAGGGTATCCAGTCCGCTGTCCACGCCATTGAGTGGCGCGCCATTGCTGCCAACGAAGCTGACATCGGTAGCGCTTGTTGCGCCGCTGATGGTGAACGCATCACTGCCGGTGTTCCCCACGGCACCGGTATAACCACTCAAGGCCGCATCCATTGCGGTACCTGCCCCAAGGGCGGTCAAACGGGTAGAGAAGGCCGAGGGCAGGGGTGTCGCCGTGTCGTTGTCGTTAGCGTCTTCCGCAGCGCCTTGCGTGGCGGTGGCGTTCTGCAACCCGGTCGTTTCGTCCAGCGTAACGTCCACGCCGGTGGACACGACGCTCAGAGTGCTAATAGTCATGACTTTTCCTGTGCAGTTGCGGTCATCGAGGCCTGACCGTTGGACCGTTGATCTTGGCCGCAACTATGGCAAGGCGCCGGGGTACTGCACATCGACCGATACTCCCAGACGGGGTGGGAGTTTCAGACTACCTGGGAGGGGGAAACGGGATGAGGACGCGAGGGCGCGCCGCCGCCTATTCCGTTTGGGGCATGTCGCCTGCGATCCGTGCGAATCTCATATCAGAACTGCAAAAAACAATGCGAGGGTGGCTTTCACCACCCTCGCATTGTTTTACGCGCGCGCTGCCTCAGGCGCTGCCATGGACAATGTCGGTATTCAGTAGATCAACCCCGACCAAGGTGATGGTCGTGATTTGTCCGCCCGTTTCGGCAACCGTCACGATGCTGTCCGCGCCGCTGTTGTCGATCGACTGGACAACGGAGCTCTGGTCGCCATTGAGCACCAGCGTGTCGCGCAGGCCTGCGCTCGCATCGAAGCCGGTGACCTGGTACTTGTTCTGGGTGAATGACAAATCGACGTTGAAGGCATCCCGCTCACCGCTCGTGCCCACCAGTGTGAAGTCGAAGGTGGTACCCAAGTCGTTGGCGAACAGGTTGGCGTCGAACGTACTCGTCGCCGAGTCCCCATCCTTGTCCGTCAGCGTCGCGTTGAACGCCAGCTTGACATCGCTGGCCAGGCTCTCGGTCTCATGAGTGAACTCGATCACCGGGATCTTGATCTCGCCTCGGCCCATCGTGAGCTGAACAGCGTCGATCAGCTTCGTGCCCTGCTGCTGAATGACGAAGGACACCTGTCCGCCGGCCTCCGGCGTCAAGGTGTTCACCTCGATCAGGTTCGAGAACGTGCCATCGTCATAGTAGGCCCTGTAGTACAGGTCCTCGGTCGCCGTGTTGTAACCCCCCACGGAGTTGTCGATGAACACCTTCACGCTCGTCAGCAGGCTTTCCGGATTGATCACGAAGCTTTCATCGGCATTGCTGATGGCCGCCAGGTTGTCTCCCTGGAGAAGGTTATTGGCGACGCCGATGCCCGCCGTGCTGACGTTCAGGGCCGCCGGGTCGATGTACGACGGCAGCGGGTTGGTCTGTAGCTGGGCTTCGGTGGGGTCGGGGGCCCCGAGCCCGATGCCGGTCAGGATGTCCGCGGTTGACGCAAGCGGCTTCGCGGAAAAGAACACAATCTCTTCGGATGCCGAAGGAATGGTTGGGTTATTCGTCTCCGGAATCAGCAATGTGCGCACCGGATCCGGGCCGCCGGCAGTGAGCGAGCCGTCGGCACTGCTGAGCACGATCTGCGAGCTGAAGCCTTGCACCAGGTCCAGTGCATAGGTGCCATTGGCATAGGCGGTTAGCGTGTAGTCAACGGTGGTATTCGCGGTGGCGGCGTTGTTGTCGAAATCACCGGTCAACGTGCCTGCGAAGTGGAACGCGCCGTTGACGTCCGGTGAGGGCGATTGCTCGGTGAGCGTGCCCGTCCCGGTCGTGGTCGTGTTGTCTGGCCGGACGAGGGTGAATTGGTTATTCACCAACGAAATATCCAGACCGGTCGCCCCCAGTCCGTCGGCTCCGGTTGAATGATCCCAGTATCCCTGTTGTGGAAGGATGCTACCGGTTCCGATCAGGTTGCCAAAGGCGAGTGATGGACCGTCGTCCTTGAACACCAGGTTCTGGCCGATGTTGAGGGTCGCATGGGCACTGTCGCCGTCCTTGTCGGTGATTGTTGCGGTCAGGGTCACCAGATTGTCCGAGGTCAGCGTCTTCGAATCATCCGGATTGGTTGGGTCGGGATGCACCACCGCGCGGAGTTGGTCGAGGGTGACGTCGCCATTAGCGGCCACGCTAGCCGTGAACACCAGCAGGTTGGTGATGGCCGTGCGGCCTTCGACTACGCCGCCGTTGAGCGACAGGTTGACCGCCTCACCGGTGGCGGTATCCGTCAGTCCGGAGCCTCCGGCCACCACGCCCAGCGCATAGGTCAGCGTACCGGCACCGTCGGCGCCAAACGCCGAGGTGAAGTTCGCCGCGAAGTTCTGGGTGTCGTCGGTCGTCAGTACCGTTTCGTCAACCGTCAGGGTTGGCTCCGTGCCGGTGGTGCTGATGCTTGGCCCGTCATCCTTGAACACCAGGTTTTGGCCGATGTTGAGGGTCGCATGGGCACTGTCGCCGTCCTTGTCGGTGATGGTTGCCGTCAGGGTCACCAGATTGTCCGAGGTCAGCGTCTTCGAATCATCCGGATTGGTTGGGTCTGGATGCACTATGGCTCGTTGCTGGTCGAGAGTGACGTCACCGTTGGCGGCCACACTGACGGTGAACACCAGCAGGTTGGTGATGGCCGTGCGGCCTTCGACCACGGTGCCATTGAGCGACAGGTTGACCGCTTCACCAGTGGCGGTATCCGTCAGCCCGGAGCCGCCCGCTACAACACCCAGTGCATAGGTCAGCGTGCCAGCCCCATCGGCGCCAAATGCCGAACTGAAGTTGGCGGTAAAGCTCTGGGTGTCGTTGGTCGCCAGCACCGTTTCGTCCACTGTCAGCGTTGGCTCCGTGCCGATGGTGCTGATGCTTGGCCCGTCGTCCTTGAACACCAGGTTCTGGCCGATGTTCAGCGTCGCATGGGCACTGTCGCCGTCCTTGTCGGTGATGGTGGCGGTCAGCGTTACCAGGTTGTCCGAGGTCAGGCTCGTCGAATCATCCGGGTTGGTCGCATCGGGATGCACCACGGCGCGGATCTGGTCGAGGGTGACATCACCATTGGCGGCGACGCTGACGGTGAATACCAGATCGTTGCTAATCGCCGTGCGGCCTTCCACAACTGTACCGTTAAGCGACAAATTCACCGCTTGGCCGGTAGCGGTATCGGTCAGCCCGGAACCGCCCGCGACCACGCCCAGCGCATAGGTCAGCGTACCCGCACCGTCAGCGCCAAATGCCGAGCTGAAGTTGGCGGTAAAACTCTGGGTGGCGTTGGTGGCCAGTACTGTTTCGTCGACCGTTAGGACTGGCTCCGTGCCGGTGGTGCTGATGCTTGGCCCGTCATCCTTGAACACCAGGTTTTGGCCGATGTTCAGCGTGGTATGAGCGCTGTCGCCATCCTTGTCGGTGATAGTGGCGGTCAGGGTCACCAGATTGTCCGAGGTCAGACTCGTCGAATCATCCGGATTGGTTGGGTCTGGATGCACCACGGCCCGTTGCTGGTCGAGGGTGACATCACCATTAGCGGCGACGCTGACCGTGAACACCAGCAGGTTGGTGGTGGCCGTGCGGCCTTCGACCACTGTGCCGTTGAGCGACAGATTGACGGCCTCACCGGTCGCCGTGTCGGTCAGTCCGGAGGCACCGGCTACCACGCCCAGCGCATAGGTCTGCGTGCCGGCCCCGTCAGCGCCAAACGCCGAGCTGAAGTTAGCGGCGAAGCTCTGGGTGGCGTCGGTGGTCAGTACTGTTTCGTCGACCGTCAGC
This sequence comes from Pseudomonas sp. P1_A1, assembly GCF_056406935.1. Classification (NCBI taxonomy): domain Bacteria; kingdom Pseudomonadati; phylum Pseudomonadota; class Gammaproteobacteria; order Pseudomonadales; family Pseudomonadaceae; genus Pseudomonas; species Pseudomonas sp. P1_A1. The sequence continues at coordinate 235 of NZ_JBFTZE010000026.1, read as the reverse complement.
GTTGGCTCCGTGCCGGTGCTGCTGATGCTTGGCCCGTCATCCTTGAACACCAGGTTTTGGCCGATGTTCAGCGTGGTATGAGCGCTGTCGCCATCCTTGTCGGTGATAGTGGCGGTCAGGGTCACCAGATTGTCCGAGGTCAGACTCGTCGAATCATCCGGATTGGTTGGGTCTGGATGCACCACGGCCCGTTGCTGGTCGAGGGTGACATCACCATTAGCGGCGACGCTGACCG
>NZ_JBFTZE010000025.1:0-91399 GCF_056406935.1 Pseudomonas sp. P1_A1 | reverse complement strand
CCAGCAGGTTGGTGGTGGCCGTGCGGCCTTCGACCACTGCACCGTTGAGCGACAGGTTGACGGCCTCACCGGTGGCCGTATCGGTCAGTCCGGAGGCACCGGCTACCACGCCCAGCGCATAGGTCTGCGTGCCGGCCCCGTCAGCGCCAAACGCCGAGCTGAAGTTAGCGGCGAAGTTCTGGGTGGCGTCGGTGGTCAGCACCGTTTCGTCAACCGTCAGCGTTGGCTCCGTGCCGGTGGTGCTGATGCTTGGCCCGTCGTCCTTGAACACCAGGTTCTGGCCGATGTTCAGCGTGGCATGGGCACTGTCGCCGTCCTTGTCGGTGATGGTGGCCGTCAGGGTCACCAGATTGTCCGAGGTCAGGCTCGTCGAATCATCCGGATTGGTTGGGTCGGGATGCACCACGGCCCGTTGCTGGTCGAGGGTGACATCACCATTAGCGGCGACGCTGACCGTGAACACCAGCAGGTTGGTGGTGGCCGTGCGGCCTTCGACCACTGCACCGTTGAGCGACAGGTTGACGGCCTCACCGGTGGCCGTATCGGTCAGTCCGGAGGCACCGGCTACCACGCCCAGCGCATAGGTCTGCGTGCCGGCCCCGTCAGCGCCAAACGCCGAGCTGAAGTTAGCGGCGAAGCTCTGGGTGGCGTCGGTGGTCAGTACTGTTTCGTCGACCGTCAGCGTTGGCTCCGTGCCGGTGCTGCTGATGCTTGGCCCGTCGTCCTTGAACACCAGGTTCTGGCCGATGTTGAGCGTGGCATGGCTGCTATCGCCGTCCTTGTCGGTGATAGTTGCCGTCAGCGTCACCAGGTTGTCCGAAGTCAGACTCGTCGAATCATCCGGATTGGTTGGGTCTGGATGCACCACGGCCCGTTGCTGGTCGAGAGTGACGTCACCGTTGGCGGCGACGCTGACCGTGAACACCAGCAGGTTGGTGGTGGCCGTTCGACCTTCGACCACGGTGCCGTTGAGCGACAGATTGACGGCCTCACCGGTGGCCGTATCCGTCAGCCCGGAGGCACCTGCTACCACGCCCAGCGCATAGGTCAGCGTGCCCGCACCGTCGGCGCCAAACGCCGAGGTGAAGTTGGCGGTGAAGTTCTGGGTGGCGTCGGTCGTCAACACCGTTTCGTCGACCGTCAGCGTTGGCTCGCTGCCGGTGGTGCTGATGCTCGGTCCGTCGTCCTTGAACACCAGGTTCTGGCCGATGTTCAGGGTGGCATGGGCACTGTCGCCGTCCTTGTCGGTGATGGTAGCGGTCAACGTCACCAGATTGTCCGAGGTCAGGCTCGTTGAATCATCCGGATTGGTCGCGTCGGGATGCACCACGGCCCGCAGCTGGTCGAGGGTGACGTCACCGTTGGCGGCGACGCTGACCGTGAACACCAGCAGGTTGGTGGTGGCCGTGCGGCCTTCCACGACGGTGCCGTTGAGCGACAGGTTGACGGCCTCACCGGTGGCGGTATCGGTCAGCCCGGAGCCGCCCGCGACCACGCCCAGCGCGTAGGTCAATGTGCCCGCGCCATCAGCGCCAAACGCCGAGCTGAAGTTGGCGGCAAAATTCTGGGTGGCGTCGGTGGTCAGCACCGTTTCGTCCACGATCAGCGTTGGTTCCGTGCCGGCCGCACTGACGCTCGGCCCGTCGTCTTCGAAGATCATCTTGGAGCCGATTTCGGCGATCGAGGTGGAGGCTTGGCGCAGCGAGAAGCCGCCGATATCAAAATCGGCGTGGTTATCGCCTCTGGCGTCGAGGGCCGCGCCGTTCTCGATGAGTACGCGGTTGTGATCCGATGTCGTGGTGTATTCAATCTGGTAGCCGGCTTTAATACCGGTGAGTGTTGCAACCCCACCCGTAAAGCTGATGGTGATGGTCGGATCATTCACCGAGCCGTCGGAGTTTTCGATCACCAGCCCGGTGCTATTGTTGATGACTTGAACATTGGTGATGGCAACCGGCGTGTCATTCGCATAGCCGTTGATGAAATTCGCGCCAGGTTCAGCAGCGGTGCTGAATGCGCTGATTTTTACCACGGCAGTCTTGCCGCTTTGCAACTGCACGACGTCGAAATTGGCCGATGTCGAATTGTAGACGCCGGTAAAGTCGATGTTGGACTCAACATCGGCTTCGGTCTGGCTAAGGTTGGGAACGGTCACATCCTGCCGGGCGCCGGTGACGAATGAAAAGCGGATGCCTTCCTGTTCCACGATCATCTGGTTGTTGGTGCCGATGGTGGTCGGCCCACCACCCTGGCTGGTATTGATCGTGTCGCCAGTGTTTATCTTGGCGCCGCTTGACTCGTCTGCGGGGTCCTTGCCGGTAGCGATGATGGTAGGGTCGGTGATCCGTGTGACACCATTGACAACTTCAGTTGCCGGGTTCGCTTTCGTGAACATCAGGAAGAGGTTCTGACCGGACGGCGCACCGGCCAGGCTGAATCCCAGGTCCTGACTGACTCCGACGAACACCTTATCCTGCAGATTGAGCGAATCATCGGGGGTCGTCGCATCTGGATGCTTGAGCGGTTGGTATTCCACGGTCCAGATCTTGCCGCCCGAGACTGGCGATCCGGTTTCTTCAATGTAGGCAGCGAACACGATCGCACCATCCGCGGCCCCGGCTCGACCCACAAGGATGTTGTTATTGTTCGTATCGGTGTAGAGAAGGATGCTGGTGCCATCGAGGGTATCCAGTCCGCTATCCAGGCCATTGAGCGGTGCGCCAGCACTGTCGACGAAGCGGATATCGGTAACGCCGGACGGGTCGGTGAGGGTGAATGCATTGCTGCCGGTATTGCCTGCGGCACCGGTATAGCCACTCAAGGCCGCGCCCGTTGCGGTACCTGCCCCCAGTGCGGTCAAACGGGTAGAGAAAGTCGAGGGCAGGGATGCCAACAAAATATCGTTGTCGTCAGCGTCTCCCGCGGGGCTTGGCGTGGCGGTGAGGTTCTGCAATCCGGCCGTTTCGTCCAGCGTAACGTTTGCGCCGGGCGTCACGCTCAGAGCGTTGGTTGTAATCGACGTTAAGTTGAGGGAGGTCGGATCGCTCGTTAGCGATGAATTTTGCTCGCGAATAGTCATGACGTTCTCCTGAGCAATTACGGTCATTGAGGCCGGACCATTGACTTCTGCAACTATGACTAATCGCCGGGGATTGCACATCGGCCGATACTCCCAGGCGGGATGGGAGTTTCGGCCTACGTGGGAGGGGGAAACGGGATGAGGGCGCGAAGGCGTGCTGTCGCATATTCCGTTTGTGAATGAGCACATGCTGCTGATGCTCGCCCGGACTTTAACCGGCAGCGCGTCGAGCTGAATGTGAGCCAACTCAGGTGGCTACTGGAACCGCAAAAAACAATGCGAGGGTGGTCCGCACCACCCTCGCATCCTTTTACGCGCGCGCTGCCTCAGGCGCTGCCATGGACAATGTCGGTACTCAGCAGATCGACCCCGACCAAGGTGATGGTCGTGATTTGTCCGCCCGTTTCGGCAACCGTCACGATGCTGTCTGCGCCGCTGTTGTCGATCGACTGGACAACGGAGCTCTGGTCGCCGTTGAGCACCAGCGTGTCGCGCAGGCCTGCGCTCGCATCGAAGCCGGTGACCTGGTACTTGTTCTGGGTGAATGACAAATCGACGTTGAAGGCATCCCGCTCACCGCTCGTGCCCACCAGCGTGAAGTCGAAGGTGGTGCCCAAGTCGTTGGCGAACAGGTTGGCGTCGAACGTACTTGTTGCCGAGTCTCCATCCTTGTCCGTCAGCGTCGCGTTGAATGCCAGCTTGATATCGCTGGCCAGGTTCTCGGTCTGCTGAATGAACTGGATCACCGGGATCTTGATATCGCCTCGACCCATCGTGAGTTGAACCGCGTCGATCAGCGCCGTGCCTTGTTTCTCAACGAGGAAGGACACCTGTCCGCCGGCCTCAGGCGTCAGGGTGTTCACCTCGGTGAGGTTCGAGAACGTGCCATCCTCGTAGTAGATCCGGTAGTACAGATCCTCGGTCGCCGTGTTGTAACCTCCCACGGAGTTGTCGATGAAGATCTTCATGGCCGACAGCAGGCTCTCCGGATTGATCACGAAGCTTTCATCGGTAGCGCCGATTGCCGCCAGGTTGTCTCCCTGGAGGACGTTATTGGCGACGCCGATGCCGGCCGTGCTGACGTTCATGGCCCTCGGGTCGATGTACGACGGCAGGGGGTTGGTCTGTAGCTGGGCTTCGGTGGGGTCGGTTGCTCCAAGCCCGATACCGGTCAGGATGTCCGAAGTCGACGCTAGCGCCTTCGCGGAAAAGAACACAATCTCCTCGGATGCCGAAGGAATAGTCGGGTCATTCGTCTTCGGAATTAACAATGTGCGCACTGGATCCGGGCCGCCGGCACGGAGCGAGCCGTCGGCACTGCTGAGCACGATCGTCGAACCGAAGCCCTGCACCAGGTCCAGTGCATAGCTGCCATTGGCATAGGCGGTCAGCGTGTAGTCGACGGTGGTATCCGCCGTGGCGGCGTTATTGTCGAAATCGCCGGTCAACGTCCCTGCAAATTGGTACGCGCCATTGCCGTCCGGTGAGGGCGACTGCTCGGTGAGCGTGCCGGTGCCGGTCGTGGTCGTGTTGTCTGGCCTGACGAGGGTGAACTGGTTGTTCACCAACGAGATATCCAGACCGTTCGCATCCAGCCCGTCGGCGCCGGCCGAGTTATCCCAGTACCCGAATTGTGGAAGGACGCTACCGGTCCCGATCAGGTTGCCGAACGCGAGTGTTGGCCCGTCGTCTTCGAAGATCATCTGTGAGCCGACTTCAGCGGTCGAAATCGAGGTTTGGAGCAGCGTGAAGCCGCCGATATCAAAGTCGGCGTGGTTATTGCCCTTGGCATCGAGGGCCGCCCCGTTCTCGACGAGCACGCGGTTGTGATCCGCCGTTGTGGTGTATTCAATCTGGTAGCCGGCTTTAACGCCGGTGATGGTTGCAACCCCACCCGTAAAGCTGATGGTAATGGCCGGATCATTCACCGAACCGTCTGAATTCTCGATCACCAGCCCGGTGCTGATGTTGATGACGCGAACGCTGGTGATGGCAACCGGCGTGTCATTTGCGTATCCGTTGATGAAATTCACGCCAGGTTCAGCATCGGTGCTGTATGCGCTGACTTTTACGACAGCACTCTTGCCGCTTTGCAACTGCACGACGTCAAAACTGGCCGTCTTCGCATTGAAGACGTCGGTAAAGTCGATGTTGGCTTCAACATCCGCTTCGGTTTGATCCAGGTTGGGAATGGTCACATCCTGCCTGGCACCCGTGACGAACGAATAACGGATGCCTTCCTGTTCCACAATCATCTGGTTGTTGGTGCCGAAGGTGGTCGGGCCACCCGCCTGGCTGGTATTGATCGTATCGCCAGTATTTATATTGACGCCAGATGACTGATCTGCGGGGTCTTTGCCGGTGGCGATGATGGTGGGATCCGTGATCCGCAAAACACCAGCGTCGTCGACAACTGTCGGGTTCGCTACCGTGTACATCAGGAAGAGGTTTTGACCGGAGGGCGCATCCTTCAGACTGAATTCCAGGTCCTGACTGGCTCCGACGAACACCTTATCCAGCAGATTGACAGCATCGTCGGGGTTGCTAGCATCCGGGTGACTGAGCGGTTGGTACTCCACGGTCCAGATCTTGCCGCCCGTGGCCGGCGATCCGGTTTCTTCAATATAGGCAGCGAACACAATCGCGCCATCCGCGGCCCCGGCACGGCCCACAAGGATGTTGTTGTCGTTCGTATCGGTGTAGAGAAGGATGCTGGTGCCGTCGAGGGTAAGCAGTCCGCTGTCCACACCATCGAGCGGTGCCCCAGCGCTGTCGACGAAGCTGATATCGGTAATGGTTGCTCCGGGCGGAGCGCTGATAGTGAACGCATCGCTGCCCGTGTCACCCACGGCACCGGTATAGCCACTCAAGGCTGCACCCGTTGCGGTACCTGCCCCCAGTGCGGCCAAGCGGGTAGAAAAGGCCGAGGGCAGGGACGCCACCAGAATGTCGTTGTCGTCAGCGTCTCCTGCAGGGCTTGGAGTGGCGGTGGCGTTTTGCAACCCGGCCGTTTCGTCCAGCGAAACGTACGCGCTGGTGATTCCAATAGCCATGATTTTTCTCCAGAACAATTGCGGTCATCGAGGCCTGACCGTTGACCTTTTCAACTGTGACGAAGCGCCGGGGATTGCACATCGGCCGATACTCCCAAGCGGGATGGGAGTTTCAGACTACTTGGGAGGGGGAAACGGGATGAGAGCGCTAAGGAGCGGCGTCGCCTATTCCGCGTATATGAAAAGGCTGATTGAAGACAAAGGCGAGTTTCGAGTAGCGGAAAAAGGGCCCTTTGAGGGCCCTTTTTCTACACGCATACGCCAAAACGCCATGCGAACTTATGAGCTGGTTTCTCCCCGCCGAATCACGATGGGCGGCTCGATCAGCCGCAGTTCGAGCTCACCCGAGGCCGGCACGAAGCGCGGGCCAGTGCTTTCAGGCGTTGCCCGCAACCTCCAGGTGCGCTGCACCTTCGCCAGTTTGGCGACTCCCGACGCCACGGACCAGCGCCGGCAGACCTTCTCCAGTTTGAGCGGGTAGAGGGTGAGTTGGTCGCCATTGAAGTGCATGCGCAGAAAGCATTTGTGGTCGGCGATGCGTTGCGAGGAAAAAACCACTTCGCTATGTAGCCCCCATAAAGTATTGGCCATGACCATCCAGGCACCGAATAGCAGGCCTCCCAAACTACCGCCGAGCACCAGTGTCCCCACCAGGAACAACAAGACCTGGAGCAGGTTTTCTACCTCGAACTGCAAGTAGTGGATGTTGATACGGCCCATGAGCCACAGCAGCCCGATCGCCAGTCCCAGGTGAAGCAACCCGTGAACGGCCCCGACGCCATAGGCAAGCTTTCGGGTGCGCTTGACCCCGGCGGCCGAGAGCACTGCGCAGCCCAGCACAATGGTCACGGCGAGCATCACCGACGAAGGACTGTGTGCCAGAACCAGGACCAGCTGTCGCCATACCTCGCGCAGGTTGGGAATAGATACTTCGAGGCCAGACAATACCTCGACCAGGCTGCGATTATCGCGCGCCGGGTGGGGCACCTTGCTGGCGCTTTCTACCATCCAGTCGAACAGCAAGTACAAGATCGCCAGCATGCCGCAGAACGAGAGGTTGTGGGTGGGTAGCCGCCATGCCCGATTACGCAGCTGTTCGGAGGTCTTTTTGTCCGGGTAGGTTGCCGCCAGCTCGTAGTGCTGCGGCGTTCCGCCGACGGTGATTGGCTCGGGCGGATCTGGAAGTTGATGAGTGCCATGCAGGAAGGCGCCACCGCCTCCGCAGGTGATGCGTTGCGGTGCCTGGCTGCCGGCTTTTGGCTGGTAGCGCGCGTAGTGGTGCGAGTCTCCGGCCAGGACCACCGCCAAGTGGTCACCCAAGAGCTGCTCGATCTCGCGCAGACTGCTGAAGCGCAAGGTCTGGGTCTCGATCGAGGGCAGGGTCTTGCGCCCCACGCGTGCGAGTCGTTCGGCCTCATCCACCCAGCTCGGCTCGGGTGTACAGAGGATCACGCGGTCGCCTGGTTGCAGTTTGGCGCGCATCTCTTCGAAGTACTGCTTCTGCTGTCGGTCGATCATCGACTCCAATTGCAGGTCCAGACCCCAGATCCACCAGCCATTGGGCAGCTGCAGCACGTAGTAACTGGTGTGTTGACGGGTTTCCCAGCCGCCAATGGGCTTCTGCTCGCAAAACAGTTGGGAGAAACCGCGCAGGCCGTCATACCAATCGTGGTTGCCGGGCGTCGCCACCATCCACGGTGCACCCGGCTGCGGCACGGGCTGGTCCTGCTCATTCGGGCGAACCTTGGGGACCGGCGCGGGGAAGGCGGCGCGGAAGGGATCGAGGAAACGGGTGCGATAGCCGGATTGGGCCGGTGTGGGGTAGACCTGATCGCCGCCGAGCAGCAGCACGTCGCCGCGCGGCAGCGTGAGCTTCGGCAACTTGACATCCTGGCTGACGCACAGCGCCATGGAATAGGTGGAGTCCCAGCCATCGCCGGTATCCGCCAGATAGTCGATCCACACGTCGCCGTCGGCAGCCACCTGGATGGGCGGGTTAGAGTCCCGAGGGTTGAGCATGGCCAGTACATCGCGTGGGTCCGCGAAGGCACCCATGGTGGTGGCGGCGGCCGATTGCATGCCCGTGCGCATGAGCTGAAACGGGCCTAGCCAGTTGACCATCGACTCCTGGGTGTAAAGCTCGATGCGGCTATTGGTTGTGGAAGATGGGGTGGAGTGGGTCATGGCGAGGAGCGCAGAGTGCCCCTCTCCAAAGTCGCCATCTCCAGCGCGGAACTCAATCGATTGCTCCTTCATCGCCTAGCCTCCATTGCTGTAAAGAGTCCGGGTACATCAGGTGGGGTTTGACTTCTTGTCGGTTGATTCAGAATAGGTCAGTTATGCGATAGCCGCCGGTTCATGGCAAGACGATCAAAACGATGGACCCGCCGCAATGGCGGGTCCGGAAGGGGGATCAGAGTGTAGGCAACTGCCCGATGCGCCCCATCATCTCGGTCACGATCTGCAGGTCCAGCAGGAACTGGTCGACGGTCTTGAACTCGTTGTCGTTGTGGCCGGTGTATTTGAGCTCAGGCCTTGCCAAGCCGAACTGCACACCGTTGGGCAGCTCATGGACCGAGGTGGCGCCGGCTGAGGTACCGAACTTGTGTTCCATGCCAAGGTTCTCGCTGGCCACCGCCAACAGCGCCTTGACCCATTCACCTTCGGGGTTGCGGTACATCGGCTCGGCGATCTTGTAGTCGAAAGCCACTGCAATGTGAGTCTTCTTGCTCCAGGCACCCAGCTTTTCGGCGATTTCAGCCTTGAGCGCTTCCGGGGACTTGCCCTTCGGCACGCGCAGGTTGACCGCAAGCTTGAAGGCTTTTTCATCCATCCCGACATAGGTCAGGGAGGTGGTCAGCGGCCCCATGAAGGCATCGGAAAAACCGACCCCCAACTTGCCGCCCAGGTAGTCCAGTCCCCAGTTGTCGACGGCATAACGGGCGGCGTCGGTAATGTGGTTGTGCTTGAGCGCGACCTTGCCGTCGAGGCTGTTGATGAAGCCCAGCATCCGTGCCACCGGGTTGATGCCTGACTCGGGCTCGGAGGAGTGGGCAGAAACACCGGTGACTGTGAGCTTGACGTCCTTGCCGACGACCTGGGCGGTCACCTCGAAGTTTCCGCCATTGCGCTTGGCATAATCGCTACCTGCCTTCTGCAGGCTGGCGGCCAATTCGGCGGGCTTGTCAGTCACAAGGGTAGCGACCGATGTCGACGGAATCTGGTTGGTTGCCAGGCCGCCCGTCATTGAGGTGATTTCGGCGCCCTTGCCCTGAGCGTTGCGCCGGGCAAAGTTCGCCATGACGGTGCCGTAGCCTTTCTCGGCAATCACCACTGGGTAGCCGCCATCCAGCGCCAGGTTGTAGTTGGGTGTCGGATTGTGTTCGAAGTAGTAGGGGATGGCGTCGCTGGTGGTTTCCTCGGTGGTGTCTACCAGCAGCTTGAAATGGCGAGCCAGCGGCAGCTTCTCTTCCTTGATGATCTTCATGGCGTAGAGCGCAACCACGATGCCGTTCTTGTCATCCTCGGTGCCTCGGCCATACATGCGATCGCCGACCAGGGTGACCTTGAACGGATCGAGGCGGGTGCCGTCTTTCAGGACCCAGTTCTCCGGCGTCACGGGCACCACATCGGCGTGCGCGTGAATGCCCACGACTTCGTCGCCAGCCCCTTCGAGGGATATTTCATAGACGCGGTTGTCGATGTTGCGAAAGTTCAGGTCGAAGGCCTGGGCAAGGCCCTTGAGCTTGTCGCCGATCTTGATGAATTCCGGGTTCTCGTGCTGGGCCACGCCGTCCACGCGGAAGGTCGGGATGGCCACCAGTTCGCGCAGGGTCTCGGTGGCCGCGTTGCCGTACTTCACCCGTGCATAGAGGCCAAGCAGGCGATGGATTTCGTTCTGCTGTTCAGCGGAAAGGGGCTTATTGCTCTGGAAAGCACTGATTGTCGGGCCGAGGTTGCCGGTTTTGGCAAGATCGCTCTTGGCCAGGCGTTCCAGGAACTGCCTGAAGTCCGTTACCGATGCATCGCTGAAGGTCTTGAGGATGGTCGCGCTCTGTTGCGGGGTGATGTTGGCGTGCGCTGAGGTAGTGAACGACGAAAGGCTGGCCAGCATCAGGGTTGTCGCGGCCAGGTGCTTGAGTGAGAAATCCATTGCTGGGGGCATTCCTTTGCAGGTGGTTGGTAGGAAATATCTGATTGATTAGTCAGAAACTTTTCCAAACTAACACCAAGAGGGAGTAGTACGGGAGTACCTGAAGTGCGATCTGTCGCACAGAAATGCAAAAGCGACGCAGAAATGAAAAAGCCTACCAATACAACTCGAAGGCATTTTGCGCGCCCGTCTGGAGGCTGCTGCCCAAGCGTTTGCACTCGCGAGAAAGGGTGTCTTGCAGCCATTGACGGTCATCCCCTTCGGCGCGACAGAGGCGAAAGCGCTGCAGGCGAGTGGGTATCAGCTCCAGCGTCTGCAGGCGTCCGTCCGGGGCCAGCGAGGCAAAGTACAGAAGCCCCAGGTCGCCGCGATAATCTGCGTGGCCCTCGATGCCTTCGTAATCGTTCAGCAGATCCCCGCAGCCATAGAGAATCAGGCGTTCGCGGTACACCTCGATGCCCTTGACGTGGTGTGAGGAGTGGCCATGCACCACATCAACGCCGGCCTCGTCGATCAGGGCATGGGCGAACCGGATCTGCTCCTGCGGGATCTCGAACCCCCAGTTGCCGCCCCAATGAATGGAGGCCACCACCCGATCCCCGGGATTTTTGTACTGGAGAATCCGTTCGGCCACGGGGCGCAGGCTTTGCATCGACAGATCTTCCAGCCGCGCGACGCCCGCGCGGCTATCCGTGGCGGCCCACTGCGGTGGAATGCCGCTGTCGGGAGCGCCGAGGCCAAACACCAGCAAGCGCCGCCCGTCAGGCTGCGGCAGCACGGCGGGCGCTTCGGCGGATTGCCGGTTGTGCCCGGCGCCGGCACTGCACATGCCGTTGTTCGCCAGGGTGGCCAACGTATCGGCCAGGCCAGGGGGACCCCAGTCCAGCACATGGTTGTTGGACAGCACGCAGCAGTCGATGCCGGCGGCACTGATGGCCGGGAAGTTCTCCGGGCTCATGCGGTAATTGATGCCCTTTGGCTCCGGTCGTCCGCGGCGGGACACCGCCGTTTCCAGGTTAATGATGCGTGCGTGTGGCTGACGAAGTTCGAACTCATCCAGCGCAACGCCCCAGATATAGGTGAAATCGACCGGGCGGGGAATCGGGCCATCGCGTCGTTCTGCCAACCGGACGTAATCGCCGGCTTTCTTGACATAGTCTTCGTAAAGCCGTGGATCTCCAGGATGCGGCAGCACTGCGTCGATGCCTCGGGCGGTCATGACATCGCCGGTGAGAAACAGCTTCAGCGTATCGGTAACGGCTGCCACGGCACCCTCCGGATATCCCGAATAGCCTGGTTCAACAGTAAATGTCTGTTTTAAAACAAATTAGTTTGTTTTTGGGCTTCCCAGACGCCGCGAAAGTTGATAAATTTCCGCGCGTTCTTGCAGAGGCCCTTACGGGGCTTGCAGCGTAGGGACGCAGCAGCTCGATATTGCTCGCAAGCTGCGCATTCAGAAAGAGAGTGCCAGGCACTCGTCGCAACAGCTACAGGGGCGTCGCCAAGCGGTAAGGCAGCAGGTTTTGATCCTGCCATGCGTTGGTTCGAATCCAGCCGCCCCTGCCATTTTCTTACATCCATCCCGATATGACTCAGCCTGCAGGTATTGCGCAGCTCCGGGATGGTTGTCTTTACGAGAAACGCCAACGCCGATTCGGCTTGGCGTTTTTTTGTGTCGCTCATTCAGCCGACATGAGAGCGCGGCGAGCGCGACGCCGTAGCGGCGCGCTCGCCCGTCACTCAGTGGGGCGCGCGAGGGATGGTCTTGAGCAGGTCTTCAGGGCTGATGTGCCCGACAACCTGCTGCACGCTGCCCGGTTGCGGCAGACCAAGGATGTGCCCCTTCATCTTGCCGATCACGTGCATCTCGCAAGGTTTGCAGTCGAACTTCAGTGTCAGCACTTCGTCACCGTGCACCAGCTGCATCGGTGCGACCTTGGTGCGCACGCCGGTGACGCCTTTGGCCTGCTTGGGGCAGAGGTTGAAGGAGAAACGCAGGCAGTGCTTGGTGATCATCACCGGCACCTCGCCGGTCTCCTCGTGAGCCTCATAGGCCGCGTCGATCAGCTTGACGCCGTGACGGTGATAGAAGTCGCGGGCTTTCTGATTGTAGACGTTGGCCAGGAACGACAGGTGGGACTCCGGGTACATCGGTGGCGGATTGGTCTCGGCCTTGCGACCACCCCGTGGGTGGGCTTCGATGCGGGCCGCGGTCAGCGCTTCGATGACTTCGCGGCGCAAGGCCTTGAGCTGCGAGTTCGGGATGAAATACGCCTGCGGTGCATCCAGCTTGATATCCGTGGCGTGGTACTGCGTGGTGCCCAACTGGCCGAGCAAGTCGTGCAGTTGCTCCAGGGCCTGTTCCGGCTTGTTGGCCAGGCCGAATGGACCGTCCAGGGCGACATTGGCGCTGACACCTTCCTCGCTGGTGGCGGTCAGTTCGAGGCGATCCTCACGCAGGCGAGCGACCCAGGCCAGACCCACCCGGCGCTCGGCGGAGGTCTTGAGCAGGGCTTGCTGCCAGTTGTGGTCGAGGTTGCGGCTCAGCGGGTGATTGGGCCGCAACTGGTGCAGCCCCTTCGGCATTTCGTTGGGTTCGACACGGTAGCGGTAGCGCTTTTCACCGTCCTCTTCGAACTCGCCCTTGGGCTCGGCAATGTTGGTACGCCAGCCCACCACCTCGCGCTTGACCAGCACATTGAGGCCGTCGCCGTTGGACAGCGGTTCGTGGGTGACCACCAGCAGGTCGCGCTTGCCGACTTTCTCCACCACGCCCACCGGCAGACCGGTGAAGGTCGGCGAGTCGAAGGCGCCGATGTCGATCTTGCGCTCGCTGACGAAGTAGTCGGTGCTGCCACGATGGAAAGTCTTGTCCGGATCGGGCAGGAAGAAGTGCGCGGTGCGGCCGCTGGAAGCGCGAGCCAGGTCCGGACGGTCTTCGAGGACGTCGTCCAGGCGCTGGCGATAGTAGGCGGTGATGTTCTTCACATAGCCCATGTCCTTGTAGCGCCCCTCGATCTTGAACGAGCGTACGCCGGCTTCCACCAGCGCGCGGATGTTGGCGCTCTGGTTGTTGTCCTTCATCGACAGCAGGTGTTTTTCGTAGGCGATCACACCGCCTTTTTCATCCTTGAGGGTGTACGGCAGGCGGCAGGCCTGGGAGCAGTCGCCACGGTTGGCGCTACGGCCGGTCTGCGCATGGGAGATGTTGCACTGGCCGGAGAACGCCACGCACAGCGCCCCATGGATGAAAAATTCGATGGCCGCGTCGGTTTCGTCGGCAATCGCGCGGATCTCCTGGAGGTTCAGCTCGCGGGCCAGTACCAGTTGCGAGAAACCAGCCTGATCGAGGAACTTCGCCCGCGCCAGGGTGCGGATGTCGGTCTGGGTGCTGGCGTGCAGCTCGATCGGCGGAATGTCCAGCTCCATCACGCCCAGGTCCTGGACGATCAGCGCATCGACGCCGGCGTCGTACAACTGGTGGATCAGCTTGCGCGCCGGCTCCAGCTCGTTGTCATGCAGGATTGTGTTGATGGTGGTGAACACCCGCGCGTGATAGCGACGGGCGAATTCCACCAATTGGGCGATATCGCTCACCTCGTTACAGGCGTTGTGGCGGGCGCCGAAGCTCGGGCCGCCGATGTACACCGCGTCGGCGCCATGCAGGATGGCCTCGCGGGCGATGGCCACGTCACGGGCGGGGCTGAGCAATTCCAGGTGATGCTTGGGTAGGGACATGTTTTTTTAGTCTGGCTTGTCACGGTCAAGGTGCGCATTGTAGCGGCGAAACGCTTGACCGGCACCCATGTGCTGCCCGGTGGCGACCGTCCCCTGAGCGACACGAATAACATCGGCTTCATTTCTTGGCCGAATCCGACGGCTCATGTGTTGAATCTTCCGCTGAGCAAGGCTGGAAGGGGGAAGGATCAAATTCAAAGACGCTGGATCAAGATTCGGCTATCGACCGCGCCGCCACACCTTGAGGTAGTCCACGCTGAAAGTGGAGGGCAGATCGGCGTCGTCGACAACGCCGAACCAATTCCACATGGCCTCGCTGTCAAAGAGGATTTGCATCGGGAAGAACCAGTGGGTGTTCTTGGCCTCTCGCACCAGGACGCCGTCTACGTACCAGCGCAAGGTGTCGGGCTGCCAGTCAAAGCCGTAGACATGGAAGGCGCTGGCCAGGCGCCACGGGGCGATCCAGCTGCTGCCATCGCTGATGTGGTCGGTGCTCTGTGGCGTGGCCCAGACGTGGGCGTTCATGTTGTATAGACGGTCGAAGGCGGCGCCCTTGGTCTTGCCGCCGATTTCGAATATATCGATCTCCGTGGCATTGTCGGCAAGCCCCGTCCACGCTAGCCAGAAGGCGCTGGAACCCGCCGATTCCATGGGTTTGGCGCGGGCTTCGTAGTAGCCGTAAAAACTGCGCTCGATCGTGCGCACCATCGCCGAGCTATAGCCTTGGTAACCCAGCCGAACGTACTTTTGCGGCACGTTTTCCTTGCGGAAAACGATGTTCAGATTGCCATCGCTCAGGTAGGCATTGTTCGGCGTGAACAGCGCCGGTTTACGCCCGAGCGATTCGGTGCCCGTGGCATTGTTGACGTGCCAGCGGCTGGCATTAAGGGTCGCACCATTGAAGTCGTCGGAAAATCGTGTGTCCACCCTCCATTGGCCGACGTTGGCCTGATCGGACAGCGGCAGTTCGGCATTGATTCGCTGCGGTACAGTGTCCAGGGGGCCGATACGGGTCCAGGAGTTGGCAACCTTGGGGATCGCGACGGCCCATTTTTGCGCCAGGTACTGAAACACGCGCTGCCGTTCCTCCAGAGAGGCCAGGTAACGGTCGTACACCAACACTTCCGCGATGTCGCCACGCAAGTCTTCGGTGCTACCGACCACATTGCGCCCCACCGCAAACGGGCCTATGGGCACGTCGTTGAGTTCCAGAACGAAGAGGGCCGGGGCGTAGGCGGAGGGCTGTTGCACGCTGATCGCGAAATTCGGTGCCACGTTGTCGTTTTCAGCGATCCACGGGCGCGAGCTGAACAGTCGCTGCCAGGTCTCGCCGCCGCTTTGCCCGTTCAGTCTGCGTGACACGATCAATAAGGTCATGGGGCCTTTTGCGGCACGAATGGTCTTGCCAAGGAACGCCGAAGCACCACTCAAGCGCACCACCGAATGGCCATTCATGGCGTTCTCCACACGCTGTGGGAGGGCGGCGCCTGCGGCGTCGTCTACGGCAACGTCATTGGACTTGCCGGACTTGTCGTGCCACCGCAGGAGGTGGTTCTGGGCATCGAAGGTCATTTTTGAAGCATCGGCAGCGTCGAGCCACAGCACCAGGCCGTTGGCCAGCGGCGGGGGAGTACCCCCCGACGCGTAGCACACCACCGATACCAGGGCTGCCAAAAGAATGTACCTGCTCATACCCATTGCTTTAACACAATCGATGCCGCCAATCCGGGTTGGGAGCGGTATCCGTGCGGATTACACATTTGCCATCGCCAGGCGTCGATGATCATCTGCATCAGGTCGCGCTGTGCGTACCAGCCCAGATCACGCCCCGCCTTGGTGGGGTCGGCCCAGCATTCGGCGATATCGCCGGCACGGCGCGGCGCGAACCGGAACGGGATGGTAATACCGGTAATGTCCTCGAAGCTGCGGATGATTTGCAGCACGCTGTGGCCAATGCCTGTTCCCAGGTTCCAGACGTGGATACCGTTTCTGTTCTGCAACGCCCGCAACGCTTTGAGATGGCCTTCGGCAAGGTCGACCACATGGACGTAATCGCGCACGCACGTTCCGTCGACGGTGGGATAGTCGCTGCCGTATACGGTGAGTTCGGGTATTTGCCTCATCGCGACTCGTGTCAGGCAAGGCAGCAGATTGTTGGGCTTGCCATTCGGGTTTTCCCCGATCAGCCCGCTATCGTGGGCACCAATCGGGTTGAAGTAGCGCAGCACCGCAATGCTCCACTGCGGATCGGACAGGCACAAATCGGTGAGCAACTCTTCGATCAGCAGCTTGGTGCGACCATAGGGATTGATCGGTTTGCCTGCGCCCAGATCTTCAATGAGCGGTATCTGTCGGGGGATGCCATACACGGTGGCCGATGAGCTGAACACCAGTTTGAAGACCTCGAATCGGGCCATCGCATGGCAAAGATTGAGCGTACCAATGACATTGTTGGCGTAATAGTCCAGCGGCTTTCGAATGCTTTCCTCCACGGATTTGAGACCGGCAAAGTGCACCACGGCATCGATGTCGTAGCGGCTGAAGATATCATCGAGCAGGTGGTTATCACGGATATCACCTTCAATGAAGTCGACTCGCTTGCGAGTCAGATACTCCAGGCGCGCGAGCGATTCGCGGCAGCTGTTACACAAGTTATCGAGGACCAGCACCTGTTGACCGGCGTCAATCAGGGTCAGGGTGGTATGCGAGCCGATATATCCGGCCCCGCCGGTAATCAACGTGGTTTTGTGCATGATGGGGCGTTCCTGTCACAAGGAAATTGCGCGAGTCAGGAGAATGTGGTCCGGGTAGGAGAAAGGTTGTCGGGTGCGTCCTCTCAGCGGGTGGTGAAAACCGATTTGAATTCTTGCGGCCAGCGCGGATGCATCACGCTGTACGCCACGGCATAGCTCAGCGCGCCAACCACGATGTTGCAGAACAGGTGCAGGTAGCCTTGAACACTCAATCGGGAAGAAACCATCAGGACGATCGCAGCCATGACCAACGAGGCAACCACGCTGCGATAGTTGGTTTCGAAAAACAGCCGCCAGTCATAGCCGATTGCACGGTTCAACCCGCGGATTTGCAGTGGCGTGATGATCGCCATCCGGGCTAGCAGGGCGAGGGCGGCGGCCATGCCGCCATAAAGGCTGCCGAAGCTATAGACCAGCGCCAGTGCCAGTACGGTGGTTGCCACTTCAGCCTTGATGGTCAGGCGGCTGCAATTGACCGCGACCAGTGCGGTTGTGGCGTACATGGCGGTATTGCCGATGGCTGCCGTGCACGCAAGCACTTGCAGCAGGGGAATGGCCTCGGTCCATTTGGCGCCGAAGATCAACAGGATCAGGTCATGCGCCGTGAGTGCGATGCCGATGAACAGGGGCGTCAGCAGGAAGCCGCTGACGGCGGTCGAATCGCTGATGATCGCGCGTAACCGCGATGGGTCGGCGCTGCGCCGGGCAAACACCGGCAGCGCATAGCTGATCAGGCCGTGATAGATCGCCGTGCGCGGCAGATCGATGATGCGCAACGCCATGTTGAACATGCCCACCGCGTTGCTGCCGGCCGTCATGCCCAGGATGACGGTGACCCCGCGCTGTAGCGTTTGCGAACTCAGCGCGTTGACAGCAACCGGTGCGCCGGCCTTCAACAGTTCGCGCAGGAGCGGGCCGTCAATGTAAAAGGCAATGCGGCGCGGGTCTGCACGCATCAATACGACAATGGACACGAACTCCATGATCAGTACCTGGGCAATGACCGCCCAGGCTCCCAACCCCCAAAGCGCGACAGCGATGCCACCCACGCCACCACACACTTTGCCCAGTAACGTGCGCGACGCCAACATCCTGAAGTTGCCGCTACGGCGCATTTGCGCCACATAGACCCGCGCCATCATGGTGAACAGGATTTTCACCGAGGCCACCGCCGTCATCCATCGCAGCACCGGGTCGGGTGTGTACAGCATTACCGCGCCCGAGATGGCGACGATGGACAGCAGGCTGACGAGTACCGACGCCCAGAAAGCTGTGGCGATGTGTTTGTCTTCCAGTCGTTCGAGTCGTACCAGCGGGTCTTCCAGAACCGAGGAATAAATCATCCCGATCAACTCGACGACGGCAATGATGACCGTGCCCACACCCAACTCTGTGGGCGACAGCAGCCTGGCATACGCGACAAAGGTAATCATCGACAGGAAAATCAGGCCGAATTTCTCGGTGAAAATCCAGATCAATTTAACCAGACGATGATTGGCCATGGCGGATACCGGCTCAATGAGCGGTGGTGGACGCAGGTGCCTTGCGCAATGATTGGACGCATGCATAGAGGAAGCGCAATGTCGGTTTGCCGTTCCTGAAGATCAGCGCTTGCCAGGAATACTCCAGCATTCGCCGGTACACACCGATCACTTGGGCATGCTCTCCTCTGCGGGAAAACAGTTCGAGAAAGTCGGAGAGGCTGCCCAGCGCGAAATCGATCCGTTGCTGCTTGCTGAGCTGCGGGCCAAAGTGGGCGAGGTACTCTTCGATGAACCTGATCTTGTGCGGGTAGTACCTTGTCGGTTGCGCGGTCATGTTGGCGCTGTTGACCATGCGCTGCAGCAGCACCTCTGGCACCGTATGGACCTCCCAGTGTTCGGCGATCCGGGTCCACATGAAGCGGTCTTCGGAGTAACGCAGGCTGGCATTGAAGCCGCCGAGTTGCATGATCACGTCGCGTTTGACCATCGCGGAGGACACGCCATTGAGGACGTTGGCGCGGATGAAATCGTCGAAATGCCTACCGTTTTTTTGCCGGTCTTCCAGTATTCGCCTGCCATCGCTGTAGTCGTTATGCACGTAGCAATCTATCAGCCCCACCGGCCGTCCCTGACGATCCAGTTCTTCAAACAGTGCCACTTGTTGCTCCAGCTTTCGCGGATACCATCTGTCATCGGCATCGAGAAACGCCACAAGAGTCTCTTCAGTGTGCTGCAGTCCGTGGTTGCGGGCGCTGGCCTGGCCTTCGTTGGCTTGATGCAACAGCGTCAGGCGAAACGGCGCCGCGAAGTCCCTGACCCGTTGGGGGCCATCATCGGTGGAACCATCGTCGATGACGATGACGTGATCGGGCAGTCGGGTTTGCCCGGCCACGGACGCCAGTGTTTGCTCAATGCTGTCGGCGCCGTTGTACATCGGGATTATGACGCACACGGTATGGGGTGAAGGGTGGGCTTGGTCTGGCATGGCTATTTCTCCTTTCGTTACGCCTTGGCTGAGTCGCGCGGTAATGCCTCGCCGGACGGACGCTGACGCAGGGTTGCCGTTGACAACTCGGGGTATTTCGCGTGGTGATGCCGAAAGGACAGGGCCAGGACGCAGAACACCAGAAACTCCGCCGAGCGGTAGTTGGGCACGACATACGCTACAAAGTTGGTGAGCATGAATGATCCGACGATGACCATCGCGCTGACATGAAACCGTGCCGATTGGTCCGCCATCACGGCCCGATAGTGTTTGAGCAGTGCCTCGATCAGCATGAGGACCAGTGCTATCAACTGAACGATGCCGCCGTTTAGCAAGGTTTCCATGTAGCCGTTGTGGGCATTACCGATGTAACCCCAGCGGCTGATAAAGACCTCGGCGCTGGGGCTGGACCAGAAGGCGCCGAAGCCATAACCCTTGATGAATTCGGCGTCGATCAGCGGTGTGAGCAGGTCCCAGATCAACGTGCGGTCGGTGAGTGATGGATCACGACCGGTCAGCTCCAGCAGCAGCGTGTAGTTGCCGTAGAGAAAGAAACAGATCAGCAAATAGACGATTGTGGTGCCGAGGAATGCGGGCCATGAGCGGTTGATGTGCAAACGGATCAGCGTGAGGAAGTACCAGTAACTCACGGTGCCGGCAACAATCAGTGCTATGGCGGTGGCGGATTGGGCCAGTGCAATGGCGATCAGCGAGAACAACGAGCAGATGATGGCCCAGGGATTGCCCTGACGGATCATCGGCAGCAGTAGCAAAATGGCGATCGCGTTGATCCGGGCGCCGGCATTCTTATCCGGGAAAATCCCTTTGAACGCCCCGTCGCGAAGACCGCCGTAAATGAAGGCGATATCGGGCCTGACAAGCGCGAGTATCAAGCCCAATAGCGTAGCGGCGCCGATGATACAGCCAAGCATGAAGGCGATTTTCTCGAGGCTGTAGTTGTAGGCGATGAAACCCGCAAAGAAGACCACGCCGATCAGCGCCACAAAACGTTTGAAACTCAGTATCGGGTCGTGGGACCAACTGATCGATACCGCCAGACAGAGCATGAACACCAGCAGGAAGACGTTGTTCCTGTAAAAGCTTTTACTGAGGAAGACCTTGTTGCGGATGAAGAAGAACAGCGGTACCAGCAGGGTGATCAGACCGCAAATCTGATTGACCGCGTTGCCTTCGAGGTCTTTTTCGGCTGCGTCCAGATTCGACGTATCCGCCAGCCCGAAAAAAAATCCGATCACCTGGATGTAGAACAGCACACCGAACAACGTGAAGGCGTTGCGCAGCGTGCTGTACCTGACTTCCAGTGTGTTCATGACGACTGGCTCCCGAGTAGCGCATCGAGATAAGTTTTCGCCGCGCAGGCGCTCACGAAACGGGCGGCGGCTTCGATGCGGGCCTGGCGATTTACATCACGCGGCGACGTCAGCTGCGTCGTGATGGCCTGCGCCAGTGCGTCAGGGTCGTCGACGGCCACCAGCGGAGCGATCGCGCCATTATCGAGAATCTCTTGCGGCCCATAGGGGCAGTGAGTCGATACCACCGGAGTGCCAGTGGCCATGGCCTCGACCAGTGCATTGGGGCTGCCCTCGAAACGCGACGACAGTACAAAACAATCGGCCGCCGCCACTTCTGCCATCGGATCACTGGTATAGCCTGGTAAATCGAACCGGTCGGCCACGCCCACAGCAACCGCTTGTTCGAGCAATTGGGCCCTGAGCGCGCCTTCGCCGAAAATGATCAATCGGGCACAAGGATCAGGCAGTCGGGCGAAGGCATCGATCAATACGTCAAAGCCTTTTTGCCGAGCCAGGCGGCCCACGGCGACAATCACCGGGGTGGACTTCTCCCGCAGCCAGCGGTGGTTTGGACGCTCCGGTGCCTTGTCGCGAAAATCATTGTCGAGTACCGGGTTGTCGGCGATGGTGACATCCTGGGGGCGGGTGATGGTGGAGTCGACGAGATCCTGGGCGACGCCGCGCGAGACGCAGATCACCGGATTGGGGATCAGTCGATACAGCAATGGTGCCAACAGATACGCTGTGCGCACCGTCAGCGTGGGGTTGACATATTTGTCATGGGAAAACGCGTTGCGTTCGCTGACATGCAGGCGCGCCAGCGTACCTGACAGCGCGGCGGCGGCGATGGCCACGACGTTGACATGGGTGAGGGCGGCCAGTTGCGCATCAAAGCGATTGTGGCGAAGAAAGCGTGCCAGCGCCGGCACGGCCCTGGAGCTGCGCGCGCTGTGCAACTCGACCTTTTTTACCCGTGGGTCGAGGTGCGCCGAGTTCACGCCTGCGCCAGTGAGCATCAGTAAAGTTACGTCATTGCCAGCGTCAGTCAGCGCTCCAGCGAGGCGTGCCATCATTTTTTCGGCACCGCCTCCGCCCAAGTCCTGCAGAATAATCAGCAATTTTTTCATTGATTCCATACCTGGTAATACGCCTGCGCGGCGTATTGACTGGTGTACTGGCGGACTGCGTCAGCGGCCACCTGTGCGTTTGGCGCAACCTGATCTTGCGAGGCCAGGCTGCGTAGCATCCCTTCGGCCAGCGCCGGCACATCATTGACCTTGACCAAGTGGCCGAGGCGGCCGTTATCAAGCAGCTCCCTGGGCCCGGTTTCGCAGTCGCAGGCCAGCACGGGCGTACCCAGCGCCAGAGCCTCGATCAGGACGGTCGGCAAGCCTTCATGAAATGAACTCAGGATCAGCAGTCGTGCATGCCTGATCAATGGGTAGGGATTGCTCAGAAAACCAGTGAAACGCACACGGTCCTCGATGCCCAGGTGGCTTGCCTGCAATGTCAGCGCGGCGAGTTGCGGACCATCGCCAATGATCACCAGATCCGGCAGCGCGGCGCTGCTCAATGCCATGGCATAGGCATCGAGCAGCAAATGGAAACCCTTCGGTTCCACCAACCGGCCCACTGCCAACCAGAACTCGGTCGGCAACCCTCTGAGCAGGGGCGTCTGCGCGGCGCTGAGCAGTTGCTCGGTGACCACCGCATTGGGGCAATAACGGATACGCTGGCGACCCCAGGGCACCAGATCGGCGAGGGCCTGATGCAGACCTTTGGATACCGCCACGACCTGATCGTTGCCGCAGAGGTACAACCCATAGAGCAGGCGCAGAGTAGTAAGGCCGATTTTCTGTTCGCCGCAATCCAGTGCCGCGTGACGGGCGTAGATGACCTTGCATGAGCGACCCAGGGTGGCAAACCAGGTGCAGAGGTTGGCCTGTTCCTTGGCGGCGATAAGGTGGGTCACACGCTCTCGGCGGATAAGGCGACGCAGCACTCCGATCGACTTGAGCAGACCGACGAATCCATTGCCGCCACCATTGAAGGTGGCCGCTTCTTCATCGTCCGCGGTATCGCCGTTCATGACGAAATAACTGACCCGCTGGCCATCCTTGAGAAACTGTCGGGCCAGGCGTTGCTGGACACGCTCCAGGCCGCCATCGGGCTTGAAGTCCTTGAGGATGAACAGGATATGCATGGTTGGCGCTCAGGGATAAGTGATATGGATCGTCACTTGACGCCGGACAATCATCGCCAGCAGATGAACAAAATTGCTCGGGTAATCGACCAGGTAGCGCTTGATGGTGTGCGGTTCGCGGTACATCCGATAGAACGCGCGCAGATGCAGGCGGTTGATCAGCTCAGGGTAGTAATGGTGTGTGGCCGTCGCCTCTTGGCGAATGAAACCGCCACAGGTGAATGCCACACCGTTGAAGCCGGCACGCAGGACATCCTGTTCGAACTGCTCTTGAAGCCCGGCGCCCAGGCCGACGATCAGGATGTTGGCTTCACTGCGACAGATATCCGCTTGAATGCACGCGGCCTGCGGTGCATCGAAATAGCCGTTGTGATGACCGGCAATAAGCAGCGCCGGGTAGCGACCCTTGATCTTATTGATGAACAGGTCCAGTTCGGTTTGCCTGGCACCGACAAAATAGATGCGCTTGCCTTGTTTCTCGGCGCAACTGAAGACAGCGTCGGCGATGGACGTGAAGTCGAAGCTGACCCGGCCGATCGTCCGGCCGGTGATGCGCGACATGAAGGTAGACATCAACATTCCATCGCAAAAATAGGCGATGGACGTCGGGGCCCGGTCGAACAGACTGCCGACGGACGCAAAATTAATGAAGGAAAATGCTTTGTTGGCATCCAGCAGGTTCGGTGCGAAATGGCCGATCAGTTCCAGATCGATCATGGCTGACTCCTTAATAAATGTCCTTTGAGAACAACGTGAAAGGGGTCTTGACGAGAATCTTGATGTCCAGCCACAGCGACCATTGGTTGATGTAGTTGAGGTCCTGGGCGACGCGCTGCTGCATTTTTTCCAACGTCTGGGTTTCACCGCGATGCCCGGTGATCTGGGCCAACCCGGTGATTCCCGGCTTGAGGCGATGACGGGCCATGTAGGCGCGTACTTTGCCGGTGTAGTAAATGTTGTGAGTGACCGCGTGCGGTCGCGGGCCGACAAGGGCCATGTCACCGAACAGCACGTTGAAAAGCTGCGGTAGCTCATCGATCGAACTACGGCGCAAAAAGCGCCCGAGCGGGGTGATGCGTTCATCTTCGCGAGAGGCTTGGCGCACTTCGCTGTCGTCATGCATACGCATCGAGCGGAACTTCCAGACCTTGATCACCTCGGCGTTACAGCCGTAACGATTTTGTTTGAACAACACCGGGCCGGGCGAAGAGAGCTTGATCGCTGCCGCCACGATCAGCAGCAAGGGGCTGAGCACAATAATGGCCACGGCGGCCAGGCTACGTTCGAACAGCTCTTTGCAGAGCAGGCTGCCGGGGTGCGAACTGATGAGGCTTTCATTGAGGTAGATGGCCGGCATTCGTTCTATTTCCGAGATCGATTGATTGAGCAGCACCATGCTGCCGAAATCAGGAATCCAGACCACGTCGACATTCATGTCCAGAAGGTCGATGTACAGGGCTTCAATGATGGCTGCCTGCGCCAACGGCAGGACGATGTAGACCCGGCGTACGTGCAGGTGGGTGATGATCTCGCGAATTTCGTCGATGCGGCCCAGCAGCGGCAAAATGCTCGGTGCCGGGCCGGTATGTTCGGCGGTTGCGATAAACCCCAGTACGGGTACGCGGTTCGGTCTGGACAGTTTCCTTGCAAGCCGGCATGCGGTCGGGCAAGTACCGATGATTACCGCGCGGCGTTCGTTACAGAGCCTGCGCGAGTGCAAGCGAGCCAGGTAATGCAAGGGCAGGAAGCTCGCAGCCTGGATCAGGTAACCCAATACGGTCCAGACGATGATCACTTGACGCGAAAAAATCGCGCTGGTCTGGGTGACAAAGGCGATGCTGATCAGAACGGCCAGCAGAATCAGCCAGGCCGCCAGTAAACGACCGAGCCCCGACAACCACTCATGACGCTTGTGGTAAACCTGCATGACGCTGTAGATCGGAATCGAACCGAGCACAGTGAGAACCATCAGAATGCGGTATTCACTGGTCAGGCTGCCGACCCTCCAATGCACCAGCAACATCAATAACAAGTTGACCAGGCTGAGCGCACACACCCATTGGCCCCAGAAAGTCAGACCTCGCCGGTGCATCATTTGAGCGGTATATAGCGATGTCATCGGCTCAACCTCCAGGCATGGGTTGGACATCGGCGTCGAATTCTGCACGCCCTCGTTCCCGCACGCTGGTATCGATCGACTGGGATGAAGCAGTTTTTGGTGTTTGTTGGAAAGAAGCTACTCAAGAGACAGGCGCAAGGGTTTACCGGGTCAGATAGTCGTAGTTCTGGAACGTATCGCTATGGCTGTAGCCCTGCTTGCGCGCCTTGCGCAGGTCAACCTGGTTGAGCACTACACCGAACACCGGCGCGTGGCTCTGTTGCAGAATGGCGAGGCATTTCTGCACCTGGTTGACCGGTGTGCTTTCGGCTTTGATCACGTAAATCACCGCGTCCGAATGCTTGGCCAGCAATAGCGCGTCGCTGACCATCTGCGCAGGCGGGGAGTCGATGATGATGCGCTGGTAACGCGACTTCAACGCTTCGAGCAGGGGCGCCAGGCACGGCGAGCTAAGTAGATCAAGCGGCGGGGGCGCAAGCTTGCCGGCCGGCAACATGTCTAGATTGCCGACAGTCCGGATACACTCTTCGAGTCGGGCAGTACCCGCCAGGACATTGGCCAGCCCCGGGCTGTCTGCCGGAAAATCGAAATTGAGCGAAAGGCTGGATCGGCGCATGTCGGCATCGATCAGCAGGACCCGCTCCAGCAATGCAAGCGAGTAAGCCAGGTTGTTGGCAATGGTGCTTTTACCTTCATCGGCCATGGTCGAGGCAACGAGCACTACCTGTGACGGCTTTTCTCCACTGTGCAACATCAGCCAGGTGCGCAAGTTACGAATGGTCTCGCAAAAACGCGGATGCTCGTTGTCGTCGAACAATCGCGCCAGTTGCCGGCGGCTTCTCTTCGTGACCAGCGGCACCACACTGAGCAGGGGGATATTAAGCGTGCTTTCGACCGCTTCGTCGGTCTTGAAGGTTTTGTTCCGGGCTTCGGATATTAATGCCAGCGCCATGCCGATCAGCGCGGCCACGATGGCGACAATCACCATGATCAGTGTTTTACGGGGTTTGCTTGGTTCCAAAGGCGCAATCGCAGGGTCGACGATGCGCGCTTTGGTGGAATCCATGTCTGAGGTGGCCGCAGTTTCCTTCAAGCGAGTGATGAAGGTCTCATACAGCGCGCGACTGCTGTCGACTTCTCGCTGGAACTCACGCAGCTGGAACTCCTTGCGCGAAATATCCTGTATCTGGGTCTTGTTGCTGTTGAATGATTTATGCAGTGAGCTTTCACTGGCTTTGGCTAGCTGGTAATCCTGTTCGATGCTGGCAACCACCTGTCGAACCTGTAGACGCAAACTGTCGGTGGCCGTACGCAACTCGGCGAGGGCGGCGATCAGGGTCGGATGTTTTGGACCATAACGCCCGGACAATTCTTCGACCTTGGCTTGAGCCTTGGCCTGTTGTGCCTGGAATTTCTGCACCAAAGCGTTGCTCAAGACGGCGGGGACACTGGAGAGTCTGCTCAGATCGCCATTGCTCAGGGCCTGGACCTGACGGTACCGGCTCTCGGCTTCCGCCAGGTTACGGCGGGCATCGATCATGCGGTTGCCGGTCATTTCCAGCTCATTGGCGCTGATGGTGGCGACACCGCCGACATCGACCAGGCCTTGTTCTTCCCGATAAGCCTGAAGCTTGTTTTCGGCAATGCGCAGGTTATTGCGCAATTCGACCAGGCGTGAATTCATCCAACTGGCGTTGGTCTGCGAGGACTTCAGGCTATTGTCGAACTGGCTATCGATGAAGCCTTGGGCAATCGCATTGGCGGTTGCGGCCGCCAGGTCAGGGTCGGGCAGCAACACCTCTATGCTGAGCAGTTGGCTCTTGCCGACGAATTTGACGTCGGTGCGCTTCATGAGGTTCTGCGTGACCTCATTGAAAATGTCGGTTTCAGTGGGCGTTACCTGTTGGGGCATCAAAAAGTCCAGTGCCGGCAACCACTGGCCAAGATCAAGGTTTGCCAACCATGTGCGTGGTGTAAACCATGACTGCGGTTGCTGGCGGGGATCGGTCACCGGGTTAGTGGTGAGGTTGAGCTTTTTGACGGCGCGTTCGGCCAAGTCCCGCGATTGCAGGAGCGCCAGTTGTGTCTGCAAGTAATCGACGGTACCGGAGCTTGAGTCTGTGACTTGCTGGAAAGCCAGCAGCGGTGGCGTTTTTTCTTTGATCAGCAGGGTGGTGGTGCCGATGTATTGCGAGGGAATGAGCGACAGCGTGGCCATTGCGAGCGCACAGGCAACCAGCATCAACCATGCGATTTTCCAATGAGCACGCCAGATCACCCTCCAGAATTTGAGCAGGTCAATGGTGTCCTTCTCCTCGCCATGCTGCTGGTGCTGAGGCAGATGCGCCTGGAGCGGACGTTCAACGTAGATGCTTGGGCTGTTATCCATGATTTAGAAAAAGCCTTGTGCAATGGAGATGGTGTCACCAGGAGCGATGGCGGTGCTGCGCGTGACCGTATCGGTCAATGGTGGTGAGCCATCGCCGCGCACGATGGTCACTCGCTTGATCGAGGCCCGTTCGGTCAGGCCACCGCCCAGTGCAATGGCTTTTTCCAGTGTCAGCCCGGGCTCGTATGGATAGCTGCCGGGCTTTTGTACTTCGCCATTGATGTAGAACGAGCGGTAGACGATCAGGTTGAGGCTGACCTTGGGGTCGACCAGGTAACCTTGCTTGAGCCCGTCGACGATGATCTTTTCCACCTGATTGGGGGTGAGCCCCTTGGCGGAGATCTCACCCAGGAACGGATAGGAAAATGTACCTGCGTCATTGAGGCGGATTTTGTCGAAGCTCAAATCCCGCTCTCCGAATACGGTGATGCGCAATACATCGCCGGCCGCCAGTTTGTACTGGGCGCCGGTGTCCGCTGCAAAAGTCACGGGCAACAGCCACGGCACAAACAACAAGCCAAGCATTCGCGAGTTCATGGGGGGAGACCTCTTAGAGACTTACGTTGAAGCTGAGCAGGAAGATGTTGCGTTCAAAACTATGGTTGTCGGCGTCGGAATTGTCGTTGCGGTGGCGATAGCCCAATTCGATATCCAGCCAGCGGCGCATCTGGTATTCCACGGCGAAGTTGTAGTCGCGAAGGTTGTCGGTGCGGTTCTGCCCCTCGTACTCATAGCGGGCCAGCCCTGCTTCGGCCACGGTTGTGATTCGCTCGGTCCAGCCATGACGCCAGCCAAACAGGGCAGAGCTGGTCTTGACGGCGTCAGCACCGTCGTCGCCCTCGGCCAGTGCCTGGCGAGCAACGAACGAAAAGGTCGAGTAGGTTCGTGGCTTCCATCGCAGGTCCACCTGCCAGGTAGGGTTACTGAGGTCTTTGACACCGCTGTCATCAAAGCTCTTGCGCTCATAACCAATGCGTACTTTGCCGGTGGTGCGTGCGGTGAAGTCCCACTCGGCACCGGCCAGGACCGCATTGGACGTGCTGTTGAGACGGCTGTCGGAGAGCAGGTAGTCGAAGACGGTGTGGTCGTACTCCAGCAAGCCGCGGGTGTTGCTGCCTATACGGTGGTACCAGGTGGTGGTCAGGCCGGTGGTATTACGCTCTTTGTCTTTATTGATGCCGTCGGAGTTGTCGTAACGAAGTTGAGCGTAACTTGCGCCCAGATCGATCTGATTGGCAGCGCTCCTCGCGCCGTAGGTATAGAGACCATTGACGCGATTAGTGCGAATCTTGTCATAGATGCCATCGACAGCAGTCGATGTCGTGCGCTCGTATTTACGCGCTTCCCCTTCAAGTTTCAGGCGATGGCGGTCGGTGAACTCCATGATGCTGTCGAGCCGCACACGTTGTGCCGTATTCGAGGCGTCCGGATGATCATGATAAATGTAGCGGGTAGGCTGCCAGATAAGTCGCGTGGCACTGTTTCGATCTTCGGCCTTGAGTTCGAAAGAGGGCGCCACCTTGGTCACCATGGAAGACTGACGTCCCCGATCCAGTTCCCGGAAGTTGTCATCGTAGCTCTCTGAAAATAACAATGTAGGTGTGAAGTCGAATCCGTAGATGTCAATGGCCTGGGGGTCGAGACTCCAGGCCGCTCCGGGATATAAAGAGATCATTATCAGTGCGAAAGGGCCGCGGGTCTTAAGGGTCATGTCATTGCTCCTGGGGGACGAATCCAATGACTATAGACCGGAAAAAACAGGGCCGAATGTGCGCGATGTAACATCGGCTGGTGTCAGTAGTTTCTTCATTAGAATGGAGCTCGTAAGTGTGAATGATCACGCGCCAGGAAACAATTCATGAAATAAAAAAGGCATAAGCTCTTGTTTGAGTTTGAAGTTGGGTGGGGTGTGTTCAAGTTCGTTATTGAAGCAAGTTGAATAGGAGCTTATAGATGGAGGCGTGCTCGCTCAATATCAGTCAATGGAATGCGTATCGGCTGTTCTCTGTTTAGAAAGTGAAGCAGGATCATGACTCGCTCGTCACCTAACATGGTCATGAAAATACCTTCGAGTGTCGACAGCGGCCCTCGGGTTATTTGCAGTTTTTCGCCGGGCTTGAACGTGTGAGGTGCAAGAATTTCCGGTGGTTTATAGCACCGCTCTTGCAAGTGTTCGATGACATCGTCAGGGACCATTGCCGGGCCGTGATTAAAATCGACGATTCGGCTGACGCCACGGGTAGAACGCAAAGGCGCCCACTTGTCGTCACGGCCTAGCTGAATGAAAAGGTAGCCCGGGAAGAGAGGCTCAAGGGATTGATGGGGGCTACCGTGTATCCTGCGCTGGCTAACGGTTTGCGGGCAAAATATGACGTAGTTTTGCCGCAATAAATTGATTTTCGCCCGTTCGTCCTGACGTGGCTTGCACTGCAAAAGATACCAGTTAGAGGCTTGGGTACTGGTCAGCATACTGGCAAGCTCCGTAACGTTGGTTTAAACATGCCTGTCGCTGTCGCGCATTAGCGATGCCTTTATCCTTCCAGTAACTCTATTGAGGGCATGGAAGTCGAGAAAGTGTTAAATTCTTAAGGCACTGTATCAATGATGAAGCATGTAAGGCGCGAGTAACGCTTGGGGTCGAAGTCAAAACTTTTACGTGGAATGTGTAAGTGTTACTTAACACTGTGCGTGAAATAGCCTTCGGACACGAGACAAAGTATGTCTTTTGCGATGGCCAAAGCTACCGCATGGTCCGAACCTTCGACCCTTTAAGAATAAGTACTTTCGTTCGTAAGCCTTACTGACAATGCAGTCGGTAATGGATATTCATCCACTACATTGTCGTCGCCGTTGTCAGGCCTCGACCCTGTTAGGTATTGATCACTCAAGGCGGCCTGTCAAATGTAACTAGTCAAAAATATAGCCTTCTGTCCAATAAGTTATTAAGGCTCTCCAACTAATTGTTTTAAAAATGATTTATGGCAATCGGCATGATCCTGCGGTCCGACGGGGTCGCGGCCAACGTGATGACCTGCGCAAGGCGCCGGGTGGCGGACTCAATCTCTTCGGCACTGAAACCGCCCAGGCCCAGAATCAATCCCGAACGGCCATTGCCACCGGCATACATCGGCGACACGGCACGTACCGATACCTGCGCTTCGGAGGCTTTAGCGGCGACCCATTGATCGTCGATACCCTCCGCCAGCCAAAGCACCAGATGCATGCCCTGATCGCTCGGCTCCAGCCATGCAAGTTCGCGAGGAATCAGCCTGGCAACCGCTTCGATGATTTGCCTGTGGATGTCTGCGTATACGCCGCGGATTCGCCGGATGTGCCGATCCAGATGTCCTTCTGCGATGAACGCTGCGAGCACGTGCTGATCGGCGTTGGCGGGATGCCGATCCATCAGGACCCGCGCACCGCAAAAGGCTTGCACCAGATAAGGCGGAACGATTGCGTAGCCGAGTCGTAACGAGGGGAACAGTATTTTGCTGAACGTCCCCAGGTAGATAACCCGGTCGGGGTCCAGCCCTTGCAAGGATGGAAAAGGGTGGCCGGCGTAACGCAGTTCACTGTCGTAATCGTCCTCGACGATCCAGGCATCGGACGCCCTGGCCCATGCCAGCAAGGCATTGCGTCTGGCCATGCTCATTGGCATGCCGAGCGGGTATTGATGTGACGAGGTTACAAAGGCTACCCGCGCCTGGGGGCATTGCTCCATGCCGTTTTCAACATTCAGCCCCTCGGCATCAACCGGGACGCGGATCATTTGATCGCTATGGCCCGCGCTTTCCAGAATCCCGGTGATACCCCGGTAGGCTGGATCCTCCACCCACGCAAAATCTCCCACATCGAGCAGCACCTGACAGGCGAGATACAGGCCCTGTTGCGTGCCGGATGTAATGATCACCTGGCTCGCTTCACAGCGCACAGAGCGTGACTTGCGCACGTAATCCGCTACCGCTTCCCGTAACTCAAGCGCGCCTTGTGGATCGCCGTATCCCGAGGGAGCTCCGGGGCCCCGCGCCCTGATGCGATTGCCAAGGCGACGCCAGATATCGTCAGGCGCCGCTTTGCCAATGGGCACCGAGACCGAGAACGGAATCTGCGCAGCCGCTGCAAATTGTCGGGCCACCTGAGCGAACCGTTCGATACGCGCAGAGGGCGTCCACGACCTGGCTTCAGTTGGCCGACGCTGTTCCTGCCGGGTGGTTGGCGACGCATCTGCCAAAGAGCGGGCCACCCGCGTGCCCGCTCTGCCTTGGGATTCCAGGAAGCCCTCGGCGATCAATTGCTCAAAGGCTTCAATGACGGTGCCTAGGGCAATCATCAGCGATTTGCCGAGAATGCGTGTCGATGGCAGCAGCTCACCAGGCTTGAGGTCGCCCCTGCGGATCGCGGACCTAAGCGCTTGAGCAAGCTGTCGTCCCAATTGACCTGCGGTTCGATCCAGCGTGCCCAGCGATGGAATTTCAACAACGTTGGCTTTACGCGCCATCAATTCTGGCTCAGTGATTATGTTGGATATTGGCTCTATACCATGGGCCAGTTCATCAACACAATTCACACCAAGGCCACCTCACCACTGGCGCGCTGTCCCCACCCTTGAACGATTGAAGGAGTTGATATGTACGTACCTGCCCATTTTGATGAGCCTCGCGCCGAAGCCCTTCATGAGCTGATCGTGCAGCACCCGCTGGGCATTCTGTTTACCAACGGTGAAAGTGGACTGGATGCCAACCACATTCCTTTCGAGTTAAAGGCCTCGGAGGGGCAGTTCGGTGTTCTCCAGGCGCACGTCGCGCGCGCCAATCCGGTCTGGCAAGACGTTAAAAATGGCGACGAAGTCTTGGTGGTTTTTCGCGGTGCCGAGGCTTACATCTCGCCCACCTGGTATCCGAGCAAGCACGAAACCCATAAGCAGGTTCCGACCTGGAACTACAAGGTGGTGCACGCCCATGGGAGGATCACCCTTCAYGATGATGAGCGCTACGTTCGTGGGTTGGTGGCGCTCCTGACTCGAACCCATGAGTCGTCCCAGCCCGAGCCATGGAAAATGACGGACGCCCCGAAGGACTACATTGCCTCGATGCTCAAAGCGATCGTTGGGGTCGAGATCGAGATCACTCGCCTGGTCGGTAAATTCAAGTTGAGCCAGAACAAAGAAGCGAGAGACATCCGCGGTGCAGGCCAGGCGCTCAAGGACAGCGGGAAAATAGTGTTGGCAGAGGCAATGCTCGCGGGTGTCGATGCCAAATCCTGAGGCTGGTCTGCGGCGCTCACATTCATAGCGAGGCCCTGACCACCAATGGACAATCAACCGGCTGGGCTCCCTCTACCTCCAGGCTTTCGATCAGGTGCCGGGCAGCCTGGCGACCGATCTCGTAGTACGGCAGTTGCACCGTGGTCAGCGGCGGGATGAACAGTTCAGCGATACCGATCATGTTGTCGTAGCCGAGCACCGCGACATCGCCGGGAATTTTCAGGCCACGGCCCAACAACAGCTGATAGGCACAAAACGCGATGCGGTCGTTGCCACAGATCAGAATGTCGAATTGCGGACGACCCCCAATGATGTGCCGGTCGAGGATGGCTGCGGTTTCGCCGTAGGCGTCATGGTCGGAAAGGTCGTATTGCAGGAGCGCGTCAGGCGCCAGTCCGAATGCTTGACAGGCGCGCAGCAGGCCTTCTTGTCGCAGCCCCCAGGCCAGGCTCTGCTTTGGCAGATTGATGCACAGTGGGCGCCGATAGCCTTGGCTCAACGCGTGATGCACGGCTCGATACTGACCTGTTTCGTCATCCGGCACATAGCTGACCAGGCGACTGTCATCGGCCAGGCAATTGGCGAGTACCAGCGGTTTGCTCTTCAAGCGCTCGGGAATGCTGACGTGGCGAAAACCCATGGCGCTGACGATCAACCCGTCGGGGCGGTGCGACAGCATCAGGTCGATGTTCTGGTCAGTGGGTGGGTTGCTCAACAGGTTAAGGATAAAGACATTCCAGCCGGCCTGCTGCGCTGTCTGTTCGATGGACAGCAGCAGCTCCACTGCGAACGGTGTGGTCGCGGTGTCCAGCGCGAACACACCGATGGTGCGCGACTGGAGGTTGTCGCCGCGCATCTTGCGCGCCGACAGGCTCGGTACGAATTGCAGTTCATCAATGGCGCGACGCACCCGCTGAAGGGTTTCGGGGCTCAGTTTTTCCGGGTTATTGAGCGCTCGAGAAACCGTCRTCAGGGACACGCCGGCCAGTTGTGCAACGTCTTTCACTGAAGTCATGCGAGGCGAGGCCGGTCAGGTTGACGCAGAATCATGACACAGGGCTCGGGTTTCTCGCGACTCGAATGACGCCGCTCACAGCCATCCCGAGGCCAGAGGCCACGCTCTTGGAATGCGCACGCGCCCGCCACCGCCGCTTGCCACAAGCTTCACCCCCAGACTGTCGGGCTGCGGATAGAGGCGGCTGCTGAGGCTGAAGCCCCCGTTTTCGTCGAACACCTCGATGGACGAGCGATCGAGGAACACACGCAGCGCCAGCCGCTCCTGTGTCGGGTCTATCGGCACACTGCGCTGGCCGGTAACTTGCGCACCCGAGCGGCTGCGGTCCAGCACCAGACGCTGCAGCGCCACATCGTAGTAGAGCAAGGTTTCTTCATCATCATCGTCACTGCAGCGCAAGGCGATGCCCAGGTGGCCGTCGGTGCAACCGAGCAGATCCAGATGCACATGGATTTCCAGCAGGTCGCCATTCACTTCCGGCACCCGCCGGGCCCCTGAACCGTCCCACCAGGACGTACCCGGCAATGGCGCCTGGCGTAGAGCGGTGAGCTCCCGGGCCGGATACACGCAAAGGCGATCGTCATGCAGTTCCAGTTCGCGTGGCAAACCGAGCATGCCGCACCAGTGATGGGCCTGGCTCGGCATCGGGCTTTCCCACATGTCGAGCCACGCCCACACCAGGCGCCGACCATCGGCGGCCACCAGCGTTTGCGCGGCATAGAAATCGTGCCCGTTATCCAGCTCGATAAAAGGCCCGCCGGTAAAGTGCCATTGGCTGTCGAGGCGGCCCACTCGATAACCGGTCTGGTATTTGTTGAGCCGTTCGTAACCCTGGGGTTGCATGCCCTGAGGGGAGTACAGCAGCACGTCGCGCCCGTTCAGGCGAAACAGATCCGGGCACTCCCACATGTAGCCATCGCCTTCGCTGCCGCTGGCTACATAATCGAGGAACTCCCAGGTGTGCAGATCGGTGGAACGGTACAGCGGCAGCAGCGGTTGATCGCCCAGACGTGCGCCGGCAATCAGGTACCAATAGTCGTCCTCTTGCCAGACCTTGGGGTCACGAAAGTGCATGATCGTGTCTTGCGGCGCGGTGTCGATGACGGCGCCATGTTTGACGAAACGGATGCCGTCGACACTGGTGGCCAGGCACTGGACTTGACGAATTGCGCTTTCGTCACCCACGTCCTTCAGCCAGGTGTGCCCGGTGTAGATCAGTGCCAGGGTATCCCCACACACCACCGCGCTACCGGAAAAACAACCGTGGCGGTCGAAGTCATCGCCGGGCGCCAGGGCAATGGGCAGATGCTGCCAATGGACCAGGTCGGCACTCTTGGCATGCCCCCAATACATCGGGCCCCACTTCGCGTCAAAGGGGTGGTGTTGATAGAAAACGTGATACTCGCCACGGAAGTACACCACGCCGTTAGGGTCGTTCATCCAGCCTGTCGGGGGGGCAAGGTGATAACCGGGGCGGTAATCGTGGATGACCCGAGACAGGCCGTCACTCAGCGCTCGCTGCGCAAGGTCAAGGGAGTCAGGCATTGGATCGCTCAGGGTATTCAAAGACAAAGTCATAGGGCGCCTGCTCGTACCGAGCGCAGAGGGACGGTTTCAATGGCGTGCGGGTGGCGCTTCAAGGCCGTGCCGTCGGCGTCGAACAGGTGCAGGTTGGCGATGTCCAGCTGCAGCTCGACCCGGTCGCCCGCCTGCCATCCGGCGTGAACCTCACAACGACAGATCAGTGGCTCGTCCTGACCTGTTTCGAGGTGCACATAGGTTTCGCTGCCCAGGTATTCGACCGCGGTCACGACAATGCCGGCGGTTCCTTCCGCCGCCTTGAGCGACACGTGCTCCGGGCGAATGCCCAGGCTCAGCAGCGTGCCCGCCGCCAGGTTCGAGCTGTTGAAGGGCAGGGACGTCATCCCCAGCACGGGGCTGTCGACCAGGCTGGTTTCACCTGGCGCCTGCAAGCGCGCCGGCAGAAAATTCATTCTGGGTGAGCCGAGAAAACCGGCGACAAAGCGACTGGCCGGGCGCTCATAGAGTTCGCGCGGTGAGCCGACCTGTTCGACGCGACCGCCATTGAGCACGACAATTTTGTCGGCCAGGGTCATCGCTTCCACCTGATCGTGGGTGACGTAGATCATGGTCGAGCCCAGCCGGGCATGCAGGCGGGCGATTTCGTTGCGCATCTGCACTCGCAAGGATGCATCCAGGTTGGAGAGCGGCTCGTCGAACAACAGAATGTCCGGTTCCCGCGCCATGGCTCTGCCCATGGCTACACGCTGACGTTGCCCGCCAGACAGTTCCTTTGGCTTGCGTTGCAGCAGTTTGTCCAATTGCAGGATTTGCGCGGTTTTCAGCACCCGCTCGCGCAGGCTGCTCTTTTCAGTCTTGGCCAGCTTCAGGCCAAAACTGATGTTGTCGTAGACGCTCATGTGCGGGTACAGCGCATAAGACTGAAACACCATGCCGACGCCACGCTCGCGCGGCTCCAGGTCGTTGACCCGGCGCCCGTCGATCAGCAGGTCGCCGGCGCAGATCGAATCCAGTCCGGCGATCAGGCGCAGCAGGGTCGACTTTCCACAGCCCGAAGGGCCGACGAACACCACGAACTCACCCGCCGCGATCTCCAGGTTGACGTCGCGCAGAATCCGCGCGCCGCCCAATTGTTTGTTCACGTTATCCAGTTTCAACTTGATCACGATGCTGTTCCTTGTAGTTGTCGGGCATCAACCCTTTAACGCGCCGGTAGTGAGGCCGGAAACGATTCGGCGCTGGAAGATCAGCACCAGAATCACCAGTGGGACG
The DNA here is from genome assembly GCF_056406935.1 of Pseudomonas sp. P1_A1. Lineage (NCBI taxonomy): Bacteria > Pseudomonadati > Pseudomonadota > Gammaproteobacteria > Pseudomonadales > Pseudomonadaceae > Pseudomonas > Pseudomonas sp. P1_A1. The sequence continues at coordinate 55,038 of NZ_JBFTZE010000025.1, read as the reverse complement.
GTGACCAGCACCGATGCGGCCATCAACAACCCCCAAGGCAACTCATGGGGACTGCCGCCGGAAATCAGGGCGATGGCCACTGGCACCGTGCGTTGGGTGTCGGTGAGGGTGAAGGTCAGGGCAAACAGGAACTCATTCCACGCCGCGATGAAAGCCAGCAAACCCGTGGTGACCAGTGCGGGCCAGAGCAGCGGCAACAGCACCCGGGTCAGCGTGATCCAGGGTGAAGCGCCATCCATGATTGCCGCTTCTTCCAGTTCGTGGGGCAGTTGGCCCATGAACGTGGTCAGCACCCAGACGGTGAAGGGCAGGGTGAAAATCGTGTAGCTGAGGATCAACGCCCAGGAAGTGTTGTACAGGCCCAAGGCACGGATCACCTCGAACAGCCCCGACAGCACCGCGACCTGGGGGAACATCGATACGCCAAGGACCAGCATCAACACCGTGCCACGCCCACGGAATTTCACCCGGCCCAAGGCATAAGCGGCGGTCAGGCTGAGGAACAGCGCCAGCGTCACCACGCTAAGTGCAACCACCAGTGAATTACCGATAGCCCGCAGGAATGAGGCTTGGTTGAGCACCGCCGCGTAATTGGAGAAGTCGGGGTTTTTGATCCAGTAGCTCACCTCGAACAAGGCGCTGGAAGGCTTCAGCGACGTGACGATGGCGTAGTAGAAAGGGAACACCGCATACAGCAGCAACACCCCGATCAGGCACCAGAACCCGAGGCGCAACAGTGCTTTTTTCAATAGGCGCGGGCTCATGACCGAACCTCCAGTTGACGGCGTCCGAGGTAGAGATAAAGCATGGCGATCACTGCGACGACCAGAAACAGCAGGGTCGAGGCGGCGCTGCCGTAACCGACGTCCTGGAACTCCACCAGGTGTTGGCGGGCATAGACCGACATGCTCATGGTGCTCGACGAGTTCGAGGTCAGCACATAGATCACGTCGAACACCCGCAGGGAATCGAGGATGCGGAAGATCGCCGCCACCAGCAATGCGGGCATCAGCAGTGGCAGTGTGACCCGCCAGAACACCTTCAGTGGATGAATGCCATCGACCCTGGCGGCTTCGTAGCAATCGCTCGGCAACATCTGCAAGGCCGCGAGCATCAGCAGGGTGACAAACGGCACGGTTTTCCAGACGTCGACGAGGATCACCGCCCACATCGACAGGTCCGCATCCGCCGTCCAGGCCAGGGGCGCGTCAATCAGACCGAGGCTGAGCATCAGGTGATTGATGATGCCGAACTGGTCGTTGAGCATCCACGACCAGATCTTCGCCGAGACAATGGTCGGAATCGCCCACGGAATCAGAATCAACGCTCTCACCAGGGAACGGCCGGTGAACTTGATGTTCAGCAGCAACGCCACCAGCAGCCCCAGCACAACTTCCAGCCCCACCGACACCGCGGTGAAATGCAAGGTGTTGCGCACCGCGTTCCACCATTGCGGATCGACCAGGATGCCCGACCAGCTGGAACCGTTGTGGAACAGATAATTGCTCAGGCCAACGAAGGTGCCACCAGCGGTATCCGACAGGCTGGCGTCGGTCAGGCTGAACCAGAATGTCCGCAGCAACGGCCAGGCCGCTACCAGGGCCAGACACAGCAACATCGGCGTCAGAAATAGCCAGGCAGCGCGCACTCGGCGACGCTGTACCGGCGTTTCCCTGGTGAGCAGGAGCTCGTCACAGGGAGCATGGGCAATAGAGACAGACATGGTGATTTTCTTCCTTGTGGCTTACCAGTTCCGGTGTTTGATGCGCGTGAGTTCGCCTTCCAGTTCGGTCAGCGCCTGATCGACCGGCAACTCGCCGGCCAGCACGCCATGCACTTGATCGAAGAACGCATTGGAAACCCGTGGATAACGAGCGGCGGTGATTGAAGCCGGGCGCATGACGCCATCGTTGAGAATGCTGTGCAGCTGACTGTAATAAGGCATGGCCGCGAGTAGCTCGGGATCCTGGTAAAGCGACTCGATCACCGGGTTATAGGCGCCAATCAACGCACGACGTTTTTGCTGTTGGGCACTGCTCAGGTAGCTCACCAGTTCGGCGGCAAGCTTCGGGTTGGCGCTGTAACGCGACACCGCCAAACCCCAACCGCCGAGGGTGGAGGCATGGGTGCCGCTGTTGCCGCCGCGGGGCAGGGGAGCGACGCCGACCTTGTCTTTTACCGCACTGTCCTTGCTTTGCACCAAGGCCCAGACATAAGGCCAGTTACGCATGAACAGCGCATTGCCCGACTGGAATACGCCGCGTCCTTCTTCCTCGGTGTAATTGAGCACGCCACGCGGGGAGATGTCGCCTACCCAGCTTTTTGCCAGGGTCAACGCCGCTCTTGAGGCCTGGCTGTTGACCACGATGTCGCCTCGTGGATTGACCAGCCCGCCGTCCGGTTGGCTGCTGATCCATTCCAGTGCATTACACGTCAGGCCTTCGTAGGCACGCCCTTGAAAGATGTACCCCCATGCGTTGGCGTTGCCGGCATTGCGCTCGGCCTGTTGTACATCCTTGGCGGTAGCGGTCATTTCCTCCCAGGTCTGGGGGACTTGCTTGTTGTATTTCTCGAGCAAGTCCTTGCGGTAATACAGCAGGCCCGAGTCGGTGAACCACGGCATCGTCACCAGCCGTCCGTTCACCGTGGCGTTGTCCACCTGTGCCTGGAAGTAGCCTTGAGTCGCGTCGGTGGGCAGCACCTCGCGCAGATCCAACAGATGTTTGGCCAACATCCCCGGCCACACCATGTCGATTTGAATGATGTCGATGTCGCTGGACTGCGCACTGAGGATCTGTTGGTAGAACGACAAGCGCTCGGTTGCCGAATTAGGCGTGGACACCACCTCGACGTGATTGCCGGTCTGTTTCGACCACGCCTCGACGGCCTCCTTGCACAGTTGTAATTCCGCGCCCACCGCACCGCAGGAAATCGTCAGATTGGCTGCGCTGGAGAGGGATGGAAGCCCGGCGCAAAGGGCAAGCAGTGCTGCTGGAAAGAGTGATTTGAGCTGTTTCATAAAGCCCTCTTTATTTTTGTTTTTAGAAAAGTTAACGTTAACATCGCCAAATGTAGCAGCGTATTTGCGATGAGGCATCCTTTTTTTCGTAGATTTTGACAATTAACAATTCACGAAAAAAAGGTCGGTCGCAGGACAAAAAATAAAAACAAAACAGGAAATCCCCCATGCAGAAAGCATCAAGCTGGCTACTCGCAGGCGTACTCGGCACCTCGGCGGCCACCGCTCAGGCCGCGACTCTGGAAGAACGCATGGCCGCGTTTGAAGCCCGTGCCAGCGCTGCGGAAAAACGTGCAGCCGCCGCCGAACAACAAACCCAGGCGCTCGCCAGGGAATTGCAGCAGCTCAAACAGTCCACTCCTGCCTTGCAGCCTGCTGCGTCCACTGCGACCGCCACTGCGTCGCCCAGTTTGGATACGCGGTTGGCAAAACTCGAAGCCCGTCAGCAAAGCATGGAGAAGGAGGGCAGTACCGGGCACCTCACCGACGGGTTCAGCTTCAAGGGCTACGCCCGCTCCGGATTGCTGATCAACGATGGCCTGGGTGGTGGGCGTGGCGGTCCTTATACGACGCCTGCCGGTTCAGTCGGTGGTGCAGTCGGGCGACTGGGTAATGAAGACGATACTTACATGCGTATAGACCTGTCGAAAGAAGCCTATGCGCAGAACGGCACCCATTCCAAATTCACGGTTTCCATCGCCGATGGAGTGGAAAGCTCCAATGACTGGACGGCCGCCGAAAGTAACCTGAATGTGCGCCAGGTATTTACGGAACTCGATCATCTCGCCGCATTCAAGGGCAATTCGACGTTCGAGAACGCCACCCTGTGGGCAGGCAAGCGATTCGACAGGGACAACTTCGATATCCATTGGCTGGACTCGGACGTCGTCTTTCTGGCCGGCACCGGGGGTGGCATCTACGATGTGCAGATGAACAAGGATTGGCGTTCCAATTACTCGTTGATCGGGCGTAACTACGGGGATTTCAGTGAGGGCGGTGTCAATGCCGATGTGGAAAGCTACATCCTCACCTCCAACCAGTTCTTCGATAATGGTCAGTGGCAGTGGATGTTCAATGGTATTGGCTCAAAGAAAAACGACTTTAGCACTCGCACCAATGAAGCGGGCCTGAAGCCTGCGGACTCCGGCTTGCACAGCATGGTGGCCAACCACCAGAAAAACTTTTTCGGCAGGGAAGGCTTCTTCAAGACGGCGCTGCTCTACGGGCAAGGGTTGGGGGCCGAGGTCAAGAACATTGGCTCGGACGGCGAACTGATCGAAGACGCCCGTGCGCTGCGCCTGGCGCTGTACGGCGAGACACCGATTGCACCCCACTGGCGCATCGGTCCAAGTCTGCTGGCCGAACAAAGCAAGGATCGGTACGTCAAGGGAGACGACTACCGCTGGATGACCCTGAACATGCGGTTGGCTAATGAAATCAACAGCAATTTCGAGATGGCCTACGAAATGAGCTGGCAAACCATGAACCTCGACCCCAAGGGCTACCTGCAACGTAATGCGGTGGACGGTAACTTCTGGAAATTCACCATCGCCCCGACCTTCAAACCCGACGTTGGAGACCTGCTCACACGCCCCGAATTGCGCGTATTCGCCAGCTTCATGAACTGGTCTTCGGACCTGGACCGATACAGCTCCACAGACAACTTCGGCAAGACGGACTTCAACGCCGGCGGTGTGTGGCAATACGGGATACAGATGGAAACCTGGTTTTAACAGCCGGGGCTTGCTCCCACATTTATTCGATGCCGTTCACCAATACTGTGATCGATGCAAGTCCATTGTGCTGTCCGGTGGCCAACGTTCATTGAGCGGGGCCGCCGGATGAAACCGTGGTCAGCCCCTGCCAGGCATGTCGATGCCATGTTGATGCACCCGTCGATACAGCGTTGCCCGGGAAATGCCCAAAGCCTTGGCCGCGGGGGTGGGTTTCCAGCGATGACGCACGAGGGCATCGATGAGTGCCTCGCGTTCCGGACTGGCGCAGCGTTCCACGGTGTCAGCTGAAGCCGGATCGTTGAGTCGATGGCCGGGCAGATGCTCAGGCAAGTCACTCAACAGAATCAAGTGGGTCTCGCACACCGCGCAGGCGTAACGCAGCACGTACCGCAGTTCGCGCACATTACCTGGCCAGCGATAGCCGAGCAGGCATTCCAGTGCGGCGCTTCCCAGTTGCATCGCTGTCGCGCAGGCCGATGATTCTTCTTCGAGTATCCGGTTGATCAATGCCAGTCGATCACTGCGTTCGCGCAACGGCGGCAATTGGAATCGCGCACCACTGAGGCGGAAGTACAGGTCCTCGCGAAACTCGCCAGAGGCGACCAGGGCCTCCAGATCGCGGTGGCTGGCGCAGACGACCTGAATGTCTATCGCTTTGCTTCGTGACGCTCCCAGGGGCGCCACTTCGCCCTCGGCTAAAACCCGCAGTAGCCGGGTTTGCAGGGTCAGGGGCATATCGCCGATTTCATCGAGAAACAGGGTGCCGCCATCGGCCTGTTCCAGCAGACCTTGCATGCCTTTATTCGAAGCTCCGGTGAAGGCGCCGGCCGCATAACCAAACAGCTCGCTTTCGATCAGGTTTTCGGGAATCGCTGCGCAGTTCACCGCAATAAAAGGTCGATCACGGCGCAGACTGGCCTGGTGCAGCTGGCGGGCGAAGACTTCCTTGCCGGAACCGGTTTCGCCGTGAATCAGCACCGGCAGATTACGGTCTTTGACCCGAACCGCAAGGCGCAAACTTTCTTCCAGTCGCGGGTCGAGTTCGGCGGGTGACAGTACCCGACGAGCCGGGCTGCGTTTCACCTGCCGTGGCGCGCTGAGTCTCCCATGCAAGACATGGCGGCCACCCCGGCAGTGAAACAGGCAGAGCGATTCGTCCCTGGCGCGATGCAATAGTTGCTGATCGAACACTTGGCCGATGTGTTCCGGCAGTTGACCAACGCTTTGCCACAGCCACTGCCGCGCCGCGGGGTTGAGTGCCTGCAGTTGCCCGTCGTCGTCCCAGGCAAGCAGGTAATCGGGTTGGCTGTCGACGTAGCCCGGGCTGTTGTGGGCCCGCAGCACCCAGTAACCCTGGGCACTGTTCATGAAAAACGCTTGTTCTATTTCCCGTGCGCTCTGCACCACCAGCTGCCGGATCAGATGCTGCGAACGACGGTCGTCCGGCGAACGCACCGCAGACACATCGAGCACCCCGAGCAGTTCGCCCCGAGGGTCGAAGACCGGAGCGGCGGAGCAGGTGAGTCCGATAAAAGCCGCGCGGAAGTGATCCCGCTTGTGCACCGTGACCGGTGTTCGTGCGGTCAGCACCGCGGCCACCCCGCAGGTGCCTTCCTCACCTTCTGACCAGCAGGTGCCCAGGTACAGGCCTGCTTTGCGGCAGTCATTACGGATGGAGGTTTCCACGCGATAGTCGATGGTCTGGCCCTGGGCGTCGGTGAGCAACACGCAGTAGTCGGCATCGCGCACGCGACCGTGGAGCCGGGCGACTTCTTCGCTGGCGATGCGCAGGAACAGTTCGGAGCGTTCTCGACACTCCTGCAACACGTTCTGGGACAGGATCCGCGGCCCTTGTAATGAGCCAGGGTCCAGATGGTGCTGCTCCATGGAGCGGCGCCAGGAATCCAGGATCAAATCCGGCACCGGTAGTTGCGGCAGATACGCTGCGTTCTTCAAAACACGACTGACGCAATCCACATGCGCCTTCGAGTGTGCGGAAAGCATTTAAGGCCTCCGGTTCGATCTTCTTTTAGTTGTGCGGGCTATTAAGCGCCGTTCACCGACGGTCGACAAGCATCGGTTCACCCCACGGCGAAGCTGAGACGCGACGTCTCAAGGTCTCACCATGAACCCGTGCAAGCTGACATGGGACGTCTCAAACGAGCGAGATCCCAGCCCTTGAAAATGCAGTCAAGACCGCTCTGGGTCGGGCTTTCTGGCGATTTTTTGCGAACCTGGCACCGGCCTTGCTCTAACCCCGGCAACCAGCACGACTGGCAACCCGATAATAACAAGAGGTGCCCTATGTCCTCCTGCCGAGGCTTTTACTCTGCCGTACCCGTGGTGGCGACATGAGTCGCTTGTCCCTGACCGTCGGCATCATTGCCAATCCGGCGTCCGGCCGGGACGTAAGGCGTCTGACGGCGAATGCCGGGCTGTTTTCCAGCACTGACAAGGTCTCGGTGATCCAACGGCTGCTGGCGGCTTTTGGCGCCACGGGTGTCGAGCGCGTACTGATGCCCACCGACATGACCGGCATCGCGGCGGCGGTGAAGAAGAACAGCCATGGCCGCCAGGCGCGTGACAGCCACTGGCCAACCCTGGAGTTCCTGGAACTGACCTTGCGCCAGAGCGTGGCGGACACTCGCCAGGCCGCGCGCTGGATGGCTGAACGCGGCGTCTCGCTGATTGCCGTGCTCGGCGGTGACGGCACCCACAAAGCGGTGGCTGCCGAAGTCGGCGACATTCCATTGCTGACCCTGTCGACGGGGACCAACAATGCCTTTCCAGAACTGCGTGAGGCCACCAGCGCCGGGCTGGCCGGCGGGCTATTCGCCAGCGGGCGGGTTGCCCCCGAAATCGCTTTGCGCCGCAATAAACGCCTGCTGGTGCGGATTCCACGCCGTGACCTCTGCGAAGTGGCGCTGGTGGACGTGGCGGTGTCCTCGCTGCCCTTCATCGGCGCCCGTGCAATCAGCCGTGGGGTCGATCTGGCGGAGGTGTTTGTAACCTTCGCGGAACCTCAGTCCATTGGCATTTCCGCCCTCTGCGGCTTGTGGTTTCCGGTCTCGCGCCAAGCCCCCAACGGCGCCTGGATGCGCCTTGATCCGCAATCGTCCGAAGCCTTGCTGGTGCCCCTGGCGCCCGGCCTGTTGCAAGGCTGCGGCGTACTCGCGGCCGCCAGCCTTGAACCCGGTGTTGCCCATCGCCTGTGCCTGAGCAGCGGCACCCTGGCCCTGGATGGCGAACGGGAAATCGAATTCAACGCCCATGACTTGCCCACCGTGACCCTCGATGCCGGCGGCCCGCTGAGTATCGATGTCAATGCGGCACTGGCCTATGCCGCGCAAGAGCGGCTGCTGGCCATCGGTCGTGAACACCCGCAACACCCTTTGAACCTTGCACTTTGAAACTTGAGCCTCAAGACACCCTGGAGAATAAAAATGTCGACACAGCTGACTGCTGATCAATTGCTGCATGCCTATCGGGTGATGCGCACCATCCGCGTCTTTGAAGAGCGCCTGCACGTGGAGTTCGCCACCGGCGAGATTCCCGGTTTCGTCCATCTTTATGCCGGTGAAGAGGCCTCGGCCGCCGGTGTCATGGCTCACCTGAGAGATGACGACTGCATCGCCTCCAACCACCGTGGCCACGGTCATTGCATCGCCAAGGGCGTTGATGTGCACGGGATGATGGCCGAAATCTACGGTAAGAAAACCGGCGTCTGTCAGGGCAAGGGCGGCTCCATGCACATCGCCGATTTCGAGAAAGGCATGCTCGGTGCCAATGGCATCGTCGGTGCCGGTGCACCGCTGGTGGTAGGGGCGGCCCTGGCCGCCAGGCTCAAGGGAACCGATGGCGTCGCCGTGGCGTTTTTCGGCGACGGCGGTTCCAACGAAGGCGCCGTGTTCGAAGCGATGAACATGGCCTCGGTGTGGAACCTGCCGTGCCTGTTCATTGCCGAGAACAACGGTTACGCCGAGGCCACGGCGTCCAACTGGTCAGTGGCCTGCGATCTCATCGCCGACCGCGCAGCCGGTTTCGGCATGCCTGGGGTCACCGTCGACGGCTTCGATTTTTTCGCCGTTCACGAAGCCGCCGGTGCCGCGGTGGCGCGCGCCCGAGCCGGTGAAGGACCGTCGTTGATCGAGGTCAAGTTGACCCGCTACTACGGTCACTTTGAAGGCGACGCCCAGACCTATCGGGCACCGGACGAGGTCAAGTATTTCCGCGAACACAACGACTGCTTGATGCAGTTTCGCGAGCGCACCACCCGGACCGGTTTGATCGATGCCAGCCAGTTGGACCAGATCGATGGCGAAGTGGACCTGTTGATCGAAAATGCCGTGCGCAAGGCCAAGTCCGACCCCAAGCCAAGCGCCGCCGACCTGCTCACCGACGTCTACGTTTCCTATCCCTGAACGCCCCCTATAACAAGAATCGAGACCTTTATCATGGCGAGAAAAATCAGTTATCAGCAGGCAATCAACGAAGCCCTGGCCCAGGAAATGCGTCGCGACCCCAGCGTGTTCATCATGGGGGAAGACGTCGCCGGCGGTGCCGGTGCTCCCGGGGAAAACGACGCCTGGGGCGGGGTATTGGGCGTGACCAAGGGCCTCTACCACCAATTCCCCGGCCGCGTGCTGGACACGCCGCTGTCGGAGTTGGGTTATGTCGGTGCCGCGGTAGGCGCAGCGACCTGTGGCGTGCGACCAGTGTGTGAATTGATGTTCGTCGACTTCGCCGGTTGCTGCCTGGACCAGATCCTCAATCAGGCGGCCAAGTTTCGCTACATGTTCGGGGGCAAGGCTTCCACCCCGTTGGTGATTCGCACCATGGTCGGCGCGGGCCTGCGGGCCGCCGCCCAACACTCGCAAATGCTCACGTCGCTGTGGACCCACATCCCCGGCCTGAAAGTTGTCTGCCCGTCATCCCCTTATGACGCCAAGGGCCTGTTGATCCAGGCCATCCGCGACAACGATCCGGTCATCTTCTGCGAACACAAACTGCTCTACAGCATGCAGGGCGAGGTGCCGGAAGAGCTCTATACCATCCCGTTCGGCGAGGCCAACTTCCTGCGCGACGGCAAGGACGTGACCCTGGTCTCCTATGGGCGCACGGTCAATACGGCGATGGATGCAGCCCGCAATCTGGCAGGGCGAGGCATTGACTGCGAGGTCATCGACCTGCGCACCACCAGCCCGCTGGACGAAGACAGCATTCTGGAAAGCGTGGAAAAGACCGGGCGCCTGGTGGTGATCGACGAAGCCAACCCGCGCTGTTCCATGGCCACCGACATCTCGGCCCTGGTGGCGCAAAAAGCGTTCGCCTCGCTCAAGGCGCCCATCGAGATGGTCACCGCGCCGCACACGCCGGTGCCGTTCTCCGACTCTCTGGAAGACCTCTATATCCCCGACGCGGCGAAGATCGAAAACGCCGTGCTCAAGCTGATCGAGTGGAGCAAGCGTTCATGAGCCAGATCCATACCCTGACCATGCCCAAGTGGGGCTTGTCCATGACCGAAGGCCGGGTCGATGTCTGGCTCAAGGAGGAGGGCCAGGCGATCGCCAAGGGCGATGAAGTGCTCGACGTAGAAACCGACAAAATTTCCAGCAGCGTCGAAGCGCCGTTTTCCGGTGTGCTGCGCCGTCAGATCGCGCGCCAGGACGAAACCCTCTCGGTCGGTGCGTTGCTCGGCATTGTGGTCGACGGCGAAGCCAGCGAGGCCGAGATCGATGCGGTGATCGAGCAGTTCCAGGCCGCGTTCGTGCCAGGTGACGGTGCCGAGGAAGACAGTGGGCCGAAGCCGCAGAAGGTCGAACTGGACGGGCGACTGATCCGTTACTTCGAGCGCGGCGAAGGCGGGGTGCCGTTGGTGCTGGTGCACGGGTTCGGCGGTGACCTGAATAACTGGATGTTCAATCATGAAGCATTGGCCGCCGGGCGCCGGGTGATAGCTCTGGATCTGCCGGGCCATGGCGAGTCGAGCAAACAGTTGGAACACGGAGATCTGGATGAGTTGAGCGGGGTGCTGCTGGCTCTGCTCGATCATCTTGATGTTCCGGTGGCGCATCTGGTGGGGCATTCCATGGGCGGGGCGGTGTCGCTGAACACCGCGCGCCTGGCTCCCCAGCGGGTGCGTTCCCTGAGCTTGATCGGCAGCGCCGGCCTGGGCGCGGAAATCAACGGCGATTACCTGCAAGGTTTTGTCGAGGCGGCCAGCCGCAATGCCCTCAAGCCACAGTTGGTGCAACTGTTCTCCGATCCCGAACTGGTCAATCGGCAGATGCTCGAAGACATGCTCAAGTACAAGCGTCTGGAAGGGGTGGATGCGGCCCTGCGCCTGCTGGTTTCGGGGCTGTTCAAAGAAGGACGGCAACAGCTCGATCTGCGCGGCGTGGTGCAAGAAAACCGGCAACCGGTGTTGCTGATCTGGGGCAGTGACGACGCGATCATTCCTGCGACCCACAGCGCTGGCCTGGCTGCTCAGGTCGAAATCCTGCCGGGTCAGGCGCACATGGTGCAGATGGAAGCGGCCGAGCAGGTCAATCGGCTGATTCTGGACTTTGTCCAACAACACTGATGCCTCCCTTGGCGGCCGGCCATTTGCCGGGCGCCAAGGCCAACGATTTCAAGGAGATTCCAACATGAGCCTTCCAATTGATCCGACCCGCAGCATGCGTGCCGCTGTCTGGCATGGTCGTCACGACATCCGCGTCGAAGATGTGCCGTTGCCCGTCTCGCCACCGGCGGGCTGGGTGCAGATTCGCGTGCAATGGTGCGGTATTTGCGGCTCCGACTTGCATGAGTACGTCGCCGGGCCAGTGTTCATTCCGGTGGATGCGCCGCACCCGCTGACCGGCATCAAGGGGCAGTGCATTCTCGGTCATGAGTTCTGTGGCGAGATCGTCGAAATCGGCGCCGGGGTCCAGGGGTTCAGTGTGGGCGAACCGGTGGCCGCCGATGCCTGTCAGCACTGTGGCACTTGTTATTACTGCACCCATGGGCTGTACAACATTTGCGAGAACCTGGCGTTCACCGGGCTGATGAACAATGGCGCGTTCGCCGAGTTGGTCAACGTGCCGGCCAACCTGCTTTACAAGTTGCCGGCCAACTTTCCCGCCGAAGCCGGGGCGCTGATCGAACCGCTGGCAGTGGGCATGCACGCGGTGAAAAAGGCCGGGAGTTTGCTGGGGAAAAATGTGGTGGTGGTTGGCGCTGGAACCATCGGCCTGTGCACCATCATGTGCGCCAAGGCGGCTGGCGCGGCCCAGGTCATTGCTCTGGAAATGTCGGGAGCGCGCAAGGCCAAGGCCCAGGAGGTGGGGGCGAGCCATGTGCTGGCCCCCAATGAGTGTGACGCGTTGGCTGAGGTGCGGCGGCTGACCGGCGGGCTGGGGGCGGATGTCAGTTTCGAATGCATCGGCAACAAACACACCGCCAAGCTCGCCATCGACCTCATCCGCAAGGCGGGCACGTGTGTATTGGTGGGCATCTTCGAGGAGCCCAGCGAGTTCAATTTCTTCGAGCTGGTCGCCACCGAAAAACAGCTGCTGGGTGCACTCGCCTATAACGGGGAGTTCGCAGATGTCATCGCCTTTATCGCCGACGGCCGGCTGGACATCACGCCGCTGATAACCGGGCGCATTCAGCTGGAACAGATCGTCGGGCAGGGCTTTGAGCAATTGGTTAACAACAAGGAGCACAACGTGAAAATCATCGTGTCACCCGCTCGAATCTGAGGCGTCTGCAAGAGAGCGATTGATGATGGCCCAGCCTGCATAAAACCACTTAAGTGAACCCCTTGCTTTGATTACCGTGGATTTCATCGCAAGGATCGCTTCATGAAAAAAGAAACATTCAAGGTAAACATCCCGGCCAACGCGGCTGCTTGCGAGCAGCTGCGTCGGCTATCTGGATTGCAATCTGACTTTTTTCACCTGCGTAAATTCGACAGAGCATGCGTCGCGACGATGGATGTTTTTGGGTCGATGTTAAAAAATGTTATTTTAAAAAAATACTTCACATAATCTGTTCATTGGTGGATTATCTGCTCAACTAGTGTCAAGCAGCTCGTAGCTGCCATTGTGTTGGGCGTTCCGCTGGCCATGCCGCGGGTGCTCATCTCTACATCGCGGCCCGCCGCCTGCGCTTTGTCGGCGTGGAACAGGCCGTTGCTTCCCTCAGGAGTACCCCATGAATAACAAGAATGTCGGTGTTGTCGGTCTGGGCGCGATGGGGTTGGGCATTGCCCGCTCACTGTTGCGCAGTGGTTTCAATGTGCATGCCTGTGATGTGCGTGCGCAGGTGACTGAACAGTTTGCCGGGGAGGGCGGTGTGGCGTGCTCTTCGCCCGCGCAAATGGCCGCGGCGTGCGACGTGATCATTACCGTGGTGGTGAACGCCGAGCAGACCGAAACCGTATTGTTTGGCGAGGGTGGTGCCGTCGCTGCGTTGCGCCCTGGCAGCCTGGTGATCGGTTGCGCCACCGTGGCCCCGACCTACGCTGTCGACCTGGGTCAGCGCCTGACCGCCCAGGGCTTGCTGTATCTGGACGCCCCGATCTCCGGTGGCGCAGCCAAGGCGGCTGCCGGTGAAATGACCATGATGACGTCCGGCCCGGCCGACGCTTACGCCAAGGCCGAAGCCGTCCTGGCAGGCATGGCCGGCAAGGTCTATCGCCTGGGCGACAGCCATGGCCTGGGCTCCAAGGTCAAGATCATCAACCAGCTGCTCGCCGGGGTGCACATCGCTGCGTCTGCCGAAGCCATGGCGCTGGGCCTGCGTGAAGGGGTCGATGCCGACGCGCTTTATGAAGTGATCACCCACAGCGCCGGCAATTCCTGGATGTTCGAAAACCGCGTGCCGCACATTCTCAAGGCTGACTACACGCCGTTGTCCGCAGTGGATATTTTCGTCAAGGACCTGGGCCTGGTGCTGGATACCGCGCGGGCCAGCAAATTCCCGCTGCCGCTGTCGGCCACTGCCCACCAGATGTTCATGCAGGCTTCCAGTGCCGGCTTCGGGCGTGAGGATGATTCTGCGGTGATCAAGATTTTCCCCGGCATCGAGTTGCCGACTGCCAAGACCGAGCCGGTTTGAGGAACGCACCATGAGCACAACCCCTGCACGCCCATTGCTGGGCTGCATCGCCGACGATTTCACCGGTGCCACGGACCTGGCCAACATGCTGGTGCGCGGCGGTATGCGCACCGTGCAAAGCATCGGCATTCCGAGCAGCGAAGTGGCGGCCGGGCTCGATGCCGATGCGATCGTCATCGCCCTCAAGTCACGCACCATTCCAGTCGCCGAAGCGGTCGAGCAGTCCCTCGCCGCGCTGGCCTGGCTGCGTGACCAAGGCTGCGAGCAGATTTTCTTCAAGTACTGCTCGACGTTCGATTCCACCGCGGCCGGCAATATCGGCCAGGTCAGCGAAGCACTGCTGGCGGCGCTGGGCAGCGATTTCACCCTGGCCTGCCCAGCGTTCCCGGAGAATGGCCGGACAATCTTTCGCGGTCACTTGTTCGTGCAGGATCAACTGCTCAGCGAGTCGGGTATGCAGCATCACCCGCTGACGCCGATGACCGATGCCAACCTGGTGCGGGTGCTGCAATCGCAGACCCGTCTGAACGTCGGCCTGTTGCGCTACGACACCATTGCCCAAGGCGCCGAAAAGGTACGCGGACGCATCGCCGAACTGCGGGCTCAAGGTGTCGGCATGGCGGTTGCCGATGCCTTGTCGGACCAGGATCTGTACACCCTCGGCACCGCCTGTGCCGACTTGCCGTTGCTGACTGGTGGTTCGGGGCTGGCCCTGGGCTTGCCGGAAAACTTCCGTCGCGCCGGTAAATTGCGCGACCTCGATGCCTCGAAACTCCCGGCGGTGGCCGGCGGTGAAGTGGTGTTGGCCGGCAGCGCTTCGATCGCCACCAATGGCCAGGTCGCGGCCTGGCTCGAAGCCGGTCGACCCGCGTTGCGGATCGATCCTTTGGCCCTGGCGGCTGGCGAACCAGTGGTTGCCCAAGCCCTGGCCTTCGCCAAGGGCAATGCACAAACGGTATTGATCTACGCCACCAGCGCACCGGACGAGGTCAAGGCAGTGCAACAGCAGCTCGGCGTCGAGCAGGCCGGCAGTCTAGTGGAAAACGCATTTGGCGAAATTGCCCAAGGCTTGCGTCAAAGCGGCGTGCGGCGCTTCGTGATCGCCGGCGGTGAAACTTCGGGCGCGGTGGTTCAGGCGCTGGGTGTGCAACTGCTGCAGATCGGCGCGCAGATCGATCCGGGTGTGCCGGCAACCGTCAGCAGCACCGATGAGCCTCTGGCGCTGGCGCTCAAATCGGGCAACTTCGGTGGTCGGGATTTCTTCAGCAAAGCGCTGAAGCAACTGGCCCAGACCGGAGGTGCGCAATGAGTAATGAAAACGCCCTGCGCGAAGAAATCTGCGACGTAGGCCGCAGCCTGTATGAGCGCGGTTACACCGTCGGCAGCGCCGGCAATATCAGCGCACGGCTGGATGACGGCTGGCTGATCACGCCGACTGACGTGTGCCTGGGCCGCCTCGACCCGGCGACCATCGCCAAAGTCAATCTGGCTGGCGAGTGGGTGTCCGGTGACAAGCCTTCGAAGACCCTGGCGTTGCATCGCCAGGTCTACGACCGCAACCCGAGTGTCGGTGGCGTGGTGCATACCCATTCCACTCATCTGGTGGCGTTGACCCTGGCGGGAGTCTGGCAGCCGAATGACATCCTGCCGCCACTGACGCCGTATCAGGTGATGAAAGTCGGGCATATCCCGTTGATCAGCTACCAGCGTCCCGGCTCGCCAAAGGTTGCCGAACAGGTCGCACAACTGGCCAACAGCGTTCGCGGCGTGATGCTCGAACGGCTGGGGCCGGTGGTCTGGGAGAGTTCGGTGTCCAGAGCCAGTTACGCCTTGGAAGAACTCGAAGAAACCGCGCGGCTGTGGCTGATGAGCAATCCCAAGCCCGAACCGCTCGATCAGGCAGCACTGGACGAGCTGCGAGCAGCCTTCGGCGTGCACTGGTAGTGCGCTGAAGTGTTTTAAAACGATAGAACACGAAAGACCGATAAAGCAGGCCCTGTTCGGGAGACGTGCAGCGACTCCCACGACCCCGGCTTGCCTGAAAAATACAATAACAAGAGGACATCCAGGCATGACTCACCTTCACTGCGGCATTTTCAGACCCGGTTGCAGCACCCTTGTGTTCACCCGGCGCGGAGGGCTTGTGAAATGAGCCCGTTAATCCTGATGGTTACCGCGGGGCTAGGGATCGCTCTGTTGTTGTTTCTGGTGCTCAAGTACAAGTTCCAGCCTTTCGTGGCGTTGATGCTGGTGAGCATTCTGGTGGCGTTGGTGGCCGGGGTGAAACCGGCCGACCTGGTCGCCACCATCGAAGGCGGCATGGGCAAGACCCTGGGCCATATCGCGATCATCATCGCCCTGGGCGCGATGATCGGACGGATCATCGAACTCTCCGGCGGTGCCGAGGCGCTGGCCAAGACGCTGATCAACCGTTTCGGCAATCGACGCACGCCGCTGGCGCTGACGATTGCCGGGTTCATGGTCGGGGTGCCGGTGTTCTTCGAGGTCGGCGTGATCATCCTGATGCCGTTGGCCTATGGCGTCGCCCGCAGTGCGCGCAAGCCGCTGTTGGTGTTTGCGCTGCCGATGTGTGCGGCGTTGCTGACCGTACACGCCTTCCTGCCGCCGCATCCAGGGGCGGTGGCCGCTGCCAGTCAGTTGGGTGCCGACCTTGGCCGGGTGCTGATGTTCGGTCTGCCGATCACCGCGTTCCTCTGCTATGTCGGTTACCGCGTGGCCGGGCGCATGACCCGTCGGGTGTACCCGATGACCGACGATATCCGTGCCGAAGTCTATGGCCCGCATGTCACCAACGAAGATTTGGTCGCTTGGGCCAATGGCAACGGCAAGAGCGCTGAACGAGCAGCCGTGGCCGCGTCGCACATGGGCCTGGAGGAAGCCACCAGCACTATCGTTTCCAAGTTGCCGCCTGCACCCGCGCCGGGTTTTGGCATGATCGTCAGCCTGATCGCGCTACCGATCATTCTGATTCTGCTGGGGACGCTGTCCAACTCGTTGCTGCCGGCCGACTCGGTCCTGCGCGGTATCATGACTGTGCTCGGTGCGCCATTGGTGGCGCTGCTGATCGACACCTTGCTGTGTGCCTGGTTGCTGGGTTCGCGTCGGGGCTGGAGCCGTACTCAGGTGTCTGACGTGATCGGTTCGGCCTTGCCTGGCGTGGCCATGGTGATTCTGATTGCCGGTGCCGGCGGTGTGTTCGGCAAGGTGCTGGTGGATACCGGCATCGGCGCCGTCGTCTCCGATTTGCTGCGCACCACCGGTCTGCCGGTCCTCGCGCTGGGCTTTCTGCTGACCATGCTGCTGCGTGCGGTCCAGGGTTCGACCACGGTGGCGTTGGTGACCACTGCCGGCATCATCAGCCCGCTGATCGCGACCCTCAACCTCACCGCGAACCACATGGCGCTGCTGTGCCTGGCCATGGGCGGTGGCGGGTTGGCCATGTCCCATATCAACGACGCCGGTTACTGGATCTTCACCAAACTGTCCGGGCTGAACGTGGCCGACGGCCTGCGTACCTGGACTGTGCTGACCACCTTGCTCGGCACGCTGGGTTTCGGTATTACCTTGCTGATCTGGCCGTTTGTCTAACCTTCTGTCCAAGGAGCTACCATGCCTCGTTTTGCTGCCAACCTCAGCATGCTCTACCCGGAACATGAGTTTCTGGATCGCTTCGCCGCCGCGGCCGCCGATGGTTTTGAAGCGGTGGAATACTTGTTCCCCTACGACTACAGCGCCCAGGAACTCAAACAACGCCTGAGCGACAACGGCCTGGTGCAGGCGCTGTTCAACGCACCGCCCGGCGATTGGGCGGCAGGCGAGCGGGGCACGGTATCGTTGCCGGGGCGGGAGAGTGAATTTCGCAGCGGTTTCGATCGCGCGCTGGAATACGCCGCCGTCCTGGGCAATTCACGCATCCATGTGATGGCCGGGTTGCTGCCGTCGGAAAGCGATCGTCCACGGCATCACGGCGTGTATCTGGAGAACTTGGCATACGCCACCGCGCAGGCCGCCAAGGTCGGTGTCACCGTGCTGCTGGAACCGATCAACACTCGGGACATGCCGGGTTTTTTCCTCAATCGCCAGGATCAGGCCCAGGCCATCTGCAAGGAAGTGGACGCCAGTAACCTGAAGGTTCAGTTCGACTGCTACCACTGCCAGATCGTCGAAGGTGACCTGGCCACGAAACTGCGTCGGGACTTCGCCGGCATCGGTCATATCCAGATCGCTGGCGTACCGGATCGACATGAGCCGGACCTGGGCGAAGTTAACTATCCCTATCTGTTCGAGTTGATCGACCAGTTGGGTTATGACGGCTGGGTAGGGTGCGAATACCGGCCCCGTGGCAACACGTCGGCCGGCTTGCAGTGGTTGCGGGACTGGAAGGCGCGCTAACGCCTTACAGGTTGTTATCGGAAGGCAACAGCAGTTCGACGCCCTGCTTGCGGATGCTATCGGCCGCGGCAGGGGTGAGTGCGTCGTCGCTGAGGATGATGTCGAACTGCTCGAGCCCGGCGATCCGGTACATGCTGAACGTGCCGTACTTCGAACTGCTGGCCACCAGCACCACTTGCGACGCCGATTGCATCGCGACTTGCTTGACCTCCACCTTCAGCGCCGAAGGCGTGGTGAGGCCGCGACGCAAATCCCAGGAGCTGGTGGAAATGAAAGCGATATCGGTGACGATCTGGCGCAAGGTGGCCACCGCCAGACCGCCCACGCACGATTGATTCGAATGATCCAGTTGCCCGCCGGTGTGAATCACCGTGACATGGGGCGCATCGATCAGCGCCTGGACAATCCCGAAATCGTTGGTTACGACGGTCATTCCCGACAGCGCCTTGATGTACGGGACGATCTCCAGCGTGCTCGTGCCCGCATCCAGATAAACCGTCATGTCAGCATGCAACAGCCGCGCGGCCAGCTTGGCCATCGCCTGCTTCTGCGGCAACTCGACCACCGCCTTGAACTGATGACTGGGCTCGCTGTGGAGCTGGCTGGCGATTCGCACGCCGCCGGTGACCGAGTAAGCACGGCCTTCCTGTTCAAGCAGCGCGATATCGCGGCGAATGGTCATGTGCGAACAGTCGAACATTTCCATCAACTGATGAACGCTCAGCACCTGATGTTTGCGCAGCTGGCGCAGCATCAATTCACGACGCTGCTCAGGAATCATCGGTGCGCCGCTTTCGGCGGCGATGTCCTTTTGACTAGGCATTCGGGCTCCAGAGTGTAGAAATCCGCGGACAAGGAAAGCGGGACCCACATAGTAGCGAATCTACAGTAAAGGAACGAGTTGTTGCGGATCAGTGTTCCGGTGGCGGCAGCCTCAATCTTTAGTTCATGAATTTCTGAACTAACTATTTGCTGCAGCCTATTCAATCGCTTGTCGCCGTAGCCTTAGGATTCGTCACACGGGACCGCAGCCAGCAGAGCAGCGGCCCGCAGCAACTTCTTTCGACTGCCCAGTAACGCCAGCCCAAACAGCGGGCGGCCTGACGCAGCCGAGAGGAATGCATGAAGCTAGAAATTTTCCGCACGTTATGGGGCTATACCGCCAGCAAGGCGCAGGCCCTGGATGAACTGCTCGCCGCCGGCTTCGATGGCCTCGAAGCGCGCCTGCCACTGCAGGCCGATGAGCGTGGCGAGTTCGGCGCTTTCCTGCGCAGTAATCAAGTTCCCTACATCTGCACACTGTTCAGTGCCTACGATGTATTGCCCGACCAGAACGCCACGCCCACCCAGCACTTGGCCGACATTGATCGCAAACTGGGCTGGGCCTCGGAGCTGACCCCACGTTTCGTCAATCTGCTGGCCGGCAACGACCGCTGGCCGCAGGCATTGCAGGTCGAATTTTTCGGCCAGGCCATGGAACTGGCCGCCAGGCATGGCGTGTTCTGCAGTTTCGAGACGCATCGCGCCCGTTCCCTTTACAGCCCTTGGGTGACCCTGGAGCTGATCCGCCAACTGCCGGGCCTGCGTTTCACCAGTGACATCAGCCACTGGGTGGTGTGCTGTGAGCGACTGCTGGACGATCCGGCCGACGATCTTTCGGCCTTCGTCGAGCGCGTGCATCACATCCAGGCTCGGGTCGGCTACGACCAAGGCCCGCAAGTCCCCCATCCCGCGGCCCCGGAATATGCCCGTGAACTGGCGTTCCATCAGCGCCACTGGGAGTCCGTCTGGAGCGCTCAGCGCGAACGTGGCTACCCGGTCAGCACCTTGACCCCGGAGTTCGGTGCCGACGGTTATCTGCATCGCTTGCCCTTCACCAACATGCCGGTGGCTGACCTCTGGACCTTGAACCAGTGGATGGCCCGGACCGAGCGCGAACACTTCGACCGTTTCACCCGTGAAGGAGCCCGCCATGCGTAATACCTCGCCAACCCAGGCCAACTTCAACAGCATTCCGGTGGTGAACATCGCCGGACTCTTCAGCATCGAACTGGAGCACCGCCTGGCCGTGGCCGAGCAACTGGGCCGCGCCGCCAGCGATGTGGGCTTTCTGTACATCACCGGGCACGGCATCGACCCGGCGCTGATCGAGGGCTTGCGCCAGGCGGCCAGGGATTATTTTGCGCAACCGCTGGACGCCAAGATGCGCCACTACATCGGCGCCTCGGAAAGCCACAAGGGCTTCGTGCCCGAAGGCGAGGAGGTCTATTCAAAGGGCAAGCCGGATCACAAAGAAGCGTTCGATATCGGCTTCGAAGTGCCAGCGGATGACCCGCTGTTCCTCAACCGTACACCGCTGCTGGGGCCGAACCACTGGCCCGACGTGCCGGGTTTCCAGAGCGCGGTACAGAACTACTATCAGGCGGTGTTCGCACTAGGCCGTCGGTTGTTCGATGGCTTCGCTTTGGCTCTGGGGCTGGAGGAGGGCTACTTCGACGCGCTGGTGACTCGCCCACCCTCCAAATTGCGACTGATCCATTACCCCTTTGACGCCGATGTCATCGACGCACCGGGAATCGGTGCGCATACCGACTACGAGTGCTTCACCATCCTGCACGCCGATCAACCGGGGCTGGAGGTGCTCAATGATCAGGGGCAGTGGATCGACGCACCGCCACTACCCGACGCGTTCGTGGTGAACATCGGCGACATGTTGGAAGTCATGACCGCAGGTGCTTTTGTCGCCACTGCCCACCGGGTGCGCAAGGTTGCCCAGGAGCGCTACAGCTTCCCGCTGTTCTACGCCTGCGACTATCACACGCTGATCAAGCCGCTGCCGGCATTCGCCAGGGATGACCGGGATTACGAGGCACTGGCGATTGGCGAACACATGTGGAGCCAGGCCTTGCAGACCTACCAGTACCTGCGCAAACGCGTGGAGAACGGCGAGCTTGAACTGCCGTCACGGGCCCGAAAGCCATCGAGCTTCGGCCACCTGAAGAACACCACCTCTCATTCCTAAAAAAACAACCCACGGAGCTTCCCACCATGAAAAGCCACAACGCCCTGACCAAACTGAGCCTGCTCGCCGCCGGCCTGTTCTGCGCCAGCACCGCCTTCGCCAGCACCGCGACCCCCGGTGTGTTGAAGGTCGGTATGGAAATCACCTACCCACCATTCGAGTCCTACGACGCTGACAAGAATGTGGTCGGCTCTGATCCTGAGTTGGCCCACTCCCTGGCCAAGGCGATGAGCGTCAAGGCCAACTTCGTCGACACCAAGTTCCCCAATCTGATCAACGGCCTCAACGCCGGGCATTACGACGCGATCATTTCCGGCATGTACATCACCCCCGAGCGCCAGCTCCAGGCCCGCACCATCGCCTACGCCAATACCGGCGCGGCGATCATGGTGCCCAAGGGCAGTGAGTTGAGCCCGCAGGTTCCCGAGGACTTGTGCGGCCTGAAGATCGGCCTGGAGCAGGGCACCACTTGGGTCGCCAAGTTCAACCAGTTGTCCAGCGACTACTGCGTGCCGAACAACAAAGGCGCGATCACCGTCAACGAATACCCCTCGGCTCCCGAAGTGACGCAGGCGCTGCTGTCGAAGAACATCCAGGCCCAGGTGGAAATCGCCGGTGCCGCGCACATGATCGCCCAGCGTACCAACGGGCGGGTTGTGGTCAGTTCGCAGAAGCTGGTTTACCCGCAGACCTTGGGCATCTACGTGAAAAAAGATGCCGACGCTACCTATCAGGCGCTGGTCAAGGCGCTGGCCGACAGCAAAGCCAACGGTGAGTACGCCGCCATTCTCAAAAAATACGATCTGGAACCGGTCTCCGAGTAATGGCTGAAGCCGCGCCCTCGGTCGAGGGCGCGGCGTGCACGAGGTGTCTATGCAATTCGACTGGTCTTACTTTATTTCGCTGTTCTCCAAGACTGACTTCTGGGCGGCGAGCCTGACCGTCATCGAACTGAGCGCCCTGGCCTGGTTCCTGGGGATGTTACTGGGCTTCATCCTGGCGTCAGCCAAGCTGTCCGGCTCGCCCTGGCTGCGCCTGCCGGCGTCATTCTACATCTGGTTCTTTCGCAGCATTCCGCTGCTGGTGCTGGTGGTCTTCATCTACAACCTGCCGCAGTTACTGCCCGGTGCCGGACCGGTGCTGTCGGTACCGTTCTATTCCGGCCTGTTGGCGCTGGTGGTCACTGAGGCCGCCTACATGGCTGAAATTCATCGTGGCGGGCTGATCTCGGTCGCCAAGGGCCAGAAGGAAGCCGGACGTGCCCTGGGCATCGGCCTGCTCGGTCTGCAACGGCTTATTGTGATTCCCCAGGCATTTCGTATCTCACTGCCGACCTTGATCAACGAATACATCACGGTGGTCAAACTGACCTCGTTGATCTCGGTGATTTCATTGACTGAACTGTTGACCGTCGGCCAGCGCCTGTATGCGCAGAACTTCCTGGTGATGGAAACCCTGGCGGCGGTGGGTGTGTACTACGTGCTGATCGTCACGTTGTTCGGCTTTGCCCTGCAGCGTCTGGAACGCTACCTGGACCTCAACCTGCGGACACCGCAAACCCTCGACGGCGCCTCGACACAAGCGCTGCGTGACAGTCTGGCGCCTGTTCTATCGAGCAAGCTATCGAGCAAGCTCAAGCCCCCATCCAAAGGCGCCGCCCCGGCCCTGCATCTGCAGGGCGTGCACAAACGCTACGGCGATCATCATGTGCTCAAGGGCATCGACCTGAAGGTACAAAGTGGCCAGGTGATTTCAATCATCGGCCCGTCCGGCTCCGGCAAGACCTCGCTGATTCGTACGGTCAATGGCCTGGAGCGCATCGATCAGGGCGAAATCCTGTTGTTCGGCGAGGGCTTCATCAATGCCTGGGACAAACCGGATAGCCGTCGGATTCGTCAGGGCGTGCGGCGCATCGGCATGGTGTTCCAGAACTTCAACCTGTTCCCGCACCGGACACTGCTGGACAACATCAGCCTCGCTCCCCGTTATCACGGTGCCGGTCGCGCACTGAGCGAACAACGCGCCTGCCAGCTACTCGACAAGGTCGGCCTGTTGGCACACGTCCACAAATACCCGCATCAACTGTCCGGCGGCCAGCAACAGCGCGTGGCCATTGCCCGGGCCATGGCCATGGACCCGGACATCCTGCTGTTCGACGAACCCACCTCGGCGCTGGACCCGGAGCTGGTCGGCGAAGTACTCACGGTCATCAGCCACCTGGCCCGCGAAGGCATGACCCTGCTGATTGTCACTCACGAGATGGACTTTGCCCTGTCGATTTCCGACCGGGTGATCTTCATGGAAAACGGCCACATTCAGCTGGATGCCTCGCCACAGGCGATCCGCGAGCAGCCCGAGGCTCATCGAGTGCGGCGGTTCATGGGGTTGCAGGCGCCAGTGGAGGAGGGATGCCTGTCTTGAATGGGTTTAGCCGCGTGCCCTCAGAGTTCCTATGGCCGCAAATAGCTCTTTTGTATGCGCGCCAGGGTGCCGTCATCGCGAAGCGTTTCAACCGCCGTGCGCAAGTCTTGCACCAGTTGAGCGGAGCACTGCTTTGAGCAAGCGAGATAGAGCTCCGCACTGCTCATGACGGGGCTCATGTGCAGTGTGTGTGCAGACACTTTCGGCCAGATGTATCGACTCTCCGGGACACCGTTGAACCAGGCATCGATGCGACCTTTCAAGAGCATCTGCGCGGGGTTGTCGCCAATGGTCAGGGGGTGGATCTGATCGTCGCTGAAGCCTTGTTCACGGAGGATTTCCTCCTGCGCACTGCCCAGGCCGACGCCGATCACCCGGTAGGTTTGCTTCGCTTGCTCGAAGCTGCTCACCGGCCGGTCAAGGCTGAAAAAAGCACGCTCCATGGGCATGATCGGCGCGATCCAGGTGAAGCGATCCTCACGTTCCGGCGTGCGTGACAAAGGGGCGATCAGGATGTCCTGAGTCTCGCTGACGTGTTTCTGCGATCTGGCCCAGGGAAGCACATGGACTTGCGCGACATAACCGGCGTTGGCAATGGCAGTCAGCACGGCTTCACCGACCATGCCGTGGCCTCTGGCTCCATCGACGAACGTCAGGGGCGGAGCGTCCGGGATATACAGTTCGAGCGGCAAGGGGGCACCACTTGCGTGAAAGGCAATCAGCAGTGAGACCGACAGACAAAACCAGCAAAGTGCCTTTGTACGGGCAGTTGAGATCCGTGAACTCCAGCTCATGGTTGATCATTCAGGCATTGAAAGTAGAGGAGAACCACAATTCACCAGTGGTATTAATCACAGAGATAATGAGTTTGTTTTTTTATTGGATCCGGCAACGACACCCTATTCTACGCAGACTTCGCGGCGGGACACATCCATCCTCCCAGTGAATGTGATTTGTGGGGGCAGTGCCAGTTGTGCGTCCGTATCACAATGGGCGAGCAGCAGGTGGCGCACGGTCAAGGTCCGGATGGCCTGTGAGATGGCTTAACTTGCTGGCGTCAGGAGCGGGGCCTGGGTATCGCGGAACAGCTTGGGCGACATGCCGAACGCCGATTTGAACTGTCTGCTGAAATGAGCACTGCTGCCATAGCCCCAGGCAAAGGCGATGTCGGTGAGTGAGCGATGGGCATGTTCCCGGCTGCGCAGATCTTCGGCGCAGCGCGACAGGCGCCGTTGCCAGATGTATTCGCTGATGCTGCAGCCGAGCTCCTCCTGAAATGCGCGGTGCAAGCTGCGCACCGAGCATTGCTCGACGTTGGCGATGCGTTCGATGGTCAGGTCGCGGTCAGCCAGGTGGCGTTCGATATAGGCCTTGAGGCGGTTTTGCTTGAAGAAGCGGAAATCGTGTTCGAGTTGCTTTTCTTCCTGTTTGTTCTTCAGCACGTTATCCAGAAGCCCCACGATACTGTCACCGATCAGCCTGGCTGAATGGTTGTTGAGCAGTGGGTACTGGCTGTAAGCATCACTGATGAGATGCATCAACATCCGACCCAATCCATTGCGCCCGTTCAGGTGAACATCGCCCGCCTGAGGTGGCTGTCCGGCCGGCCCCTTGAAGAGCAGGATGAAGTGTTCGCAGCCTTGCGTGCTGGTGACGCTGAAGGGCCGGCCGCTGTCGACCAGTAGCATCTCATCAGGCGCTAACGCGCTGCTGTGCCGGTCTTGCTCGAAATGACTGACCCCGGCAATCTGCAGGATCAACATGCGCGGCGTGTCGAGTGAATCGACCGCTTTGCTCAGATGGCGCGAATAGCGATGGGCACTGGCGGTCATGCGACAGAAACCGAGTTGACCCAGATCGCCATACTCCAGCCGCCCCTGAAAGTTGCTGTTATGCAACGGATCGATGAATGTCGATTCCAGGCGCTTGATGTAGTCCGGCGTGCGACCCAGGTGATCACTCATGAACTCTTTCCACTTCATCAGTCGGTCGGAGCGAACAACCTGATCGGTGGACACACAGGCTAAATGACTCATTTTTCGCCTCTTTTCTTATTGTTTTTATCGATTGGGCAAATGGGTCAACACTTGCCCAATGTTAGTCCGGTCAGTATCGAGCAAGAATCAGAAAGGGTAGTGGTGGCTCCCCGGTTGCCAGGTGACCCAATGGGCACGGGTGAATTCATCCAGGGCGTAGTGACCGTTGAACCGCCCGAGGCCGGAGTTCTTTTCGCCGCCGAAGGGCGCATTGGGCTGGTCGTCGACGGTGATGTCGTTGATATGGGTCATCCCGGCCACGATGCCACGGGCGAAGTTCAAGCCTCGGGCCATGTCCCGGGTGAATACCGCGCTGGACAGGCCATATTCGCTGGCGTTGGCCAACTCCAACGCATGCGCTTCGTTTTCTGCGATCAGCAGCGGCAGCAACGGCCCGAAGGTTTCATCACGTGCCAGTTCCTGATCGACCCCGACTTCACCGAAGACATGCGCAGGCAACACCAACCCGGACGCTGGGCCGCCACACAACCGCTTGAGGCCCGCGTTCTCGGCGGCATCGATTTTACGCAACAGGCCATCGAGCTGGTTCTGATTGACCACCGGCCCAATCACGGTGTCTGCGTGGGCCGGGTCGCCGGTCTTGAGCTTGCGCACTCGCTCCACCACCAGCGCGGTGAAGTCCGCATACAGCGAGCGGTCGACGATCACCCGGTTGACGCTCATGCAGATCTGGCCCTGATGCAGGAAACGCCCGACCACCGCCGCGTGCGCGGCTATATCAATATCCGCATCACCCAGGACCACCAGCGGAGCATTGCCGCCCAACTCCAGCGCAACGCGTTTGATGTGTTTGCCGCCGGTCGCAATGCGGCCGACAGTGCGACCGACATCGGTTGAACCGGTAAAGGAAATCAGGCTCGGTACCGGATGTTCGACGAAGGCATCGCCAATCTCCGAACCCGCACCGACCACGACGTTGAGCGAACCATTCGGGAATCCGGCTTCTTCGAACAAATGAGCAATCAGCAGGCCGCCTGTTACCGCCGTGTCGCTGGCGGGTTTAAGCACCACCGTGTTGCCAAGCGCGAGTGCCGGGATCACCGAACGCATGCTCAGATACAACGGAAAATTCCACGGGCTGATCACCCCGACCACCCCCAGCGGTTCACGAAAGACAAAGCTCTGTTCGCCGGGTTTGTAGCTCGTCAGGATCCGTCCTTCAACCTGCATCGGCAACGTTGCACACTCACGCACCAGGTTCAGGGTGAATTGCCACTCCATGCTCGCCTTGATGCGCGTGCTGCCGGACTCACGAATCAGCCAGTCGATGATTTCATCGCGGCGGTTCTGGATGACGTGAGCGAGTTTCTCCAGTTGCGCACCACGCTGTGTCGGATGCAGCTGTGCCCACGCCGTTTGCGCACGATGCGCAGCCTGATAGGCATCGTCGAGATCGGCAATCGAGGCCAGCGGCATTTCCAGCRGTTGTTCGCCATTGAAGGGGTTGCGGTCATCCAGGCGTCGCGAGGAACGACCTGCACGCCAGGTGCCGTTGATGTATTGATCGCCGTTGATGGCGAAGGGGGCGAAATGTTGAGTCGTCATAGTCTTACCTTTGGAAGCAGATGGCCGCGTCAATTAAGGAACTGGATGATGCAAAACTTTGTCTGTAGAAAAGTGCTCAGCTCCTGATCCAGGCACGCCCCCAGGAATTGAGCGTGTATTCCTCCTGCGGCCAGACACCGGGTTGGCGGGCGGCATCGGTCATTTCGAGTTCGGCGGAAAACTCCAGGCGATTGCGATCGGCATCGACGACCATGAAGAACAGATTGTTGCCCGGTCCATGTCGGCCGGGGCCGAAGAATATGGTGATGCGCTCCTTGGCAAAGCGATCACCCCAGTCGCGGATGTCGTTCCACTCATTGGTTTCGTAACAGTGGTGGTCCCACTCGTTTTTCGAACCACGGAAAAATGCCAGCGAATGATGCTCATCGTCCGAGCGCAGGAAGCACACCATGAGCTGGCCGGTCTGCTCGTCGACGACATTGTCCGACACCGTAAACCCGACCTTATTGACGTAGAAATCGATCATGGCTTCCAGTTCAGTGGTCTGAAATACCACGTGCTGCAGGCGGCCCGGCATGCCTTGGCGGTCGACACCGGAATCAATGCGGGACACGCCAAATACCGTTTGTCGGCCTTGAGGGTCACGAAGCACAAAGGCATCCGGTTCGAGCAACGGCGAGTCGATGTCTTCGACAGCACAGCCATTCTCGTTCAGGCGGGCGCGCAGTTCTCCCAGCCGAGCCTGATCGCCCAGGTCATAGGCCGCCGCGAGCAGGCCGCTGTGATCGGCGGGCGACACGAGCATGGCGCGTTGCGGGCCACTGAGTATCCAGCTGCCATCGGGCTGTGCCAGGCCTTCCATGTCCAGCATGCGCCGGTAGAAATCGATTTGTCGTTGCGGCTCTTTGCTTGCCAGATGCAGGTAGCACAGGCGCGCAGGGGTGCAGGTCTGTAGGGTTTGCATAAACACCTCCGTAGCTTTAAGGGTTCAGGGAAAGACCGGCGCGATACTCGACTCGGCTGTCTGGTTTCGCGCCTGCACGATGCCGAACAGCGACTGCAGCGACTCGGCAGCCTTTGTTTCGCCGGCCTTATCGAAAATGGCGGCGATATAGCGATCCGGGCGCAGCAGCAAGAACGTGTTTGAATCGCCCAGTATTTCTTTGAGCAAACCCTGGCGGTCATGAAGCACTGTGCAGCCAGGCATCGAAGGCATGTTTTTGACAGGCTCGGGCAGGATCAGAATGCGTTTGGCTTCAAGGTGGAACCACAAGCCATGCTGGAGTTCATCGATGCGTTGGCGGCTGTGGTCGCCGTACTGAATCAAGGCGAAGCCTGCACCGATCGAGTCATCGAGCAGAAATTCCTGGCCTTGAGCATCGGTGAGCATCGGTTGAGGGAACATGTGCCCGCAGGACAGTTTCCCGGCTTTACCTTCGGTCAGTACCAGCCCTTTGGTGAATCGGGGTTTAGGCTTGAAGCGCATTTGCAGGAAATAGTCCCGCAACGGTGGCAGCAGACCGATCAAAGCAAATGCGCCGCTGATCAAGCGAGCGCGCAAGACGGTTGCCGGCGCCATGACCACGCCGAGGTTCAAGGCCAGCCTGATCAGTGCCCAGGCGTGATCGCGACGCTCGCTTTCGTAAGACAGCAGAGCCGTTTCAGCCATTTTGCCCTTCAGCACGCCGATCAGTTTCCAGGCCAGGTTATGGGCATCGCGAACACCGCTGTTCATGCCTTGTCCGGCATAGGGCGGGGTCAGATGCGCGGCATCGCCGGCGAGAAACACGCGGCCGACCTGCCACCGCTGGGCAACCCGGGCGTGGAAGGTGTAAACGGTCTTGCGCACGATGGACGTCGGGGTGCTGCCCTTGAACGGGTGAAGCAATGTTTGCAGGCGAGCGTCGCTGAGCACTTGTTCATCCGTTTCGTCTGGTTTGAGTAGAAACTCGAAGCGGCGTGTGCGGTGGGGGCCGGGTACTTCAACGACAGGACGGCGTGCATCGCAGTACACGCGTGTTTGCCAGAATGGGTCGTCATCTTGATCGGTGTCGACCACCAGCCAGCGCGAGGAGAAGCTTGAGCCAACCATCTCGATTCCGAGTTGCTTGCGCACCGGGCTACGGCCGCCGTCACAGGCGACCAGGTAAGTAGCGTTGACTTCCATCAACTCGCCATCGGCATCGCGAATCAGCGCGCACACACCGTGGTTGTCCTGATTGAACTCCAGCAACTCATGGTTGAAGCGTGCCTTCAGGTTGGCAAAACGCTCGAGGCCCGTTTTCAGGGTGCCTTCAAACAGTGGCTGGCGGAATGCATTGCGCTTGGGGAAGCCATACAACTTGCCGGTGGGTTCGACTTTGCCGAAGCAGCGGCCACCAGGCCGAGTGAAATAGTGCACGCCATAGCCAGGCACCACATCTCGCAACACGGCTTCATCCAATCCGACGGCCTGCATGGTGCGCAAGGATTCGTCATCGATCGAAACGGCCCGCGGCTCGGTCACGGTGTCCGGCTTGCGATCAATGATCAAAGTGTCCACATCGGCTTGGCCAAGCAAGTTGGCCAGGGTCAGCCCGGTGGGCCCGGCGCCGATGATCAAGACGTGTGTACTGATTTTTTTGAGGGGTGTCATTGTTGTTGTTCCCTTCCGGATGGATCAGTCCAATGGCTTGGGGCGGTTGGCGAGTGCAGCCATGAGTTGCGACAGGTTTTGCGCCAGGGCAAGGATTTGCTGTCCTTGTTGTTCTTCCTGAGTGCTGTCACGTTCCTGAATCGGGCGCACGCAGCTGATGCTGCCGACGACTTTGCCATCGCCGTCGAAGATCGGAGCGGCGAGGCCATAGACGCCAGCGTCGACTTCGCCGGCGCTGGCCACATAGCCCTGATGACGAAGACGCTGCAGCGAGCGGCGGAACTGTTCCCAGGTCTGACCAAGGTTGCTGGCGCGAACCTCATCGGGGTTTTCCAGGAAGAGTTGGCTGTGTTGACGCGAGGTCATGTTGGCGAGGATGGCCTTGGAGGTCGCCCCCAGGAACAACGGCCTCGGTGAGCCGCGTGAGTAGCTGACCTCGCTGAACAAATCGCCGTATTGATGAATGCAGACCACCTGGTCCTTGAACAGGCGGCAGATCAGCCAGATCTGCTGCTCGCTCCAGCGTGGGAGGCTTGGCTCCAATGATTGTGCGGCGCGCACCAAAGGGTCGCTCAGTCGCAACTGACGGTCCCAGGTAATGATTCTCGCGCCCAGCGCGTAACGTCCGGCCCCGACCTGGAACAACAAGTTGGCCTCGGCCAGTTCGCGCACATAGCGGTAGATGGTTGAACGGGTAAACCCCAATGCACCGCCCATGTCATCGACAGCCCAGATCGGGCTCTCTTCGGTAAACAGATCGAGTACCCGCAGCATGCGCTCCAGGCTAGAACCTTTACTGTCGGTATCCTGCTCAGGCAGTTGTGCCGATTCGTGTAGTGTGTCCATGGCTTACTGCTCGTCGACGATGCTGTTGCGCAGGATGCCGATTCGCGAAATCTCGACTTCGACTTCATCGCCCGGTTTCATCCATACCGGCGGTTCACGGAACGCGCCGACGCCGCCGGTGGTGCCGCTGACAATCACATCACCGGGGGCCAGTTCGGTGAAGGTGGAGCAATATTCGATCAGCGCGCGGACATCGAAAATCATGTCGCTGGTGCTGGTGTGCTGCATGACTTCGCCATTCAGGCGAGTGGTCAGTTCCAGGCCCTGCGGATCACCGATCTCGTCGCTTGTGACCAGCCAAGGGCCAAAGCCGCCGGTGTTCGGGAAGTTCTTGCCTGGCGCGAATTGAATGGTGTGTTTCTGCCAGTCGCGGACACTGCCGTCGTTGTAGCAGGCGTAACCGGCGACATAGTCCAGCGCGTCGGCTTGCTTGACGTGACGCGCCGGCTTGCCGATCACCACCGCCAGCTCGCCTTCAAAATCAAGTTTGTGCGAGGCCTTCGGGCGAACGATGGGTTGCAGGTGGGCAGTCTGGCTGTCAGCGAAACGGGTGAAGATCATCGGGTAGGTCGGCATCTCACGACCGGTTTCACGCACATGCGTGGCGTAGTTGATGCCAATGCACAGCACTTTGCCCGGGTTCGGGATAACGGGCAGGAAAGTTACTTCAGCCAGCGGGATACGCGGCAGGCTCGTCAGGACCTCGTGGCTCAGTTCGGCCAGGCGATTGTTGGCAATGGCCTGTTTGAGATCGGTGCCGAAGGTCTGCTTGACCGACTCCAGATCGATGACGTGCTCGCCATCGACGACGCCGTAGGTGCTACGGCCTTTAACAATAAAGCTCGCGAGTTTCATTGAGTGCTCCTTGATAGAGGATCAGCGCATGCGCAGGGAGCAAAGAAGCTCGGCACTGCTCATGCAGCTATGGCGGCAGGTAAGCCGCGGCGGTTGAGGTTCAATCTAGTTGTGGAGATTAATCCTGTAAAGCGGGATTTATTAAAAATCCCAAAATGCAGGAATTATGCTTTTTTATGTATTTTTGGCAGCATTTTGCCGACCCTCCGGAACAGGCAATACGAGACAGTGACGTGTTTGGAAGGTCAGGGCAGGGGCCGTATCCCGGCCTGGTGAATCACAGGCTTCCTGTCATTTCAGTGGGCCGCCCATGGTTTCATTGTTTGCTCGGCACCCAGCAACCATGTAGCGACATGCGCATCCGGAACGGCACTTTGATTCGTGCAATGGGGCCATTCTCCATGTCACGAGAATCCAGAACTACAAGCTCGCTGCGACCGTCCGCGATGTGATTGAGAACGGAAACGACGTAGCCATCCGCCTCCTGCGCATCAGGGGAGCGCGGAATGAAAATGGGCTCCTGGAAGCATCCGCTGTCACCGGGAAACCAGGCATCGGTAGTGCCTGTTTTCAGGTTCACATGGGCCAGCAGATTGAAGAATTGAAACGGTATCGGCCCATTCGCCGGGTTATACGGGCGCTCCGGATCGAACGCGAGTACAAAGCCGTGCTCGTATTTTCGGCCGATGTAGCGGTCATCGCACCTCGGGAATTCGCAGGGGTAATCCGTCAATGGCTGCGGTTGAATGTCCTCCTGGGTGCTGGTCAGGTCGAAGGTCCAGCGCATCAGGCTGGCCGCCAGCGTTTCGGGGGGCGGCACGTAACCGTCGGCCTGGGGAAAGAAGTAAAAGATATTCCCGCCGGTGACCGGCATGTCTACGTAAACCTTGCCGTCCTCATCGAACGCATTGAGCGTATGGCCCTGGAAACCGTCTTTGGGGCCTTTGAACCAACGAACGTCCTCCGCGCGCCCATTGCGTGGTACGACGGCGAAGAGCTGAGGCAGATCGGGTTGCCATTGGAAATGCTGTCCACCGTTTTTCATACGCTCGACGTCGACCGTCAACGGAATCAGTGGAAACACCACGTAGCGTTCAGTCACCGCAAAGTCATGCACCATGGCCGCGTAAGGCGCCTGGAACCAGATTTCGTGCAGCAGTTTGCCGTCGGGCGATAGTTCGAAATAAGCCAGGTCAGGCGTGCCGTCTCCTTTGGCTTCGTAGCTGAAGGCCAAGAGGTTGCCTGTTGCCGGGTCGAGTTTGGGGTGGGCGGTGAATGTCGCCGATTTGACCTGCTCGTCAAAATTCCATTCGCCAAGGGTCTCCAGCGTTTCGAGATCCATTGCCCAGGGCATGGCATCTTCTTTGAGAGCAAGCAGGACGCCGTTGTGCGGTATCACGGTGGTGTTAGCGGTTGTGTTGTTTTTCGCTGCGAGCGGATCATTGGTGTAGGCGTTTCGGTAGAGACCATTGAGCGAGCGACCTTCACGGCGCTGAGCAATCAAACGATCCGTCTTCACGTAACGGCGTCGCATCGATACCTTGCCGTGGGCAAAGTAGAAGCCGCTGACCATTCCGTCACCGTTGAAAAAGATATCGGTGCCCAACATCGGTGGGTACTGCGGGTCTGGCGCGACCTGATAAAAAGTCCCACGGATCGAGGCGGGAAGGGTGCCTTCAATCTCGAGGTCGAACACCTCGGCTTCTACGCGGCTGGGCGTATAGAGAGCGCCGGAAAATTCAGGGGTTTGGGGGAATGGAGTGGTCATCAGGCAATCTCATTAATGTCAGTTTCGTTCATGTGTAGGGCGGGGACTCAGGCCGACTGAGGCGCCATTGCGGCCCCGGAAGGTTTCAAGCTGCGATGAAAGCGTGCAACGAGCAGACACGAGATACCCAGGGCTGTCAGATAGGCTGAAGCCGCCAGCCAGCCGACGGCGCGGAATTGTCCCTCACCCACCACGAGTGCCGCGCCAAACGGCCCGAGGCCCTGACCGACAAAAATCGCGGCGTTACCCAGCCCGGCCAGTCGGCCGGTCGGATCAAGTTCGGCCGCCATGGAAAGCAGGTAAGGCAGGCTGAAAAACCACACCATATGGATCAGGCAGGCAGTGGCGGCAAAAGCAACGGGGCTATCGCCATAGACCATGACCAGCGTCGCAAGCAATGCTGTGCCGAAACTCAGCAGTTGCGGAAACAGCAGCCCAAGGCGTCTGCCGATAAATCCGGCCAGTGCCGCCCCAAGTGCACCGGCAAGGATGCTGCCCCCCAGTATTCCACCGATCTGTTGCGGTTCCAGGCCAATGCTTTTACCGATGCGCTCTTGATAAACCCACAGCGCGGAATGGCCAAAAAACAGCAGTGCAAAAAGCATCAATAGCAAGATGGACGTGAGCCCGAAAGGCCGGATCGCGCCGCTCGCCACACGATGTGCCTCTGGGTAGTTCCTCGGCACTCGCCAGCAACCGGCAATCGCGAGGGCACTGGCAATGGCCAGGAGATAAAATGCCCCGGCCACGCCGTATGATTTCAGAATCACCGGCATGGAGCTCACAAGCAGCATCCCCCAGAGCAGGTTGCCGATATTGATCACCGCGAACGTCGAATCCTTGGATGTGCGCAGGGCTCCCGTGGCGTAGACAACGGCCATGACCGCGCCACCGCTTGCGCCGCATATCATTCGGCAGATCAATAGCAACCCCTGGCTGTGCAGCTGAGCACTGGCCAGATTGCCGAGTACCAGCATCAGCAAGGCAATCAGGGCAAAGCGCCGACGGTCGACGCTGGCCATCAACAAGGCGCAAGTGCCGCAGGCGACTGCCATCGCAATCAGTTCTGCCGCAAAAATGGCGCCGATGGCGTTCAGCGGCAAGCCGAGTTGGTCGATAAGAGCTCCGCCCAGAATAGGCTGAATTTGCAACGTCCCTAAGGAAATGACCATCATCAGGCAGATAGCGGCCAATGATTTTTTACTGTCTATCGAGTCGAGCGCGTTCATGGAAACATCACCTCGGGTAAAGGGCCCGCTCATGCACGAGCGGGCGCACATCGGTCAGAATGTGTGGGCGTATCGGATCTGGACGGCGTAATCCGTTTGCGCGCGGTTCTCGACGCCGGTCTCTTTATAGGTGTTCAGCCAGAAGCCCTGGCCATCGCTGATTTTCCAGAACAGGCCCGGGCCGATGCCCAGCACCTTTTCTCGAGAGTTGCTCAGCCGACCCCCGTTCACCTCGTCATCCGATATTTGCTTGAAGTAGTACCCGTTGATCCCGAGGGATAGGTTGGGGATCACTTCGTACGAGGCCGTGAAGTTGGCCCACGCCGATTGTCCTGCCTGGGTGTCGCGCACAGGCTGGCCCTCGAAAAGTTGCGTCGAACTGCTGGCGGGATCGTTGTTCTTGAAGTTGTACAGGTAGTGCAGCCTCCAGCTCACTTCCCAACGAGGCGCCGGCATCCAGGTCGCTGCCCAGTAGGGGTTCAGAGAGAAGTAGTTGGAGCCTGGGTTCAGGTCCTTATGTTTATCGTATTTGCCGGTTGGAAGGATGGTGTCGAAAGCCAGGCGTTGCACAAAAACGGGCCTGCCGTGGGCGTCGACGATCGGGTCGAACTGGATCTGCGGCCCTACCGTGACATCACCAAGGCCAGTGCCGTTATCCTGGAGCTTGGCACCGTTGTCGCCAAAATCACCGTCCAGGGAGATGATCGGCACCAATAAACTCCAACCCAGGTGTGCACCGCCGCCGATGGAGTTGGGTGAGTAATAGCTCAGTTGATTGATCAGCGAGATGACGTTGATCTTCGGATTATCGAAGGCGCCATTATCCTTGCCTGCATTGTCCCTGATGCTGCGCGCGGTGCTGAATTTCAGATAGGTCAGGTGGGATAAACCGGGCGGCCCCGCGAAACCGTCGTAGAAACTGGTGCCGCCCAGGTTGATGCCGCTGGGCTCACTCACCGACGGTGGTGGAGGGCCATCTGCTGCGGGTACGGCAAACGATGCGAAGCTGAGTGCCAGGCAGGCTGGTAGGGATTTTTTCAGGCTCATCGAAGTGGCTCTATTCTTGGAATTGTGAGCCGGGGGTAGCTTCCCCTGGCACTTCGACTTTAATTCCAGGACATTCTTGATGCTTGAGCACAACGGCCAGAGTTGACTGAGAGCGTCACGATGCGGGGAGGGCAGTGGTGAACCTGTGGGAGCGGGCTTGCCCGTGAAGGCGGTGTATCAGTCGACATCAATGCCGGATGTGCCGCCGCCTTCGCGAGCAAGCCCGTTCACTGGATCAAAAAGTCTGCCCCAAAGAGAACTGGAACACTTGAGTATCGGCGTTCTCGGGTTTTTTGACCGGGAACGCCAGGTTGAAACTCAACGGTCCCATCGGGCTGTACCACGTGACGCCGACCCCCACGGAACTGGCCAACTCGCCGAGGTCGACACCGTCGCATCCCTGGGTGGTGCTCAGGTAGCACTTGTTGGAGTAGACGTTGCCGACGTCCCAGAACACCGAGGTGCGCAAGGACTTGCTGTCTTTGACGAAGGGCATCGGGAACAGGTATTCCACCCCGCCGGTGATAAGGATGTTGCCGCCCAACGCATCGGTGTCCCGATCCGAGTAATACGCCTGGCCGGCACTGGCATAGGTGCCGGTGGCCGGGGTGTTGCGCGGGCCGAGGGTGCCGCTTTCAAAGCCGCGCACCGAACCTTCGCCACCGGCCGTGTAGTTTTCATAGAAGGGCAGGCCGTCGGTCGAGCCGTAGCTGTTGCCATAACCGAGCTTGGTGTGGAAACGCAGCGAAGTGGCGTTGCTCACTGGCAGGAAGGTCTGCCCGGTGTAATCGATCTTGTAGAAGCTCAAGTCACTGCCGGGCACTGTCACCATCAGGTTGAGGTTCTGCGAATGTCCGCGGGTGGCCAGCACGCCCTTGTTCAGGGTCGATTCCGACCAGCCGAGGTTGGCCTTGAAGTTGTTGAACTCCTTGCCCTCGCGTGCAATGAAATCGTAGATCTCATCGGCGCTGTAGGTGCCGGGCTCGATGTTGTCGTGTTGCACGGTCAGGCCGAAACTCAGCCGTGAGGTTTCATTGATCGGGTAGCCGAGTGTGGTGCCGGCGCCATAACTGTTGATGGAATAGTATGAGACGCCGTCACTGTAATAATCGTTGTAGTCGGTGGCGTTGTAGAACAGGTTGTAGCCCAGGCTCACCCCGTCCGGCGTAAAGTAGGGGTTGGTAAAACCGAAGTTGTACTTGCTTTGGTAGTCCGAGCGGGTCAGGCCCAGGCTGGCGTAGTTGCCCGTGCCCAGGAAGTTGTTCTGAGTGATCGAACCTCCGAGGATCAGGCCGGAACTCTGAGAGAAACCGACGCTGGCGCTAATCGAACCGGAGGCCTGCTCTTCGACGCTGTAGTTCACGTCAACCTGGTCGTCGACGCCCGCCACGGCCGGCGTCTCGACGTTGACTTCCTTGAAGAAACCCAGTCGTTCCAGACGGGTCTTGGATTGGTCGATCAGGTAGGTCGAGGCCCAGCCGCCTTCCATCTGGCGCATTTCACGACGCAGTACCTTATCGTCGGTCTTGGTGTTGCCGCGAAAGTTGATGCGGTTGATGTAGGCACGCTTGCCCGGGTCGACCACGAAGGTGATATCGACCGTATGGTCGTCATTATTGGGGGTCGGCACCGCGTTGACGTTGGTAAAGGTGTAACCCTCGTTGCCCAGGCGACGGGTAATCAGTTCGGAGGTGGTGGTCATCAGTTTGCGCGAGAACACCTGGCTTTGCTGAACCAGCAACAGGGAACGGATCTGGTCTTCAGGCACTTTCAAGTCGCCGCTGAGCTTGACGTCACGAACGGTGTACTTCGCGCCTTCGTTGATGTTGACGGTGATATAGACGTGTTTCTTGTCCGGGGTGATCGACACCTGGGTCGAGGTGATGTCCATGTTGATATAGCCGCGATCCAGGTAATAGGAGCGCAAGCGCTCCAGATCACCGGAGAGTTTTTCGCGGGCGTACTTGTCATCGTTCTTGAAGAACGATAGCCAGTTGCTGGTCTTGAGTTCGAACAGGTTGATCAGGTCTTCATCAGCAAAGACCGTGTTGCCCACCACGTTGATGTGCTGGATCGCCGCGACAGAACCTTCATCGATCTTGATTTTCAGGCCCACGCGGTTACGCGGTTGTGGGATCACCTCGGCATCGACCGACGCCGAGTAACGGCCCTGAGCGACGTATTGGCGCTGCAGCTCGTTGCGCACGCCTTCGAGGGTGGCGCGCTGGAAGATCTCGCCTTCGGCCAACCCCGATTGCTTGAGGCCCTTCATCAGGTCTTCAGTGGAGATCGCCTTGTTGCCTTCGATCTCGATACTGGCGACCGAGGGGCGCTCGACCACCGTGATGATCAGCACGTCACCGTCGTGCCCCAGCTGGATATCCTGAAAGAAACCGGTCTTGAACAATGCACGGGTGGACTCCACCAAACGACGATCATCCGCTTCATCACCAACGTTCAACGGCAATGCACCGAACACGCTGCCGGCGGAAACCCGCTGCAGGCCATTAATGCGAATATCGGAAATTTTGAAGCCTTGGGCGTGCGCAAATGTGGCGTTGAGCAATAGTGCAGCCGAGCAGAGCAGGCGCGAAAAATTCATCAAGATCTTATCCAGAACACATCGACAAGCAGCGTAGGCGGGCGCGGATATCTCACAGCAAGACGAGTTACCGCGAAGCGAGCAGGCTGGTGGAGGTGAAGCATAAAAGCTCGGTGCGTTTGGTGCGGTTAACCAAGTGTCAAGTTAGGTAAAGGTTTGCCCGGGACGATGACGCTGTGCAGCGCAAGGGCGATAATGCGCGACCCCCACTCTAGAGCCCGCCATGATCTCTGTATTGCTAGTCGACGATGACCAGGAACTGACTGGAATGCTCAGCCAATACCTGGAGCGTGAAGGCTTCGAGGCGACCGCCGTGCACACGGGTGAGGAGGGCGAGATTCACGCGCTGTCCGGGCGCTACAGCATTGTGGTGCTGGACGTGATGCTGCCACGCCTGTCGGGTATCGAGGTGCTCAGGCGCATTCGCGCCGTGAGCCAGGTGCCGGTGGTGTTGCTCACGGCCCGTGGCGATAACATCGACAAGATCACCGGCCTGGAACTGGGGGCCGATGACTATGTGCCTAAACCCAGTTCACCGGGGGAACTGGTGGCGCGTTTGCGGGCAATCATGCGCCGGGTGCAGCCGGTGGGCCAGTCAATCTCAGAGGTGATCAGGACCGGCCCGCTGGTCTTGTGGCCCGGCAAGCGCCAGGCCCTGTGGCAGGGGCGTGAGCTGGGGGTGACCAGTACCGAGTTCAGCCTGCTCGAAGAACTGGCCCGCTGTGCCGGGCAGGTGGTGAGCAAACAGGACCTGTCACTCAATGCTTTGGGCTGTCCCTTGACCCGCTATGACCGGCGCATCGACGTGCACATCAGCAGCATTCGCCAGAAGCTCGGTCCGCGTCCTGACGCCAAGGCCTGGATTCAGAGCGTGCGTGGCCTCGGTTACCTGTTGATCGCCGAATGATGAAACCCAGTCGGCTGTTCTGGAAACTGTTCCTGGCGTTTTGGCTCGCCACCAGCCTGACGTTTCTGGTCGGGGTGGGCATTCTGGTACTGGGTAATCACGGGCCTGGCGATCCTCATTTGGAGGCCATCCTGGCCAGCGAGGAACAGCTGCTGCGACAATTCGGCGTCGAGTCGGGAAGGCAATTGCTGGCAGTGTGGCGGCACCCCGGTGACGAAACCATTGGGGTCTATGACAGTGCTGGTCAACTGCTGGCAGGGTCGCCAGTCCCCCGGCCGGCCTTTGAACGATCGGTCATCAGCAAGGACGGTTTGACCCTCTCGCTCAGATCCTCACAGTCCCTTGGTAAAGAAGGCGAGCAAGGCCCGGGGCGTTCGGTGCCGCTGATCATCGGCACGGTGATGAGTGCGCTGTTCAGCGGCTATATGGCGTACTACCTGGCGTGGCCGTTGGCCTATCTCCGGCGGGCGATGAGCGACGTGGCCAAGGGGCGCTTCGAAACCCGGGTCAAGCCGATGATGGGCGGGCGCCGCGATGAAATCGTCGATCTGGCCGGGGACTGTGACCGAATGGCTAACCAGCTGAAACTGCTGGTGGAGGCTCAGCAACACCTGTTGCATGACATCTCTCACGAACTGCGCTCACCGTTGACACGCATGCAAGCGGCCATCGGGCTGTTGCAGCAAGATCCGGCCCGCCAGGAAATGGTGGAACGCATCGAACGCGAATCGGTGCGCATGGATACGCTGATCGAAGCGTTGTTGACCCTGGCACGCATGCAGGGTCGGCCCGAAAGTATCGACCGCGAGCCACTCGACGTCATCGAGTTGCTGACGGTGATCGTCGAGGATGCTCAATTCGAGGCGGGAATGAAAGGTTGCCGGGTCAGCCTGCAGGCGTGTCCGGTCTTTGTCAGTCGGGTCAGCGGCGAGTTGCTGTATCGGTGTTTCGAGAACGTCATTCGCAATGCGGTGCGCCATACCAAACCGATGACGGCGGTTGTTGTGTCGGCTGAGGTCAATCTCGAAGCAGACTGCCTGACGGTGCGGATTACCGATCAGGGGGCGGGTGTTGAAAACGAGCGGCTGCTGCGCATTTTCCACCCGTTCGAGCGTGGCTTGAGCGAGGCCAGTGCCGGTTTCGGCCTGGGCCTGGCGATCGCCTCAAGGGCCGTGGAAATGCACGGCGGCACGATTGTGGCGCGCAACGAGCCGTCCGCTGGGCTGACCGTGGAAATCAGCTTGCCCCGTCAGGCGTGATCTTTACACGATATTACATTGGCTTGACGGCTCTGTACGCCTCGCCTCAGTAGACTTCCCGCTCAAACTTACGCAGCGTTTGCTGATGTTTCAGCGTGGAGGTGGGCATGTTTCTGGTTCATAAAAAGGGCTTCGTTTCCGGCAAGAAAATGGTCGACGGGCTGGTGCCCTATGACTTCTTTTGTGAAGACAATCCAGCCATCAATCTGTTTGTGTTTACGGGCTCTACCACGCAGGGCAAAGCAGTCGAGGAACAGACGCTCTGGGGCTTTACCCGGCTGGAGCGTTTCGAGGCGCTGACCAGCACCCTGGTATCGAACAAAAAAAATGATGGCTGGTTTCAAACGGTCAATGTGCTCACCGGGCCTGCCCAGAACGGCACCCAAAGCGTGAAATTTCAGCGGGTGCTGAAAATCATCAAGCATGCCGCTGTATCGAGCCGTGTCGCCAGCAAGGCGCAATACGAGATCCACACGGATGACGGCGACACCTACTTCACCCGTCAGCCTGCAACAGCAGACAGCGCACAAACCATCATCTATGCGGCGGAGCAATAACTCGTTAGTTAATAGCCGCTTGGGTGTTTACTGGAAATACATCGCACCATACAATGAGAATCATTACTACTAACTCATTGAGTGCAACGTCTTGAGCCATCCCCACCTCTTTGCCCGCCGCAAGGTTTTCATCAAACACGCACTGCCGACACTGTCCTGCGTGATGTTTGCCGGTCCTTTGTGGGCACAGGAACTGATCGAACTGCCGACCACGGATATTCAGGCGAGCCGCGTCAGCCAAGACACGAGTTACACCACCTCCCAAGCCAGCAMCGCAAGCAAAAGCGATGTGCCGATCAAGGAGGAGGCGCAATCGGTCAATGTCGTCACCCGGCAAACCCTGGCCGACTATCAGGTGCGCTCGCTGGGCGACGCGATGAAGTTCGTCAGCGGCGTCAGCCAGGGCAACACCTTGGGCGGTTCCCGGGACTCGCTGGTCAAACGCGGTTTCGGCACCAACGATGACGGCTCGATCCTGCGCGATGGGGTGCGTTCCAACCTGGGGAAAAACTTCAGCGCCACGACGGATCGCATCGAAGTGCTCAAAGGGCCTGCGTCGATGCTGTACGGCGCGCTGGAACCCGGCGGGTTGATCAACGTGATCAGCAAGAAGCCTGAATACACCCAGAGCACGACCCTGAGCGGCTCGGCCTACAGCGAAGGCGGCGGCACCCTGGCGGTGGACACCACCGGGCCGCTGGGCGATACCGGCCTGGCCTACCGCCTGATTGCCGAGCGCGGCCATGAAGATTACTGGCGCAATTACGGCGTGAATGAAAGCACTCTGGTCGCACCGTCGCTGACCTGGACGGGCGACCGTGCCAGCCTGACCCTCAGCTACGAATACAACGATTACTCCAAACCCTTCGACCGTGGCACGGTGTTCACCAATGGTCATCCGGCGGACATCGACTACGACAAGCGCCTCGACGAAAAATGGGCCAAAAGCGTCGGTATCCGTGAATTGGCTACAGCGCGTTTCGAGTATCAGCTGAGTGACGACTGGAAAACCCGCGTTACCTACGGCTGGAACAACGACCGCTACAGCCTCTCGATTGCCCAGCCGAGTTCGTTGACCGGAAACAACCTGCGACGGGCTGCCAACGGTGCTCACTACGATGATGAAACCCGCTACGCCAGTTGGGATTTCATCGGCCAGCAGGAACTGTTCGGCCAGCGCCATGACTTGCTGATCGGCGCGGACACCGAAGCGTCCGACCAATTCCGCGGCAAAACCTACCGTAATACCGCGCAGTCAGGCTTCGACATCACCTCGCCGGTTTATGGTCGTCTGGCCGAGCCGAGCCTTGTCAGTGCCAGCCAAAGTGACCTGAGCAACCAGCTGAATTCCAGCTCGGTGTACTTCAAGGATAACTGGCACCTTGATGACCGCTGGATCCTGGTTCTCGGCGGTCGCCAGCAGCATTACGATCAGTACAGCGATCAGGGGCGCGGCAGCAGCTACACCGTCAACCGCGACGATAACGGCGATGCTTTCGTGCCGTTCCTGGGGCTGGTCTACAAAGCCACCGATAGCTTGTCGCTGTACGGTAACTACAGCCGTTCGTTCAAGCCCAATACCCAAGTCGACGATGCCGGCAATACCTTCGATCCGGAGGAGGGGCGCAGCTATGAGGTCGGCGCGAAATACGATCCGCTGCCGGGGCTGAACATCAACCTGGCGCTGTTCGACATCGAGAAGAAAAACGTCGTGACCACCCAGACGGTCGGTGGCGTCAGCCTCTCGGAGGCGGCGGGCAAAGTCGGTTCACAGGGCCTGGAACTGGACGTCACCGGGCGTGTGGCCGAGCGCTGGGACCTGATCGGCACCTACGCTTACACCCACACGGAAATCCTCGACGATCCGGATGACGAAGGTCACCGCCTCGCCGATGCGCCGAAGCACACTGCAAGCCTGTACCTTACCCATCACCTGAATGTGCCTACGGAGTTCGGGGCCTGGCATGCGGGCGGCGGTGCGCGTTACGTCGGCGAGCGTGCGGCCAACAATGCCAACGATTTCTGGCTGAGCAGCTACACCGTCGCCGATGCCTTCGTGCGCTGGGAGTCGCCGATGTTCGGGTACAAGACTTCGCTGCAGTTCAACGTCGACAACCTGTTCGACAAACAGTACTACCCGTCCTCCACCGGCAGCCAACTGGCGGTCAA
Source organism: Pseudomonas sp. P1_A1 (assembly GCF_056406935.1). Classification (NCBI taxonomy): domain Bacteria; kingdom Pseudomonadati; phylum Pseudomonadota; class Gammaproteobacteria; order Pseudomonadales; family Pseudomonadaceae; genus Pseudomonas; species Pseudomonas sp. P1_A1. The sequence goes on along the minus strand of NZ_JBFTZE010000025.1, from coordinate 11,888 downwards.
TGTCGGCGAGGCGCGCACGGCACGCCTCAGCGCCAGTGTGACATTCTGATCGCACTGCCTTGATGTGCCGCCCCGTTCTGTCCGTGGAACGGGGCGGTAGTCTTCCTTCATCACGGCGACGCTTCAGGCGTCGGCGAGCTGAAACCGATAACCCACCCCATACAACGATTCAATCGGATGCTCCCCCGGGCAGGCCTGTTCGAGCTTGCGCCGCAGATTGCGGATATGGCTGTCGACCGTGCGGTCGGTAACCACCCGGTGATCGGAGTAGATCCGGTCGAGCAACTGATCCCGGGAAAACACCCGTCCCGGCGAGCGGGCGAGGGTGCTTAGCAGGCGCAATTCCAGTGGTGTCAGGTCCAGCGTTATGCCGTCGAGGGAGGCCAGGTACTGTTCTTCATCAATCTGTAGGCGCGGCGGTGCAGTCGTTAAAAGCTGCGGGCTGCGTCGCAGGATGGCTTTGACCCTGGCCACCACTTCACGCGGGCTGAAGGGTTTGCAGATGTAGTCGTCGGCGCCCAGGTCCAACCCGAGCAGGCGATCCACTTCCTCGACGCGGGCGGTGATCATGATGATCGGTACGGCACTGAAACTGCGCAGTTCCTTGCACACTTGCAGGCCATCGCGCCCAGGCAGCATCAGGTCGAGCAAGATCAGTCGCGGCTCGCGGGCACGGACCGCCGGCACCACCTCCAGCCCGTTGTCCAGGCACTGGGTCGCATAGCCGGCGGCGCTCAGGTAGTCGCGCATCAACGCGGCCAGTTTGGGCTCGTCTTCGACGATCAGGATCGGGTTGTCGTTGACCATGGTTCAGGTTTTCCGTGGCAGGCGCAGGGTCAGCCAAAGGCCACCCAACGGGGAATGATCGGCACTGAGGCTGCCGCCGTGAGCCAGGGCGATGCTGTGACAGATCGCCAGCCCCAGACCGGCGCCACCGCTGGCGCGGTTGCGTGAGGTTTCGCCACGGTAGAAACGCTCGAACAGACGCGGCAACTGATCCGCGTCGACCCCGGGGCCTGAATCCAGGAAATCGATGCGTACGTCGTCGCCATCGCTGGCCGCACAAATACGCAGCACGCCGCCTTCATCGGTATAGCGCACGGCGTTTTCCAGCAGATTACCGAACAGTTGCTGCAAGCGCTTGGGGTCGGCTTCTACCCTCAGTGGTGGTGTCGGCAGCTCCAGCTCCAAGCGCAAGTGCCGGGCATTGCAGCGTTCCTGGAACATCGCCACGCAACTTTGCAGCAGTTCGTTGAGATCGCATTCGCTCTTGCGGTAGGTCAGCGCGCCCACATCGGCCAGGGACAGTTCATACAGGTCATCCACCAGTTTACTGAGCATGCCGACTTCGCCTTGCAGCGATTTCATCGACGACTGATCGAGCGTGCGCACACCATCCTCGATGGCCTCCAGCTCACCGCGCAACACCGACAGCGGGGTGCGCAGTTCGTGGGACACATCGGCCATGAACTCCCGGCGCATTTTTTCGTTGCGCTCCAGCGTATAGGCAAGTTGATTGAAGTCGCGGGCCAACTGACCGACTTCGTCATTGGAGGACACCGCCACCCGGTTGCTGTACTCGCCTGCGGCCAATCGATGCGTGGCGGCGGCCACCCGCTTGACCGGGTCCAGCAGAGTGCGGGCGATCCACCAGGCGATCAGTATCGCCAGCAGCAACGAGAACACACCCATGGCCAGGCTGGTGCGCAACAGGTACAGGCGAAAACGTTCGCCGCCGGCTTCGGTCACGTTCTGGAACGGCGTCACCGCCAGCCAGCCGACGGTTTTACCGGCGACCTCGATCGGGCGCATCAGGGCGTCGTCGGCAATCGCCGAGTAGCCCATGACCAGCTGCTTTTGCTGGTCCAACAGGGCGATGCGAAACACCGCGCCGGTCAGGTCGGACGTGGTCAGGGGCGGCTGCTGCGGGCCGGTGAAGTCTACTCCGGGCTCTGGCCGCATGAGCTCGAACCAGCGATCGGGCTGGTTGCGCAGAAATTCCCAACTGCCTTCGCGCTCATAGGCGCTGGCCAGGCGCGGCAGCACCGGGGTCATGCGCAACAGAGCCTGTTCGTTGAGGTAGTCGAGAAAGCCTTTGCCGAAGCTCCAGCCGTTGGCCAGCCCCATGCTCAGGATGACAAACAGCACACTGGCCAGTACCGCAATAAACAGCTTGGTGGAGATACTCAGTTTCATGGGCTCGGGCAGGTCAGTGAATGGCCCGCCCATTTAGGCCCTGGCGCGGCGAAGATTCAAGGGCGGCAGGCAATCTTCAATTTTCCTGCACATTTGCCTCGCAGTATGGCGTCTGGCTTCAGCCACCCCGTCTTGCAGAGGCATTTATGTCGACCAAAATTCTCGCCAAATCCCTGGTAACCGCCGCGGTTTTACTGTCCTTGATTATTCTGGTGGTGTTGAGCGGTTGCTCCCCCGGCGCATCCGCGCCCGTGGTCGAACCGGCCAAGGTGTCAGTGATCACGGTGCAACCCAAAAGCCAGGCGCTGACCACGGAGCTGGCCGGGCGCACTCAGGCGTTCATGATCGCCGAGATTCGCCCGCAGGTCGGCGGTATCGTCCAGCAACGGCTGTTTGTCGAAGGCGCCGAGGTCAAGGCCGGGCAGGCGCTGTATCAGCTGGACGCGTCCTCATACAAAGCCGCATTGGCTGAAGCGCAGGCGACCCTGGCCAAGGCTCGTGCCACGTTGAAGTCGGCCCAGGCCACGGCCAAGCGTGATGCCCAGTTGGCGAAGATCGATGCCATCAGCCAGCAGGACAACGAGGATGCCCAGGCCAGTCTGCTGACCGCCGAGGCTGAACTGCAAGTGGCCCAGGCCGGCGTGGATACCGCGCGCATCAACCTGGCCTATACCCGCATCAGCTCGCCCGTCAGCGGGCGCATCGAAACTTCGACGGTCACCCCCGGCGCATTGGTGGTGGCCAATCAGGACAGCGCACTGACCACGGTGCAGCAACTGGACCCGATCTACGTGGATATCACGCAATCGACCACCGAGCTGTTGCGCCTCAAGCGCGACCTCGCCAGCGGTGTGCTGCAAAGCAACGGCGAGGGCGAAGCGCGGATCAGTCTCAAGCTCGACGACGGCAGCACTTACGGCCATGAGGGACGTTTGAAATTCAGCGGGGTCAGCGTCAATGAGGGCACCGGCACCGTGACCCTGCGGGCGGAAATCGCCAACCCGGATCGGCTGTTGCTGCCGGGCATGTATGTGCGGGCGGTGCTGGAACAGGCCCGGGACGATCAAGCGATCCTGATTCCGCAGCAAGCCGTGACCCGCAGCGCCAGTGGCGTGACGTCGGTGTTGCTGGTGGTCAATGGCAAGGTCGAACAGCGTGTGCTGACCATCGATCGCGCCGTGGGCAACCAATGGTGGGTCACCTCGGGCCTGACGGCGGGTGACCAGGTGATTGTCGAGGGCGGGCAGAAAGTGCGGGTCGGCGCCCCGGTGCTGGCGCAAAACACGGGCACTCGTAGCCGCACGCGGCAATCGGCGCCGACTGCCATTGCGCAGGAGGGTTGAGCATGGCGCGGTTCTTTATCGATCGACCGATTTTTGCCTGGGTCATCGCCATTGTCATCATGCTCGCCGGCGCCTTGTCGATCAGCCAACTGCCGCTGGAACAGTACCCGGACATCGCGCCACCAACGGTACGGATCTCCGCCACCTACACCGGCGCCTCGGCCGAGACCGTGGAAAACTCGGTGACGCAGGTCATCGAACAGCAGATGAAAGGGCTGGATAACCTGACCTACATGTCGGCCTCCAGCAGCTCGGCGGGCAGCGCCAGCATCAGCCTGACCTTTGCCGCCGGCACTAACCCGGATGTGGCGCAGATGCAGGTGCAGAACAAACTGCAACAGGCCGAATCACGACTGCCGCAATCGGTACAGAGCGAAGGCCTGACCGTGACCAAGGGCGGTTCGGACTTTCTGATGATTGCCGCCCTGGCCTCCGACAACCCAAGCGTCACCGGCACCCAGATCGGCGACTACATTTCCAGCACCTTGCTCGACCAGATCAGTCGTATCGATGGCGTCGGCGACGTGCAGACCCTCGGTTCGGGCTATGCCATGCGCATCTGGCTGGACCCGGCTCTGTTGGAAAAGTATTCGTTGATGCCCTCGGACATCAGCAGCGCCCTGGAAGCACAGAACACCGAGGTGTCCGCCGGCCAGCTCGGTGCTTTGCCGGCGGTGGCCGGGCAACAGTTGAACGCCACCATCAGCGCCCGCAGCAAGCTGCAAACCGCCGAAGAATTTCGCAACGTGGTGGTCAAGTCCACCAGCAATGGCGCGGTGGTGCTGCTGGGGGATGTGGCGCGGGTCGAACTGGGCAGCGAAAGCTACGACGTGAGTTCAGCCCTCAACGGCAAACCCGCCGCCGCCATGGGCGTGCAGCTCGCCGCCGGGGCCAATGCCTTGAGCGTGGGTGAGGCCGTGAAGGCCAAACTCAAGGAACTGGAGCCTTTCTACCCAGCGCAAATGCAGCTCAAGAACGTGATCGCTTACGACACGACCCCCTTTGTCAGCCTGTCCATCGAAGAGGTGGTCAAGTCTCTGGGCGAGGCGATCGTGCTGGTGGTGCTGATCATGTTCCTGTTCCTGCAGAATCTGCGGGCCACATTGATCCCGGCGATCACCGTGCCGGTGGTATTGCTGGGCACCTTCGGCGTGCTGGCGCTGTTCGGCTATTCAATCAATACCCTGACCATGTTCGCCATGGTCCTGGCTATCGGATTGCTGGTGGACGATGCCATCGTGGTGGTGGAAAACGTCGAGCGAGTGATGGGTGAGAAGGGACTTTCGGCGCTGGCGGCGACTCGCCAGTCCATGGCGGAAATCACCAGCGCGCTGATCGGCATCGCTCTGGTGCTCAGCGCCGTGTTTATTCCCATGGCATTTTTTGGCGGTTCCACCGGGATTATCTATCGGCAGTTTTCGGTGACCATCGTCTCGGCCATGCTCCTGTCGGTGTTGGTGGCGATGACCCTGACGCCGGCCTTGTGTGCGACCTTGCTCAAGCCGTCGGATGGCCAGGGCCATGGTGCACAAACTGGTTTCGTCGGCTGGTTCAACCGCAGCTTCGAACGCAGCGCCTTGCGCTATCAACAATGGGTCGGCGGCATTTTGCAGCGTGGGCGTCGCAGCCTGCTGGTGTACGGGGTGATTTTGCTGGCGATGGGCGCTGGTTATGCCAGCCTGCCGACTTCGTTCTTGCCGGACGAAGACCAAGGCATCCTCATGGCGCAGATCCAGTTGCCGGTGGGCGCCACCGATAGCCGCACTCAGGCGGTGATGAAGCAGTTCGAGAGCTACATGCTCGAACAATCGGAAGTCGAGGCGCTGATCAGCATCAGTGGCCTGGGCATGGGTGGCAACAGCCAGAATACCGGCCGGGCTTTCATCAAACTCAAGGACTGGAGCGAGCGATCGGGGAAAGGGCAGGACGCAGCCTCTATTGCCCAACGCGCGACCCTGGCGTTGGCGAGCATTAGCGATGCCAACGTGTTTGTCATGCAGCCGCCCGCTGTACGTGGTCTGGGGCAAAGTTCGGGTTTCGACCTGCAACTCAAAGACCTTGGCGGACTGGGGCATGACGCCCTGGTCGCCGCGCGGGAGCAGTTCATCGAGTTGGCGAAGAAAGACCCGCGGCTGCTGGGAGTACGCAGCAATGGCCTGGACGATACACCGCAGCTCAAGGTCAGCATCGACGATCGCAAGGCCGGCGCCTTGAGCCTGAGCACTAGCGACATCAACAGCACCTTGTCCACCGCGTTGGGCGGCACTTACGTCAACGACTTCCTCAACCAGGGCCGGGTGAAGAAGGTCTACGTGCAGGGCGAGGCGTCGGCGCGGATGCAGGCGGCCGACCTGGAGCACTGGTTCGTGCGCAACAGCAAAGGTGAGATGGTGCCGTTTTCCTCGTTCGCCAGTAGCGCGTGGAGCTATGGCTCGCCGTTGCTGGAACGCTACAACGGCAATGCCTCGCTGGAAGTGGTCGGTGATCCGGCACCGGGGGTGAGCTCCGGGGTTGCGATGGATGCGGTGGAAGCGATCATCAAACAACTGCCCGAAGGCATCGGCTACGAGTGGACCGGGCAGTCATATCAACTGCGCTTGTCCGGCTCCCAGGCACCGCTGCTGTACGGGATCTCGGTGCTGTTTGTGTTCCTCTGCCTGGCGGCGTTGTATGAGAGTTGGTCGGTGCCGTTTTCGGTAATGCTGGTGGTGCCGCTGGGGGTGGTCGGCGCGGTGCTGGCGAACCGCTTCAGTGGCTTGAGCAACGACGTGTACTTCCAGGTCGGGCTGTTGACCACGGTAGGACTGGCGGCGAAGAACGCGATTCTGATCGTCGAGTTTGCCAAGCACCTGCAAGAGCAGGGGAATAGCCTGCGGGATGCGACACTGACTGCCGTGCGCCAACGCCTGCGACCGATCCTGATGACGTCTTTGGCCTTCATGTTCGGCGTGTTGCCACTGGCATTGAGCTCCGGCGCCGGTTCTGCCGGGCGCCAGGCCATCGGCACTGGCGTTCTGGGGGGCATGTTCAGCGCCACCGTGCTGGGGATCTTCTTTGTGCCGCTGTTCTTTGTGCTGATCCGTCGTCGTTTCGGTCGCGTATCCACCGCAACAACCGCCAACCCAACCGCCCAGAAAGGTGATGCATGATCAAGTTTCATTGGCCCTTGTTGGCTGCTCTGGCGTTACTCAGTGGTTGTGTCAATCTGGCGCCGCAGTATCAGCGCCCCGAAGCGCCGGTCGCCGGGCAATGGTTGCCGTCGACCGGCGTGCCCTCAGGCGATGCGGCGGCGGATATTCACTGGCAGCAGTTCTTTACCGACAGTCGCCTGGCGCGCTTACAGACCCTGGCCCTGACCAACAACCGTGATTTGCGCCTGGCCGGCCTGAACATCGAAAAGGCCCAGGCTCAATATCGCATTCAACGGGCGGCGGCGTTTCCCACCATCGATGCCGGAGTCAGCGGCACACATAGCCGCACGTCCAGCAGCGGCACGGCGAGCACCAGTCATGAGTACAGTGCGCAACTGGGGCTGAGCAGTTATGAACTGGACGTGTTCGGGCGAGTACAGAACCTTCAGGACGAAGCGCTGGAAGACTATCTGGCACTGACCGAAACCCGGCGTAGCACCCAGATCAGCCTGGTGGCTGAAGTGGCCACGGCCTGGCTGACGCTGGCAGCGGACAACGAGCGTTTGCAACTGGCCCAGGAAACCCTGCGCAGCCAACAGGCAACTTACGAACTGACTCAACGCAGCCATGCCTTGGGTGGCTCTTCCGGCTTGGCCCTGGCCCAGGCGCAAACCACTGTGGAGTCGGCCCGAGGCGATGTGGCGGTCTACGCCAGTCAGATTCTCCAGGACCGCAATGCCTTGCGCTTGCTGGTCGGCAGCGATATTCCCGATGAACTGCTGCCCGGCGCGAGTCTGCAATCGGTCGCGCTGCTGGTTCAGGTGCCGGATGAGTTACCGTCCAGTCTGTTACAACGGCGCCCGGATGTGCTGGCCGCCGAACACACCCTCAAGTCGGCCAACATCGATATCGGCGCGGCGCGGGCGGCGTTCTTTCCGAGCATCAGCCTGACTGCCAATGCCGGTTCTGCGAGTTCGGCCTTGTCCGGTCTGTTCACGTCCGGCAGCGGCGCCTGGACCTTCGCCCCGAGCGTCAGCCTGCCGATCTTCGATGCCGGCAGCAACCGCGCGACGCTGGATGCGGCCAAGGTCGAGCGTGAAATTCAGGTGCAGACCTACCAGCAAACGTTGCAGACTGCCTTCAAGGAAGTGGCCGATGCGCTGGCGGTGCGCAGCACCCTGGACCAACGCCTGACGGCGCAGCAAGCCTTGACCGACGCCAGCCGTAAAAGCTTTGAACTGGCCGACGCGCTCTATCGCGGCGGCTCGCAAAGCTACCTCGAAGCGCTGGACGCCCAGCGTTCGTTGTACAGCGCCCAACAGGACCTGATCACCCTGCGTCTGGCCGAGCAGAGCAACCGGGTGACGTTGTACAAGGTAATGGGGGGCGGCTGGAATTAATGTTCGCGATGAGGCCCGCCCCCCTGGATCAGTGCCCGCCCACCACCATATGGCTGAACGGCGCCACATACGCCTGCAACGTCACCAGCCCGCCGACCAGAATCGCCAGCACCACGGAGTGGAAAAACACGTAGCGCAGGATTTCCCCTTCATGGCCGTACCAGCGGGTGGCGGTGGACGCGACCACAATCGACTGGGCGTCGACCATCTTGCCCATGACCCCGCCGGAACTGTTGGCGGCGGCCATCAGCACCGGGCTCAGGCCCAGTTGCTCGGAGGTCACCCGTTGCAAGCCGCCGAACAGCACGTTGGAGGCCGTGTCCGAGCCGGTCAGGGCCACGCCGAGCCAGCCAAGCAGGGTGCCGAACATCGGGTAGAAAATGCCCGTTGCGGCGAAGGCCAGGCCCATGGTGGCGTCGAGGCCCGAGTAGCGGGTCAGAAAGCCCAGGGCGAGCATCGCCACAATGGTGATGAGCGAATAGCGCACCACCCACAACGTTCGCAGGTAATGGTGCAGCAGTTGCGGGATGGAATAACCCATCAGCAGCCCGCCGAGTATCGCCGCGAGCAAGATGCCGCTACCGGTGCTGGTGAACCAGGTGAACTTGTAGATCGCGTCCTCGGTTTTCGGCGCAGGCACCACGGGCGGGACTTTCTCGATCTGTTGATGAATCGTGGTGAAGGTCACGGTCGGGGCAAAGATCGGGTTGGCCTCGCGCATCGGCTTGCCCTGGGGGTCGAGCCTGGCCGAGTGGGTTTGCGGATCCATGGCCGGGCGGGTATCGAACAGGTTTTTGAAGCTTTGGGTGCCCCAGGCGAAAACGAACACCGTGAGGATGATCCACGGCATCCATGCGCGCATTACGGCGGGTTTTGCATCGCTGGCAAAGGTCGCGCTGGCGACGGGTTTTTGGTCATGCTCCTCGGCTATTTTGGAGTTGTCGACTCGCCCTGAAAGGGCGGCAGAGGTATGCACGGTGGCCGGTTTCCAGACCCTGAGGAAACCGGTCAGGCAGGCCATGGAAATCAGCGCCGCGATCACATCCACCAGCATCGGCCCGTGGTAGTTGGAGACCAGGAATTGCGGTATGGCGAAACTGACGCCGGCCACCAGGATCGCCGGCCAGATTTCCAGCATTTTGCGCCAGCCGGCGAAGGCCCAGATCAGCCAGAACGGCACGATCACCGAGAAGAACGGCAACTGCCGACCGACCATCATCGACAGCTCCATTTCATCCAGCCCGGTCACTTTGGCCAGGGTGATGACGGGCGTGCCCAGAGCGCCGAACGCCACCGGCGCGGTATTGGCGATCAACGCCAGGCCTGACGCGGCCAGGGGCGAGAAACCCAACCCGATCAAAATGGCCCCGGTTACCGCCACGGGGGTGCCGAAACCGGCGGCCCCTTCGAAGAAGGCACCGAAGCAGAAGGCAATCAGCAGCAACTGCAGACGTCGATCGTCGGTGATGCGCGCCAGGGAGTCTTGCAGCACTTTGAACGAGCCATTCTCGGTGGTCAGCCGATGCAGGAAAATAATGTTGAGCACGATCCAGCCAATCGGCAACAGCCCGTTGGCGGCACCGAACAGTGCAGCCGAGCCCGCCATGTTCGCGGGCATGCCGAAGGCGAAAATCGCGATCAGCAAGGCCGAACCCAGGGCCAACAACGCCGCCAGATGCGCTTTGATGTGGAAAAACGCCAGGGAAACCAGCATCACCACCACCGGCACTGCCGCCATGAGGGTTGATAGCACGGGGTTACCGAAGGGGTCGTAGATTTGCTGCCAGACCATGTTCCACCTCTGCTTTTTATTGTCGGTAGCGCAGGTCCCCGTTGGGGGAAGGTGGCTTGAGTATAGGTGGCATTACGCTGATGGCCCGGCGGGGCTCGCCTACTCGGAATGAGCTGCCTGACCGTCATGCAGTTCACTTAAGCGGCTCCAGCCGAGGCGCATTTTTCGTAGCAGATCGCATTACAGTGAACTGCATTGCGACCGCATGTTTTTAGGGGGATGGAATTTTTACAGGCAAAAAAAGAGCCTCAAAGCTCTTTGATGGGGAGGAAGTAGAGCCGAGAGGCTCAAGATGCGCATGAAACAAGGGGTGGGCTTATTGGGGTTCAGTTCACCCACCACTTACGCAACGGCTTTAAACCTCCAACCGCTGCGTATCATTATCGTAGGAAGCCGCGGGTTCGGGCTCAAGTACCATTAGTCTACTGAGTCTGGCCGGCCTGCCTGGTGTTGAATCACCATTTTGATTTTCAACTACCCCTGTCTGAACACCAACGCCTTCAACCCACACTCAACATCGGCATCGGGAAACTCCGGTGGATTTTCCAGCCGTTGCTCAAACCGCAGGCTCGGTGCTTCGCGAGTGACGCCGTCGATGAGGAAGTCCGCGCCAAAAGCCGGGTCGTTCATGCAGGCCAAAACCGTGCCCTGGGGGCTGAGCAGTTCCGGGAGACGGCGCAGCACGCGCTGATAATCCTTGGTCAGCAGAAAACTGCCTTTCTGAAAGGACGGTGGGTCGATGATCACCAGATCATAAGGGCCGCTATTGATCACTTTGCCCCAGGACTTGAACAGGTCGTGGCCGAGAAAGCTCACCTTGCTCAGGTCATGGCCATTGAGCCGGTGATTGTCGCGACCACGGCTCAGGGCCGCGCGGGACATGTCCAGGTTGACCACATGCGTAGCGCCTCCCGCGAGGGCGGCCACTGAAAACCCGCAGGTATAAGCGAACAGGTTCAGCACCCGTTTGCCATCCGCATTGGCCCGCACCCAATCGCGGCCGTAGCGCATGTCGAGAAACAGGCCGGTGTTCTGTTTGCGGCCCAGGTCCACGCGATACTGCAGGCCGCCCTCGGTGATCGTCATCTCCTCGATCGGCTCCCCGAGCAGCCATTCGGTGGTGCTTTCCTGCAGATAGCGATGTTGCAGGAGCAAGGTATGTGCGCCAGAGGTTTTCCACGCAGGCGCCTGTGTGATCGCCATCAGTCGCTGCTTCAAATCGTCCAGTTGCGACGCTTGCGGCTCCTTGAACACACAGACCAGCACCACGCCTTGGAGCCAGTCGACGGTCAATTGCTCCAGCCCCGGCCAGCAGCGGCCACGGCCGTGGAACAGCCGACGGGTTTCTGCGGGTGCTGCCGCAAGCGCTGTGAGCAAATGGTCGTGGAGGATGGAGAGGGCGTCTGGATTCATCGGGCAGGGTCGGTCATGTGGAAAGGGCGGCATTTTAACCACAATTATGCGCGGACAAACGGTCATGTTTAGCGGCCTGGAACGGAGAATGCCCTGGATAGGTGTATCAAAAATGAATTTTTCGCGAGGTCCGCTGTTCATACCTGTAGGTGGCGGATTTGAGCCTGCGAAACTATTTGCGCAATCAGGGAGTAGTACAGTCATGAGTCCAGCATCAACGGCGGGCGCGCGCTTGTCTGGTGGATTGATTCTTGTGGTTGAGGACGACCCGTTGATCCTGGAGTTTCTTTGCGAAATTCTTCAGGAGGAAGGCTTTGCGGTTGAACCACAGATCAGCGCGGACGCCGCATCGCAGTTTCTGGAACAGCACGCCCCGCAGGTGAGGTTATTGCTGACGGACATCACCATGCCGGGCAAACTCAATGGCGCGGACCTGGCCAATCAGTTTGGCGACCGTTGGCCAGACAAACCGATCATGATCATGTCTGGCTTCGAAACTCCGAAAAGCTCCGGGGTCAAGCATCCGGTTTCGTTCATCAAGAAACCCTGGGCGGTGGGGCAGTTGCTCGATTGTGTGCAACGCGCCTTGCATTCGACCCGAACCGTGTAGGAG